>JAWXBX010000237.1:0-11668 GCA_034440415.1 Gemmatimonadota bacterium | reverse complement strand
GCGATTGGGCGCGTAACCGCCGTCAGCTGAACGCTGAACGCTGAATGCTGAATGCTGTCCGCGGCAGGAGCTTCACAATGACCGATCTATCCCACATCCAGGACCCTCTGAGCCTCCAGCGGCTGGGCTATGCCGCGCCACTGCTGGAGCATGATGCGGTGCAGTGGGTGGGTGGAGTGCTCACGCCGCGGACCGAGCGGTTGATTGAGGAGACGCCGGTGGTGCTGGCCTACAACGGCGCCGCCCATGTGGTCATGATGACCACCCCGGAGCACCTCGAGGATTTCGGGGTCGGCTTCAGCTTGACCGAAGAGCTGATCCAGTCGCCGGCGGACATCCGCTCCATCGAAGTCGTGCGCTACAGTCAGGGCATCGAAGTGCAGATGACCGTGCCTGCGGCGCTGGAGGAGAAGATCAACGGCCGCTCCCGCAAGCTGAGCGGCCGGACTGGCTGCGGTATCTGCGGCAGCGATACCATCGCCGATGTCCTCAAGGTGCTGCATCCGGTGCGGCAGGGGCAGGCCATTCCGGTCGCCTCCATCCTCCTCGCGCTCGAGGCGCTCTCCCGCCACCAGCCGCTCAACTCCGCCTCCGGGACGGTCCATGCGGCGGGATGGGCGACGGCTGCCGGGGCGCTGACGCTCGTCCGGGAGGATGTCGGCCGGCACAACGCGCTCGACAAGCTGATCGGTGCGCTGGTCCGCTCCGGGACCACGCCGGAAGGCGGCTTTCTGGTGGTGACCAGCCGGGCCAGCTTCGAGATGGTGCAGAAGGCGACGGTCTTCGGGAGCCCGCTGCTGGCCGCCGTCTCGGGCCCGACCGGTCTCGCCGTGAGGGTGGCGCACCAGGCGGGGCTGACGCTGGTGGGTTTTGCCCGCGGCAATCGCCTCACGGTGTATTCTCATGCTGGCGGGGTGTCTGTTTGAGGGGTGGTGGGCGCGGAAGCAGGCGCCAGGCGGTAGGCGGTATTTTCTTCCTCGCCTATCGCGTATCGCCTATCGCCTATCGCCTATCGCCCAATCGCCTTCTCCCACCCATAGACCCCGCCAATCGCCCCATACGTCCCGCCGATTTGCCTCCCGACAAGCTGCGGACAACCTTACGTTTGCCGCCGGATGGATCGATACTTCAGGGGTGCTCCACGCCCCGTCGCGACCTCCGACCCGGCCGGGACTTAAGTAGGGGAAAGGACAGCGCACATGAAGGTCCTGGGTTTCGTCGGCACCAGTGGCAGCGGCAAGACGACGGTGATCGAACAGGTCGTCGCTCGACTGGCCGATACCGGGCTGCGGGTCGGGGTCCTCAAGCATGCACGGCATGGCTTCGACATGGACCGTCCCGGCAAGGACAGCTACCGGGTACGGGAGGCGGGGGCGGCGCAGGTGCTGGTCGCCAGTCGCGAGCGCTGGGTCCTGCTCGGCGAGCAGCCGGACCCGCTGGAGGAGCCGTCGCTCGAGCAGATGCTGCGGCGGTTCGACGCCGGCACGCTGGACCTGGTGCTGGTCGAAGGATTTTCCCACGCAGAGTACCCCAAGATCGAAGTCTACCGCACGGCGCATGGCAAGCCGCCGCGCTGCTGGCCGCACGATCCCGATGTGATCGCCGTCGCGACCGACACCCCGCTGGAGGGGGGGACGGTACCGCGGCTCGATGTGAACGACTCGCTCGAGGTGACCCGGTTCGTGCTCAATTATCTCGCCCTGCCCGCCGTGCTCTCCGCCGCCGTGGAGATCCGATGACCGCGGTCGCTCCCTGGGAACCCACGGTGCAGCTGGTCCTCGACCAACTGAACGCCCTGCCCGGCGCCCTGCTCCCGATCCTGCACGGCATCCAGGAGCACCTGGGCTACATCCCGCCTGATGCCGTGCCGATGATCGCCGGCGCCCTCAATCTGTCGCGGGCGGAAGTGCACGGCGTCATCACCTTCTACCACGACTTTCGCGACACGCCCCCCGGCCGCCACCAGATCCATATCTGTCGCGCCGAGTCGTGTCAGGCGGTTGGCGGCGAGGCGCTGATCGCGCACGCCCGGAAGAAGCTGGGGGTGACCTTCCATGAGACCACCGCCGATGGCACGATCACGCTCGAGCCGATCTACTGTCTCGGCAACTGCGCGCTGTCACCGGCCATCACGATCGACCGGCAGGTGCATGGCCGGGTGACGCCGGCGCGGTTTGACGCCCTGGTCGCCGGACTGGAGCAGCGGCCATGACCCGGGTCTACGTCCCGCGCGACTCCGGCGCCAAGTCGGTCGGCGCCGATGCCGTCGCCGCGACGATCCTGACGGAAGCGAAGCGCCTCGGCGTCGCGGTCGAGCTGGTGCGCAACGGCTCCCGCGGCCTCTACTGGCTGGAGCCGATGGTCGAGGTGGAAACGCCGGCCGGCCGGATGGCTTACGGGCCCATCGCAGAGACGGATGTCGCGTCGCTCTTTGCGGCCGGTTTCCTGAGCGGCGGGAACCACAAGCAAGGCCTCGGCCTCACCGAGGAGATCAGCTACCTCAAGCGGCAGGAGCGGCTCACCTGCGCCCGGATCGGCATCACCGATCCGGTGTCGCTCGACGATTACGAGGCGCATGGCGGCTACCGCGGCCTGCGCCGAGCGCTGGAGCTCGACGGCGCGAGGATCGTCGAGATCGTCACCCAGTCCGGCCTGCGCGGGCGCGGCGGGGCGGCATTCCCCACCGGCATCAAGTGGAAGACGGTACTGGGCGCGGCGGGGTCGCAGAAGTACGTCGTCTGCAACGCCGATGAGGGTGACTCGGGCACCTTCTCCGACCGGATGATCATGGAGGGCGACCCCTTCGTGCTCATCGAGGGAATGACGATCGCCGGGATCGCTGTCGGAGCGACCATGGGGTACATCTACCTCCGCTCCGAGTATCCCGACGCGCTGGTGGTGCTCAACGAAGCGATCGTGGCCGCGGTCGCGACGGGCCACCTCGGCGCAAACGTGCTGGGCAGCGGCAAGGCGTTCGACCTTGAAGTGCGAGTCGGTGCCGGCGCCTACATCTGCGGCGAGGAGACGGCGATGCTGGAGAGCCTGGAGGGCAAGCGCGGCATTGTGCGCTACAAGCCGCCGCTTCCGGCCATCTCCGGGCTGTTCGGCAAGCCGACGGTCATCAACAACGTCATCTCGCTCGCGTCAGTGCCGATCATCCTCGACCGTGGCGCCGATTTCTACACGAACTACGGAATGGGCCGCTCGCGCGGGACGCTGCCGATCCAGCTGGCCGGTAACCTGAAGCATGGCGGGCTGGTCGAGAAGGCCTTCGGCGTGACGCTGCGGGAGCTGCTGTACGACTACGGCGGCGGCTCGATCACCGGCCGGCCGATCCGCGCGGTGCAGGTGGGCGGGCCGCTGGGGGCGTACCTCCCCGAATCGCAGTTCGACACCCCGCTCGATTACGAGGCGTTCATCGCCATCAGCGCGATGGTCGGCCATGGCGGCATCGTCGCGTTTGACGACACCGTCGACATGGCGCAGATGGCCCGCTACGCGATGGAGTTCTGCGCCATCGAGTCGTGCGGCAAGTGCACCCCCTGCCGGATTGGATCGGTCCGAGGCGTGGAGGTGATTGACCGGATCATCGCGGACGAGGACCGGACGGCGAACATCACGCTGCTCCGGGATCTCTGCGACACCATGCTGGGCGGTTCGCTCTGCGCGCTGGGGGGCATGGCGCCCTTTCCGGTGCTGAGCGCATTGAATCATTTCCCGGAAGATTTCGGGCTGCCCGCTGCGTCCCTCGCGGCCGCTGGCACCCGCTGACCACTCGTTCAGCTTCACGGATTCGAGGACGGACCCATGCAGCTCGCAGCTGATCTCGACTACGGCACGCCGGCATCGACGTCCACCACCATGGTGACGCTCACGATCGACGGCATTGCGGTCACCGTGCCAGCCGGCACCTCCGTCATGCGCGCGGCGACGGAAGCGGGGCTCATGGTGCCGAAGCTCTGCGCCACCGACAACCTCGAGGCGTTCGGCTCCTGCCGACTCTGCCTGGTCGAGGTCGAAGGCCGGAAGGGCTACCCCGCCTCCTGCACCACGCCGGTCGAAGCCAACATGACCGTGCGGACCCAGACGCCCAAGCTGGCCCAGCTCCGCCGGGGCGTGATGGAGCTGTACATCTCCGACCACCCGCTCGACTGCCTGACCTGTTCCGCCAACGGCGACTGCGAGCTGCAGGATACGGCCGGCCAGGTGGGGCTGCGCGAAGTCCGCTACGGCTACGAGGGAAAGAATCACCTGGTCGGCGAGAAGGACACCTCGAATCCGTACTTCACGTTTGATGCGACCAAGTGCATCGTCTGCTCCCGCTGCGTCCGGGCCTGTGAAGAGGTGCAGGGCACCTACGCGCTGACGATCGACGGCCGCGGCTTCGATTCCAAGGTCTCTCCCGGCCAGATGGAGAGCTTCATGGAGTCGGAGTGCGTCTCGTGCGGGGCCTGCGTGCAGGCCTGCCCCACGGCGACGCTGATGGACAAGTCGGTGATCGAGCATGGCACACCGGACCGCAGCGTCATCACGACCTGCGCCTATTGCGGGGTCGGCTGCTCGTTCGAGGCGGAAGTGAAGGGAACCCAGGTCGTCCGCCTCACCCCGAACAAGAACGGCCACGCCAATCACGGCCACTCCTGCGTGAAGGGCCGGTTTGCGTGGGGTTACGCGACCCATCCCGACCGCATTACCAGGCCGATGATCCGCAAGCAGATCTCCGACCCGTGGCGGGAGGTGAGCTGGGAGGAGGCCATCGGCTACGCCGCGTCGGAGTTCAAGCGCATTCAGGGCAAGTACGGCCGTGATTCGGTCGGCGCCATCTCCTCCTCGCGCTGCAGCAACGAAGAGGTGTGGCTGATGCAGAAGCTGGTGCGCGCCGCCTTCGGCAACAACAACATCGACACCTGCGCCCGGGTGTGTCATTCGCCGACCGGCTTCGGCCTCAAGGCGACGCTGGGTGAGTCGGCCGGGACCCAGGACTTCGACTCGGTGCTGCTCAGCGATGTCATCTTCGTCATCGGTGCCAACCCGACCGACGGTCACCCGGTCTTCGCGTCCCAGATGAAACGCCGGCTGCGCGACGGGGCCAGGCTCATCATCGCCGATCCGCGCACCATCGACCTGGTCCGCACCCCACACGTCGTGGCGGACCATCACCTCAAGCTCCGGCCCGGCACCAACGTCGCCCTGATCAATTCGCTGGCCCATGTCGTGGTCACCGAGGGACTGGTGAACGAAGCCTTTGTCCGGGAGCGCTGCGAGGTCGTCAGCTTCAACCAGTGGCGCGCGTTCGTGTCCACGCCGGAGCATTCACCCGAGGCGCTCGAGAGCGTCACCGGCGTGCCGGCGGCGGAGATCCGCGCCGCCGCCCGGCTCTACGCCACCGGGGGCAACGGGGCGATCTACTACGGACTCGGCGTCACCGAGCACAGCCAGGGCTCGACCATGGTCATCGGTATCGCCAACCTGGCGATGGCCACCGGCAACATCGGGCGCGAGGGTGTGGGCGTAAATCCGCTACGCGGCCAGAACAACGTGCAGGGCTCCTGCGACATGGGCTCCTTCCCGCACGAATATCCCGGCTACCGCCACGTGCTCGATGGCCCCACCCGCGCGCTGTTCGAAGGGGCGTGGGGTGTGAAGCTCGAGCCGGAACCGGGGCTCCGCATTCCCAACATGTTCGACGCCGCGCTCGAGGGCAGCTTCAAGGGGCTGTACCTGGAGGGCGAGGATATCGCGCAGTCGGACCCCGATACCCAGCACGTCACCGCGGCGCTGGAGGCGATGGAGTGCATCGTCGTGCAGGACCTCTTCCTGTGCGAGACCGCCAAGTTCGCCCACGTCTTCCTGCCCGGCTCTTCGTTCCTGGAGAAGAACGGCACCTTTACCAACGCCGAGCGGCGGATTTCCCGGGTGCGGAAGGCGACGCCGCCGCTGGGCGGCAAGGAGGACTGGGAAGTCACGATGATGCTCAGCAACGCGCTGGGCTACCCGATGAACTATGGCCATCCCTCCGAGATCATGGACGAGATCGCACGGCTGACGCCGACCTTCACCGGCGTGAGCTACGAGCTGCTCGACCAGCTTGGCAGCATTCAGTGGCCCTGCAACGAGCAGCATCCGGCGGGCACGCCGGTGATGCACGTGGACGAGTTCGTTCGTGGCAAGGGCCGTTTCATGATCACCGAGTACGTCCCCACCGACGAGAAGGTGAACCGGAAGTACCCGCTCATCCTCACCACCGGACGCATCCTCTCGCAGTACAATGTGGGGGCGCAGACCCGCCGCACCGCCAATGTCGACTGGCATGAAGAGGACCGGCTGGAGATTCACCCGCATGACGCCGAGGAGCGCGGGGTGAAGGAGGGCGACTGGGTCGGGATCGTGAGCCGCGCCGGCGAGACGACCCTGCGGGCGCGGATCACCGATCGAGTCCAGCCGGGGGTGGTCTACACCACGTTCCATCATCCGGAGTCGGGCGCCAACGTCATCACCACCGACAACTCCGACTGGGCGACCAACTGCCCGGAGTACAAGGTCACCGCGGTGCAGGTCATGCCGGTCTTCGGCAACTCGGAATGGCAGGAGCGGCACCACGCCTTCACCGCCGAGCAGCTCACCTTGCTCGAGCAGGGCCAGCAGCATCCCGCGCCGCAGACCGCGGGGAAGTGAGCCGATGAACGTCGAGCACCTGGTCCACATGGCCAACCAGATCGGGCAGTTCTACCAATCGCTGCCCGATCATGTGGAGTCGGTCAGCAGCACCGCCTCCCATATCCGGCGGTTCTGGGAACCGCGGATGCGCGCAGCGATGTACGCCCATCTCGACCAGGCGGGCGGTGTCGGACTCTCGCCGCTGCTGCTCGAGGCGCTGCGGACCCAGCGGGCGGAGCTGGAGCCGAAGGCGGCGGCGGCGCGGTAGCGCCTCGTACGCTCGGCTTCCATCCGGGGCGGTCCGACGCTAGGTTTTGCCTCCCCGGCGCCGTAGCCAAGTGGTAAGGCAGAGGTCTGCAAAACCTCCATCACCGGTTCGACTCCGGTCGGCGCCTCTGCATCACGTGTGACGACATGAACACCCTCCCGACCGCGGTGGCCGGGAGGGGTTCCTGTTTCGCTGAAGCCATTGCGTTCAGCGGTGCATGTCGCTAGACTGACCCTTGCTCAACAAACGGCCGCGCAACGCGGCCACCTCGGCGGGCAGACGACCGGTCTGCGAGTTGGAGGCGCGAATGCCACGGGATTCTCCGTGCGCTCGCGCCTCTTTTTGCGTCCGGTTCCGTCGCCCCCACCATCGAATGGGAGGACTCGGACATGGGACTGGATCGTCAGCGGGCGCTGCGGGATCTGCTGGTGCGGGCGTGGTGCCCGCTGTTGGAACGTACTCGTGCAATCGACGCCAAGTATATCGACCGCGGCGTGCATGGCTGGCGCCGTCAGCGGACCAGCCGGGAAGTCACGCCAGCCACTCCGGTTGCGCACGTCGCTGAAAGGGAATCGACATGCTGCGCTGGGCTCTGACCTTTCTCGTCCTGGCACTGGTCGCCGGGTTGCTGGGCTTCGGCGGCATCGCTACGGCGTCGGCCGGCATTGCCAAGACGCTGTTCATCCTCTTCCTGGTCGTCTTCGGCGTGATACTCCTGCTGGGAATCGTCGCAGGCAAGCCGATCGCATCGTAACAGCGGCAAGTATGTGAAGGATCAACCTGTCATCACACCGCCGACTGTGCGGTGCACCTCTGGAGGGGATATGCGTGGACGGACGATTCTGGTTGCCGCGGCGATGCTGATGGCGACGACGGCATGCAAGCGGGACGACGCGGGAATGCGGGCAGGCGCCGAGGTCGGGGCTGAGGTGGACGAGGCTCGGACGGCGCTGGAGCGGCGAGTGAATGCGGTTGACCGCTCACTGGATTCGCTCGACGCCACCGCCCGCACCGCCACGGCCGATGCCAAGGCGAAACTGGATGGGACGATCGCCGACCTGCGGATCAAGCGTGCCTCCGTCGCGGATGACATGCGCAACGCGGCGGACCGCACCGGTAACGACCTGACGACGCTGCGTCTCGACCTCGGTCGCAAGCTCGATGCGATCGAGGCCGACATCAAGACTGCGATGGCCGGCTCCTCGCCGATGACGAACTGAGCCGGGAGCGAAGGACCAGCCCCTGCACTTCAGGTAGATCGCGACTGGGTCAGCCGGCCTCCTTCGGAGGTCGGCTGCTTCGGGCTCGACAGGCGGACCATCGGACACCAGCTTTCCACCGATCCGATGCCCCTGACCCGCTACGCTCCCGCTCCCACCGGCTATTTGCACCTGGGCCACGTCGCCAATGCGCTCTACGTCTGGAGCGCGGCTGCGGCCCGCAATGCGCGCGTGCTGCTCAGGGTCGAGGATCACGACCGGCAGCGCTGCCGCGCCATCTACGAGACCGCCCTGCTCGATGATCTCGACTGGCTTGGCCTCGTCCCTGATGTCGCGCCCACGACGAGTTACCGCGGCGGGCCGAATCCCTGGCGCCAGAGCGACAACGGGCAGGCGTACCGCGCCGCCGTCGCCCAATTGCGCGCGGCGGGCTACCACGTCTACGCCTGCGATTGTTCCCGCGCCACCGACGCCGCGTCGGCGCCGGCCACTGGTGCGAACCAGGAGCGGCCCTACAGCGGGCACTGCCGCACTCGTGGCCTGCCCGAGGCGCGGGGCAGCGGACTCCGCGTGGAGCTGGCGGGCGGCGATGAGTCCTTCGTCGATCTTCGACTGGGACCCCAGAGCCAATCCCCAGCGGAGCAGTGTGGCGATCTGCTGCTCCGGGACCGACTGGGGAACTGGACCTATCAGTTCGGCGTGGTCGTGGATGATCTCCGCCAGGGCATCGACCTGATCGTGCGCGGAGCGGACCTGCTCGATTCCACCGGTCGCCAGCTGCGCCTGGCCCGGATGCTTGGGCGGGAGACGCTGCCGACCTTTCTGCATCACCCGTTGATTCTCAAGCCGAATGGCGACAAGCTCAGCAAGTCCGCGCGCGACAGCGGTGTGCCGGACCTCCGCGCCGCCGGATGGACGCAGGAAGCGGTGTTCGGGCTGGTGCTGCAGCAGATCGGTCTGTCGGGTGAGGCCGGAGCGGTGAGTCTGGAGGAGGCGCTGGCGGTGGTGGGGCGGTCGCCGGGGCTCCGGGAATAACATCCACGCATGCGCTGCGGACCACGGCCTGAGGACCTGCAATGGATGGCGCCGCCGCCGATCCCTTCCCGCTGTTCCACGCGCCTGTCAGGTTGCGGATCGCGGGTACTCCGCGCCCTGTCGTGGTCAGCTATCGCCCGTGTCAGGGTGCGGGACGAGCCAGCGAGTGCGACGCCAGACCATCCCGCCGAGAACAGCTCCCAGGACGACATGCAGGCCGCGCCGGATGACGGAAGCCCCACTGGCCATCAGTCCGGGTCGTCGCCGCGGGGCTTCCCGAGCTGGTCGACCACGCGATCAAGGTCGGGATAGCCAGCGCCAAATCTCCGAGTGAGCCAGTTCCCACCGCGTGCGGCGATCTGCCTGCCGTCGGCGATCACCTCGAATTGGCCGGTCTTGCCCGGCGCGGTCACCGCGTCAATGCCGAGGCGTTCCTTGATGAGGGCCACGAGACTCGTGACCTTGGATCTGTTATTCTGTCAGGTCGGGCAATAAAGGATCTCGATCTTCATATTGTGCTCCGATCATTTGATTGTAGTCGTGCGACACCCGGATCAGCCGCGGCCCAGCGCCTTCTTGATCAGGCTGATCTGCCCCAGATGGTAGGCGTCGTGCTGCAGCAGTCCGTGCAGCACTTGGCGGTAGGTCTGGCCTGAGCCCATCGCCTGGTCCCGGATCCCGCCGACCAGTTCATCCATGCGTGACTCGGAGAAGCGCGACAGTTCGGCGACGAGTTCCGCGTGCGCCTCGATCAGCGTGTTCACCGCCGCCGTCCAGTTGGCCGGGCCGACCGGATCCGGTGTGGGCCAGTCGCCATCTTCGGGGATCTGCCAGATCCCGAGCGCCAGCCGGCGCCGCACCTCACGGACCCAGGCCGTGAGATGCAGCGTGATTTCCCAGATGCTGTGCGCATCCGGGATCGGGTGGGCGGCGGCATCGGTGGTGGTGATGTTCGCCAGCACCTGCTCCATGTTCGGGCCATACCAGGGATCGCCTTCGGCGATCCGGCTGAACTGATCGGCGAAGACTCCAGTGGACGACATCACCCGCTCCTGTTCCATGGCTCAGCTCCCCGTTCTGCCCTGGAAGATCCCGGCCCGGATCCGTGCCGCCTTCGGGCTCGCGGCCGGGTCGGCCACCAGCCGCGTCGTCACGCTGGCGACGGCGCGGACTTTCCCTGTCAGGGTCAGCGTGCTGCCGTTGCGCTTCAGGACGATCGGAAGTTCCTCGCCGTCCTTCCCGGCGTAGGTCTCGCGGTACAACTGGAAGGATGGCTCGCCGTTGATCGCGACGGTGCCAATGCTCGCCAGGATATCGCCCCCCTGCACACCTGCCGCCGCCGCGGCGCCTCCCGGGACGACCCCCAGCACGCTCGTGCCGGTCGAATCGACCCGGGTATTGATGCCGAGGCGGGGAAGATAAGTCGTATCGCGCTGCAGGCGGAAACCGGCCAGCGGGAGCACGCTGTCCCACGGATAGGCCTCACGCCCGTCAATGTAGCGATCGTTGAACCCAGGGAAGTCGCGCCCCGCCGCCGCACGCACATCAGGCCGCCACTCCACCGCGTCGAAGCCACGCCCCCTCTTGTAGCTGTTGCGATAGGCCTGCCGCATCACGTCGTCGAGGGAGCGCCGATTGTCGGATGCATCGCGAATCAGGATGTCCAGCATGAAGCCGGCGAGTGAGCCCTGGGGATAGTACAGGTATCCCGTGCCATCGGTCGGATGGATCCAGGTGGAGAGCGAGGCGTCCTCGAGCGCGACGGGAATACTCTGGGTGACACCGGTGATCTTCCCCCCCCGTGGTGCTCAGGAATTCCGCTGAGTCGGCGATGCCGCCGCGCAGCAGCGTGAGGTCGGCGTAGTAGTCGGTGATCCCTTCGCACCCAGAGCCACGGCGTCGGCTGCGGCACGTCATAGCGGTACGGGGCCATCTCGACCGGCCGGAGCCGCTTCACGTTGAAGGCGTGGAACATCTCGTGCGCCGTCACCGAGGAGACCCAGCGCTGTCCGATGCCTTCGGGCGTGTAGAGTCCGAGGTGCGAGCTCTGGTGCTCCCGCGCGGAGCCGCCCTGCGCGGCGGAGTCGAACACCATCATCGTGGTGTAGTTGTCGTACGGTGTCTCACCAAAGACCGCCGCCTGGGGGGCGAACATCCGGAGGTAGTCGGCCCAGAACGCCTCTCGCGCCGCCCCGCTCAGGGTGCCGGCGGGATAGGTCGCCAGCCGGGCATTGAGGCCGCCGACCATCGCGCTCTCGTAGTCGAATGCGCCGACGAAGAATGGCATGTCAACCAGGTCGTGATAATTCCTCTCGGTGTAGCCGCCCCCCGCCGCCGGGTGCATGCCGGTCGCTACCCGCCAGTCCGGTTCCGTCGTGATGCGGACGGTCGCGGGAAAGCTGAAGCCGCGCCCCTCCGGGTAGAGCAGGACATTGGTCCCGTTGAAGAAGGTGATGTCGTACTGGATGTTGGAGAGCGGGGCGGATGG
>JAWXBX010000236.1:0-16370 GCA_034440415.1 Gemmatimonadota bacterium | reverse complement strand
GCTGGCGAAGCACGCCGAATTTCGCGCGGCCATCGAGGAACGCATCGCGCAGTTCGATTTCCGCCACACCGCCCAGATTCCGATCGATCTCTTCCGCGAGATGCTGCCGGCCGATGCCAGCGTCACCGAGCTGGTCAGCGACGCCCAGCTCGATCAGGACCTGACCCGGACCTGGGCCATTCCCGATCCGAAGGACCATGCCGCCCGGCCCGAGCCTGCTGATCAGCCCGACGCGGCGTCCGCACCATTCGCCGACGAGTCCGGGCGGTTCGTCAAGCGGCGCAAGCGCATCCGCCGCTTTCCCCATCTGTGGCAGATCGACGAGATGGACTGCGGCGCCACCAGTCTGGCGATGGTCTGTCGCTACTACGGCAGGGCGATCAGCCTGGCCCGCATCCGGCAGATGGTCCACACCAGCCTGGACGGCGCCAGCCTCAAGGCCATCTGCGAGGGGGCCAACGAGCTCGGCCTCGCCGCCCGCGCCGTCAAGGCGTCACCGGTCAACCTGCCCCAGATGCCGCTGCCGGCGATCGTGCACTGGGACGGCAATCACTGGGTGGTGCTGTACGATGTGGACGCAACCTCGGTCCGCGTCTCCGACCCGGGCATCGGCAAGCGGCGGATGCCGATCGCGGAGTTCGAGAAGAAGTGGAGCGGGTACGCCGCCCTGTTCGACTACACCGACAAGTTCGCCGACAACGAGGAAACGTCGGCGGGCATCTCCTGGCTGCTCCCGTTCTTCAAGCCGTATGCCGGCCTGATCATGCAGGCCACGGCGCTGGCCCTGATCGTGAGCGTGCTACAGATGGTGATCCCGGTCTTCACCCAGGTCATCGTGGACCGGGTGGTGGTCGAGCACGACGTCGGGCTGCTGAACGTCCTGATTCTGGGGATGGGGGCGGTGATCGTCTTTACCCTGGTGGCGACGGTGCTGCAGCGGTATCTGCTCAGCTTTGCCGCCGTCCGGGTGGATGCGGCTACGCTGGACTTCCTGACCCGGCGGCTGCTGAGCCTGCCCATGAGCTACTTCAGTACCCGCCGAACCGGCGACATTCAGCGGCGGCTGGCGGGCATCTGGCAAGTCCGCGAGTTCCTGGTCGAACACGGCGTGGCCATGCTCACCGCCTCGGCCCAGCTGCTCGCGGCCCTCGGGCTGATGCTGGTCTACAGCGGCACGCTCACGCTGGTCTTTCTGGCCACGGTCCCGCTGTTCATCCTGCTCATGCGGTACGCCTCCGGCTGGCTCTTTCCGCTCTACGCCGAGCTGGAGGAATCGCACGGCCGCTACCAGAGCTTCCAGATCGACGCGATCAAGGGGATCGAAACCGTCAAGGCGCTGGGCGCGGAACACTCGTTCCGCAACCTGATGCTCGGCCAATTCCTCAGCGTCGCCCGCAAGCGGTTCAAGGCGGACTTCACCGTGATGACCTACAACGGCATCATTCACAGCGTCACGCTGCTGTCGGTGGTACTGTTCCTGCTGGTGGGGGCCCACCTGGTCATGAATGGACAGATGTCCATCGGCGCGCTGGTCGCCTTCAACGCGCTGCTGGCGCTGGCGAATGCGCCCATTCTTACGCTGCTCTCCATGTGGGACAACCTGCAACAGGCCACCGTCTACCTGAACCGGCTGGACGACATCTTCCAGCAGGAACCGGAACAGGGCCATGATCGCTCCCGGCTCATTCCGGTCAAGTCGCTGGAGGGCCGGATCGCCTTCCGGAAGATGGGCTTCCGCTACGGTGGTCCCGAGTCGGCCCCGATCCTGGAGGATATCGACCTCGAGGTCCCGCCGAACACCATGGTGGCCATCGTGGGCCGCAGCGGCTCGGGCAAGACCACCCTCATCAAGTGCCTGGCCGGCCTGCTGGAACCCACCGCGGGCACGATCCAGTACGACGGCCTCGACCTCAAGTCGCTCAACTACCACGATCTCCGCCGCAAGATCGGCTTCGTGCTGCAGGAAAATCACCTGTTCGATGATACGATCGCCCGCAACATCGGCTTCGGCGATGAGGAGCCGGATCTCGACGCGGTGATGTGGGCGGCGCAGGCGGCCAACGCGCGCGAATTCATCGAGCGGCTGCCGCTGGGCTACGACACCCGCATCGGCGAGTCGGGGCTGGCGCTCTCTGGCGGACAGCGGCAGCGGGTGGCGATCGCCCGCGCCATCTTCAACCGCCCACCCGTGCTGATCTTCGACGAGGCCACCAGCGCCCTCGACACCGAGAGCGAACGGGCGGTCAAGGAGAATATCGACCAGCTGCTCGAAGGCCGGACTTCCTTCGTCATTGCCCACCGGCTCAGCACCGTGCGTGAGGCCGATCTGATCATCGTGCTGGAGAAGGGCCGGCTGGTCGAGCAGGGAACCCATGACGACCTGATGAAGCGGCAGGGACTGTACTTCTTCCTGGTAAGCCAGCAACTGGGGCTGTGAGAGCGAACTGATCCATGGCCGCATCCGACGCCCCCTTCATGGACTCCGCGCCCCCTCACTGGGTGGCGCGCGGACTCTCCGTGCTGATCATCACCCTGTTTGCCGTGGTGCTGGTCGCGGCGGTGGTGGTCCACGTTCCGGAGGTGGTGTCCGGTCGCTTCATCCTGGTGCCGGTGAAGGGCACCGATCCGGTGCGCGCCCTCCGCGCCGGCCTGCTGAGTCAGGTGCGCGTCAGCGAGGGCGACACGGTGGCCTCGGGGGCTGCGCTGTTCGTGATTCGCTCCGTGAGTCTCAGTGATCGTTCGGCCGACCTGCGGACGCTGGAGACCCAGCGGAGCAGCAACGAGCAGCGGCTGATCATCCTCAAGAGTCAGTACGAGACCCGCCGCCGGTCCGATGCCGCCGATTCCCGCCGACTGGAGAACCGGATTCGGTTTCTGGATGGACTCTTCCGGTCCAAGAGCACCCGGCTCGTCCTGACGCGACGGCTCGCCGACAGCGCCATTTCCGGGGCGGGACGCGGCGCCATCGGACAGCTGGAAGCGAGCCGGATGGAATTGGAGGCCAGCACGCTGGCGGAGGAGGTCCAGAGCGTGCAGAACGATCTCGACGAGACCCGCAGTGATATCGCCCGGCTCGCCGAGGATGAGGCGGCCCGGGACCTGGAGTATCAGGAAGCCAGGCGCGGGCTGCTGGAATCGATGGAGACCGCCACGATCCACATCCGCAGCATGGGGCGCGACCTGATCAACAGCACCGACTCGGGGCTGGTGGTCACCACGCCCTGCGCCGGGACGGTGCTGCGCATGCACGTGAACGCTCCTGGTGCGGTGGTGCAGGAGGGCGAGATCCTGAGCGAGATGGCCTGTGCCCGCGACCGGCTCCAGGGTGAACTGGTGCTGCCCCAGTCCGGCGTGCCGCAGGTCCAGCCGGGCCAGGGGGTGAAGCTCCGCTTTGATGCCTTTCCCTACCAGCGCTACGGGGTACGCTTCGGGACGGTGCGCTGGCTTGGCCCCACCGGAACCACCTCCTCCGACAGCGGCGCCTTCCGCGCCCTGATCGAGCTCCGGGATGACTCGATCCGGGTACGCGGCCGGATGAAGCCGCTGCTCCCCGGCATGGGCGGCAGCGCCGATATCGTGACCGGCAGGCGCTCGCTGGTGAGCTTCGTCTTCGAACCGATCCGCGCGCTCAAGGAGAGCTTCGTGGAACCACCCCCGGCCCCGTAATGCCTGAACGCTGGCTCGAGGGCGAACGCCACCCCGAATGGCGTTACACGCTGGACGACTTCCAGAGCGACGACGAGCCGATGGCGGCGTGCCTGGGGCTGGCCCGCATCGCCGCCCGAACCGGCCTGCCGATTCTGATTCTGGGCGAGACCGGCACCGGCAAGACCATGCTCGCCCGCGCCATTCACAACTCCTCCAGCCGTGCCAAACGCCCCTTCATCGCCTTCAACTCCGCCGCGCTCTCCGAGACCCTGCTGGACAGCCAGCTCTTCGGTCATGAGAAGGGCGCCTTCACCGGGGCCATCCGCCGGGTGAAGGGGAAATTCGAGCTGGCCGACGGGGGCACGCTCTTTCTCGACGAGATCGCCGACATGACACCGCAGGGCCAGGCCAAGATCCTGCGGGCGGTCGAGTACGGCGAATTCGAGCGCCTCGGCGGCGAGCAGCTGCTCGATGCCGACGTCCGGCTCATCTCGGCGACCCACCTCCCGCTCAACCGGTACCTCGAAACCGACCATTTCCGCAAGGATCTGTTCTACCGGATCAGCGGCATCACGCTGCGGCTGCCCTCGCTCCGCCAGCGCCCCAACGACCTGCGCGGCCTCACCGCGGCCGCGATCGCGGCGGCAAGCGCGGCACAGCGGAAGACCATCGTGGGGCTGAGCCGTGCCGCCGCCGACCGGCTGCTCTCGTACGACTGGCCTGGCAACCTGCGGGAACTCAACCGGGTCATTCACACCGCGGTTGCGATCACCGAGGAAGAGGTGATCGCCCCCGAGGCGATTCTGCTGGAGCGCGGTGTGGAAGGCGTGGCGGAGAGGACCATGCTCCAGTCGCCTGCGCCGGCCGGGCCCGGTGGTGCCGATCTGTCGCTGCGAGCCGCCGAATTGCGGCACATCCGTGCCGTGATGGAGCAGGTCAGCGGCAACAAGCGTCAGGCCGCGCGCATGCTGGGGCTGTCACGCTCGACCCTCGATCGGAAGCTCGGGGTGCGCCCGGCGTGAGGTGATCCACCACGGTGATGGGCAACCGTCCCGTGGTGGCCGCCAGTCCCGTCTTGCTACCACAGTCTCACAATCGATCTATCCGATGGCTGCAGATCGATACCTTCTGTGGTCCAGTCCGCTGCGCTCGAAAAGCCAAGTCGTTCCACTGCAAATTGTTGGCATCTGCCCCAGGTCACGGCACAGCGCCTGCCTTGGAGAGAGGCACGCGAGGCCGGTGGCTGCCGGTTACCCCGCGAATCCCTGGGTCCAGCGCACCACCCGCCTCGGCACACCGCCGCCGGGCGCTGGGCCGGACCCCCACTCAGGAGGATCGACCGATGGCTGCCAGCAAGTAGCCCAAGATGAAGGACCTGCCCAAGAAGGCCGTGGGCGCCAAGAAGGCGGCGCAGGTAAAGGGTGGGCGGACGGCCGCCGGGTACACGCCGCCACGTGGATCGCAGTGATTCTTTCCCGAAGGCACAACTCGCATACGGAGGCACTCATGTCCGACAAGCAGAACGACAAGGTCCGCGATCTTCCCACCAAGAAGATCGACGAAGACAAGGCCGAGCAGGTCAAGGGTGGCGCGACGGCCAAGCCGAAGCCGCGCGCCTGAGCGGAGCGGAATCGGGATCCTTGCCGGCTGAGCTCGGCGAGGATCCTGGCCCGTTCGATTCCAGACACGAGGTAGACCCGGACCACGTCACATGACCAACAAGAAGCGCGACAAGCCGATCCCCCCCGCGGAAGACGAGGTCGTCCTCCTCGAAGATCTCGCTCCCCGGGGCGAGGTCTCCGGCGGTGCGTCGAAGCTCAGGTTTGGCGAGCCCACCAGCCGCAAGGGCCCCAAGGGCCGGGGTGGTCAGGGGAGTTGATCCCGCGCGACGCCTGCACCTGATTCCGCGTGCACCCGCCCGCGACCGCTGCCCCATCCTCATCCCGCCTGCTCGCTCGCGGTTCCCCCGCTCCATCCAGCTCGACCGACCGGTACTCCTCGCTGGAACACGGCACTCCGGTACCCGCACGGCCCCGAGGATGACGGCTTCACCTGCGTTCCGGCGGGACGGGTGGTGTCCGGGGCAGGGCGGAACCATACTCCATGGCCCGCCCCAACGACGGGCCTGTGGAATGACGCCAGTCGGAGACCATCCGTGAGTGAGCTGTCCGTGTTTGATCACCCGCAACCCGAGCTGGCCGAGGCCGAGGTCCGCGCGCTGCTGCAGCGCGTATACGGCCTCGACGGCTCCACGGCGCCGCTGGTCAGCGAGCGCGACCAGAACCTGCTGGTCGACAGCGGCGCGCGGCGCTACGTCCTGAAGATCGCCAACGCCGTGGAGGATCGTCGCCTGCTCGCCCTGCAGAACGGGCTGCTGGCGCACCTCGCCATCACGGCTCCCGATCTGGGTGTCCCCCGGCTGGTGCCCACCCACGGTGGGGCGGAGATCGGCGAGTGGAGGTCGGGCGCCGCGGTACATGCAGTACGCCTGCTCACCTATTTGCCGGGGCGGCTGTTCTCCGAGGTGGAGAAGACGCCCGTCCTGCTCGGCAGCCTGGGCGCGTTCGTCGGTCGGCTGACAGCCGCGCTGATGGGATTCGGCCATCCGGTCGCGCACCGGGTGGAATTCCTGTGGAACCTCGACGAGGCGCTGGCAGTGAAGCCGTGGCTGGAGGACGTCGCCGCGGAGCATCGGGGGCTCGTCGCTCGCGTCTTTGCACGCTATGAGAAACACGTCGTGCCCCGGCTCCCCAGCCTCCGCGCCGGCGTGCTGCATCAGGATATCAACGACAACAATCTGATCGTGAGCCCCGACGGCTCGTCGGTCACCGGACTCATCGATTTCGGCGACATGATGTTCGGCCGCCGGATCAACGAGCTCGCCGTCACGATGGCGTACGCCCTGCTCGACATGGACGATCTGTACGCGGCGGCGGGTCCGCTGATCTCGGCGTATGCCGCAGCCTGTCCGCTCGAACCGGACGAGGCCGCCGTCCTGTTCGACCTGATTGCGGCGCGCCTGGCGGTGAGCGTCTGCGTCTCGTCGCACCGGGCCCACGAGTTTCCCGACAACATCTACCTGCTGATCTCGCAGGCGCCCGCACTACGGCTGCTCACCCGCCTCGACCAGTTGAACCCGTCGCTGCTGGCCGCCTTTGCACGTCAGGCGGCGGGCCTGCCAGCCGTCGCAGCGCACGACCGGATTGTGGCATGGCTCTCGTCACGGGAATGCCGGCCGGCCTCGCTCCTCGATTTCGACCTGGACCGTGCCGCTCGCTGCCTGGTCTCCATGACGGCCGGTGCGCCGGGAATGGAGCATGCGGCGCATCCGGATGCCTACTGGGGCTGGCTCCGGCAGCGACTTGCGGCTGAGGACGCACGGTTTGCCATCGGGAAGTACGGCGAGATCCGCTCGGTGTATACCGGCGACCAGTACCGCACGCCCGCGTCGCCCGAGTGGCGCTCGCAGCATCTCGGCGTCGATCTGTTCGCCGAGCCTGGCACGGCGGTGCATGCGCCGCTCGATGGCCGCGTGCTGAGTGTGGCCGACAATGCGGCGACACTCGATTACGGGCCCACCGTGATCCTGGAGCACGAGGCTGGCGCGGGAGGCCCCGCCTTCGTCACGCTGTATGGCCACCTGGCCCGCGAGACGCTGACCCGGCTGCAGCCGGGAGTGGCGGTCAAGGCCGGTGACCGGATCGGATCCATCGGAACGTCGGATATCAACGGCGGCTGGGCGCCGCACCTCCACTTCCAGATCATCACCGACCGGCTGGATTCGTCAGGCAATTTCCCCGGCGTGGGGCAGCCCAGCCTCTGGCCCGTCTGGCAGAAAATCTCTCCCGACCCGAACCTGATCCTGAAGCTGGCGCCGGAGAGCTACATCGAAGATCCGGCGCCGCCCGCCGTGCTGCTGGAGCGGCGCGGCCGGCTGATGGGGCCGTCGTTGTCCATCAGCTACCGCAGGAAGCTCAAGATGGTGCGTGGGCGGGGGGCGTACCTCTATGACCACACCGGGCGGGCCTTCGTCGACGGGGTGAACAACATCTGCCATGTCGGGCATGCCCATCCCCATGTGGTCGAGGCGCTGGCACGACAGGCCGCCGTGCTCAACACCAATACCCGCTACCTGCACGATACCATTCTGGACTACGCCGAACGCCTCGGGGCGACGTTTCCGGCGCCGCTGTCGGTGGTGTACCTGGTCTGCTCCGGCTCGGAGGCGAACGAGCTCGCGCTCCGCATGGCGCGCACCGCCACCGGGCGGCGCAACGTCATCACGCTCGACTGGGGCTATCACGGGCACACCAGCGAGCTCATCGAGGTAAGCCCCTACAAGTTCAACCGCAAAGGCGGGAGCGGAAAGCCGGATCACGTCGAAATCGCTACGCTGCCCGATCCCTACCGTGGTGCACACAAGGGCTATGGACTCGAGGCCGGGCGGGCGTATGCCGCTTCGGTCGCGGAACAGATCGACGTCATTGTCCGGAAGACCGGACAGGGACCGGCGGCGTTCATTGCCGAATCGATCTCCGGCTGTGGCGGGCAGGTGGTCTATCCCGACGGCTACCTCAGGGAGGCGGCCCGCCTGGTTCGCGCCGCGGGGGGACTGGTCATCATCGACGAAGTGCAGACCGGCTTCGGGCGGGTGGGCACCCACATGTGGGCCCACGAGCCGCAAGGCGTGGTGCCCGACATCGTCACCCTGGGGAAGCCCATCGGCAATGGCCACCCCATGGCGGCGGTGATCACAACACCGGAGATTGCCCGGGGCTTTGCCAATGGGATGGAGTTCTTCTCCTCGTTTGGCGGCAACCCGGTGTCGGCGGCGGTCGGCATGGCGGTGCTGGATGTGCTCGAGGAGGAGCAGCTCCAGGCCCACGCCCTCGCCACTGGCCGGCATCTCAAGGCTCGGCTCGAGGCACTCGCCGGTCGCCATGAGCTGATCGGCGATGTGCGGGGCACGGGGCTCTTCCTGGGGGTGGAACTGGTGCGGAGCCGTGCGACGCTCGAGCCCGCGACCTCGGAGACCGGCGATCTGCTCAACCTGCTGCGTGATGCCGGTGTGCTCCTGTCATCCGACGGGCCGTTCGACAACGTGCTGAAGATCAAGCCGCCGATGGCATTCGGCATCCGCGAAGCCGACATCATGGCCGACGAGCTGGACCGCGCGCTCAGTCGGCTCATTCTCAGGTAGGAATCCGGCATGCCCAAGCGTCGCACACATTTCCCGGTCATCTTCGGCATCCTTGTCTCTTGCTTCAGTGCGGGCTGCGGTGACACCGGTGGCCCCGAAGCGGGGAACCAGGGCAGCCGTGTTCTTCGCTTCAACTTCCAGACACCGGTGACGGCCAAGCTGGCGTCCGATATCATCGTGCTGGTCTTGAGCGACACGACTGCAACAGCGGATATCGACACCACCTTCTCTGGGGTGGTTCACCTTTCCTTTCTCGCCAACCCAGTGGGCGCGTCCTTTCGGGGCGCCGACTCCGTCTTCGCTCACCGCGGGATCGCAGACTTCCGCTCGCTTGCGATCGGGGCGGCGGGCATCGGGTTCCAGCTCCGCGCCACGGCGGGATCACTTGTCATTGACAGTCCCGTCTTCGATGCGGTACCAACACCGCTGGACCACATGGCTCTGGTGCGAGCGCCAAGCTCGATCATCGCCGGGACGGTTTTCACACCCTCCATCCGTGTTGCCGTCTTCGATCTGTCCGGGGATACGGCGACGAACTTCACGGGTCAGGTAACGGTCGACCTGCAGACCAATCCCGGCGGGGACAGTCTGCGCGGTACCCTGACGCGTGCTGCAGTCGCCGGCGTGGCGACCTTTGATGATCTCATGCTGACCCGGGCCGACAGCGGCTACCTGTTGCGTGCCCAAAGCTCGGGTCTGCCCGATGCCTTTGGCCCGCCGTTCGCCATCCGGGGCAGTGCGCCGATTGCGCTGGAGTTCATCGGGCAGCCCGTCGGGGCGCCGGCGAACGGCCAGTTCTATGTAACGCCGAGTGTTGCCGCGCTCGACAGCTTTGGCAACGTCACGCGCGCCTTTGCCGGCTTTGTCGACCTGGCGATCGGATTGAACCCTTCCGGTGCGGCGCTCCGTGGCACGGTCCGGCGGCTGCCGACACTCGGGGTGGTTGCCTTTCCCGACATCGCGGTGACGTTGCCGGGCACAGGATACACCCTGGTGGCCTCCACCCCGACTCTGCCCGCGGTCACCAGCATTCCATTCGATGTTGCCATCAACCGGTATACCAGAATTTCGGCAGGGCAGACCCACACCTGCGCGGGGACACCGAATTTCTGCTGGGGCGATGGCGCCGCCGGCCAGTTGAACGACGGGCTGTCCGGCGCCGGGCACCGCAGTCTGGTTCCCCGGCAGCTCACGGACCGTTCACCCAATCCGGGAATCAGCGCCGGCAACGACGCGAATTGCGTGCTGGAGGGGGCCCAGACCGTGGGCTGCTGGGGTGGTGGTATTTCGCCTGACTCCATTCGAGGGGTTCAACTCGGCGCTGGCCTGGCTGGATTCGACTCCGTGACGGTTGGCCAGGGCTACGGTTGCGGGCTGCACGCAACGGGGAATACGTGGTGCTTCACCCGAGCCAACCCGCAGGGGGGGATGCTCGCCACGCTGGTGAACCCCGGTCGGCCCTTCCGCTCGGCGGCCGTCGGGTCCGGATTCGCCTGCGGCCTCGGCATCGATTCGCTGGCGTACTGCGTCGGGACACTGGACGCCCCCGGCATCTCGCCGTCTCCGATCGTTTACGCTTCGCCAACGGCCGTGCCGGGAGGCTTGCGCTTCGCGTCCATCGCCGCCGGAGGGTCGACGGCGTGCGGGGTCACCGCTGCGGGCCCCACCTGGTGCTGGGGAGAGAACGGCACCGGTCAGTTCGGCAATGGAGGGGTTGTGTCCGATACCGTGCCGCAGCAAGTCGGGGGAGGGCAGTTTTTCGCCCAGCTTTCGGTTGGCGGGGAACGGAGTGGTGCCACTGCAGTCGGAACAGTTTGCGGGTTGACGCTCACCGGACAAGCGTATTGCTGGGGCGACAACACCGACGGCGTGCTGGGCAACGGTCAGTCAGGGTTCAGCACGACCCCGCAGCCGGTCCAGGGGTCGCGCACCTTCAGCTCAATCACAGTCGCCGGCGGCGTGGCGGCACACGCCTGTGCCCTGCAATTGGATGGCAGCGCATGGTGCTGGGGTAACAATGATTTTGGCCAGTTGGGAGACGGTACCACGATTGCCAGGAGTGCACCGGTTCCGGTCCCTTAGCAACCCATCCCGTAGAAGTCTCATTCCACCAGAAGTAGCTCATGACTCACCCGCGCGATCCGCTGCATGGCATCACGCTGGAAATGATCGTGACCACGCTGATGGAGCGACACGGCTGGGCCGAACTGGGGGAGCGGATTCCGGTGCGCTGCTTCCTGCACAATCCGAGCGTCAAGTCGAGTCTCACCTTCCTGAGGAAGACGCCGTGGGCCCGGCAGCGTCTGGAGGCGTGGTACGTCGCCGAGCTGGAGCGGTGACTGCAGTCGCAGGTTGCGAACTTCCATGCTGCCTCGCTCGTCCTCTCAGTTCTGCTCCCGCAGCGCCGCCGAGATCCCCGCCAGTCCATCCTTGAGCTGTTGCTCCGTCGGCCAGGCGAATCCGATCCGCATGTACCACTTCGGCATCTCGAACCAGTGCCCGGGGCCCACGTACGTGCCATGGTTCTGGAGCAGGGACCGGTAGAAGCGATCAGTGTCGAATCCGGGACGCAGCTTCATCCGGGGGAAGCAGACCACGCCACCGGCCGGCTCGACCCACTCCATCATCGGCTCGCCCGCCATCCACTCCCGCACGATCCCCAGGTGCCGGACATTCTTGATCCGGCTTTCCGCCAGCCACGCTTCCCGGCTCTCCAGTACCGCGATACCCAGCAGTTCATCCACCACGCTGCCGCAGATGCCGATCTGTTCCTTGGCCGCGAGGAATGCGTTCAGCAACGCGCGGTCCTGCGCGATCAGCCACCCCAGCCGGAGCCCCGGGGTGCCGAATGCCTTGGACAGCGAGGAGACCGCGATGACGCGCGGGCTGATGCTCGCCGCCGTGGGGTAGGGCATGCCGTAGGTCAGGTCGCGATAGGTCTCATCCACCAGCAGCAGGCAGCCATGCCGCTCCGCGATGCGGTCGAGCTGCAGCAGCTCATCCCACGATAGCATCGTCCCGGTCGGATTGTGCGGGCAGGTGACGCTGATGAGCCGGGTCGCCGGAGTGATGGCCTGTTCGACGGCGGCGAGGTCGAGGCGGAACCCGGTGTCGAAGGCGAGATCGATGTGGCTGACGCCGCAGCCGATGGCGCGCGGGGTCTCGAGATTGGTGGCATAGTTGGGCCGCACGACGACGAGATGCGACTCCCGCTCCAGCAGGGTCGTCGCGACGATGAACAGCGCCCCCGCCGCGCCGGCCGTCACCAGCACCTGCTCCGCGCCGATCGCCGCGCTGCCGCCCTGGAGCGCGATCAATTCGCGCAGCCGCGGGTCACCCCGATGTTCGCCGTAGAGCAGGGTGACGCTGGAGAGATCGACGGTGAATTCCCCGAGCGTCCGGTCGGCGATCGAACTTTCCGAAAGGTTGTTGCGGATGCGGCCGTAGCCCAGTTCCTCGGGCGACTCGACCTCGATGAGCATGCGGCGGTATTTCATCGTCGCTCGTGGTTGGCCGCTGGCGATCGGCAGGCGAAGGGCGAAGGGCGGTAGGGAGCAAAGCTCGTCGTGGAAAGCGATGGAGGCAAGCGTTCGCAGCTGTCGGCCGTCAGCCGTCACCAATCCGCGCTCAGCCCCTGCTGGCGGCTCCGCCGCGTCAGGGATAGCATTGAGGCGAGTTCCCCCAGGTCTTCCCCCCTCTCTGGCCAGGCACCCCGCCTTGAACCGCACCGCTTTTCGCCTCGCCCTGCTGTGGGCAGTCGGCGCCGCGCCCCTTTCGGCTCAATCCGGCTTTCTGATCTATGACGTGCTCATCCTCGACGGCACCGGCGCTCCGGGCGTGCGCGGAGCGGTACGAGTCGAGGGCGGCAGAATCGCGGCGCTGGGGGCGCTGACACCGCTCCCGGGCGAGCGGGTCGTGGCCGGGCACGGCCTTGCCCTGGCTCCCGGCTTCATCGATACCCACAGTCACGCCGACAGCGATCTCGAGACGCTGCCCGGTGCCCTCGGCGCGGTGAGCCAGGGGATCACGACGGTAATCGTGGGGCAGGACGGCTCATCGCCGTATCCGCTGGCCGACTTCTACCGCCGCCTCGAGCAGCAGCCGGTCGCGCTGAATGTTGCCGCCTACGCCGGCCACAACACGATTCGAGAGTTCGTGCTGCTCAATGACTGGCGTCGCGTGGCGACGGCGGAAGAGATCGGTCGCATGAAAGTCCTCCTTCGCCAGGAGCTTGCCGCCGGCGCACTTGGGCTCTCGACCGGGCTCGAGTACGATCCCGGGATCTATTCCGCTCCCGCAGAGATCCTCGCCCTGGCGCGCACCACCGCGGACGCCGGCGGGCGCTACATCAGCCATGTGCGGAGCGAAGACCGGCATTTCTGGGCCGCCATCGAGGAGCTGCTGACCATCGGCCGAGAGGCTCGGCTCCCGGTGCAAATCAGCCACGTGAAGCTGGCGATGCGCAGCCTCTGGGGTCAGGCCGACAGTCTCATCCGCCGGCTCAATCAGGCGCGCGCCGAAGGGATCGATGTCACTGCCGACATCTATCCGTATCCCTACTGGCATTCGACGCTCACAGTGCTCTTCCCCGAGCGGGACTACCAGGACCGGCGCGAAGCGGAGTTCGCGGTCACCCAGGTCTCCACTCCCGCCGGACTCAAGCTCGGTGTGTACAAACCCAATCCGGAGTTCACCGGTCGCACCGTCGCCGACGTGGCCCAGGCGCTCGGCGTCGATTCGGTGACGGCGCTGATCGAGCTGATCGCGCGGGCCGAACGGATGCGCGCGGAGGGAGGAAGCGATGTCGAGAGCGTGATCGGCACCAGCATGATCGAGCCGGACATCGAGGCACTGATCCGCTGGCCCTTCACCAACTTCTGCACCGATGGCTCGCTCGCGGGCAGGCATCCCCGCGGCTTCGGGACCTACCCCCGTTTCCTCGGGCGCTATGTCCGGGAGCGATCAGTGCTCGGGCTGGCGGAAGCGGTGCATCGCGGGACGGCGCTCGCCGCCGAACATGTGGGAATCACCGACCGCGGCCGCATTGCGCCAGGATTTGCTGCCGACCTGGTCCTGTTCGATCCCGCGACGGTGCTGGACCGTGCGACGCCCGACGAGCCGCATGCACTGTCGGAGGGGATCGTGATGACCTGGGTGAATGGCGACCTCGTTTACCAGCAGGGACAGACCACCGGTCGGCGACCCGGGCAGGTGCTCCGGCGGGTCGCGCACCGGTGATGCTGCGGCGAGCAGCAGCGTGACAGACCCCTCGGTTCCGGAAGTGAAGCTGAGGGGCGTTCTGCCGCAGACCGCCTCCTCCGCGTCGATCCGCGCCGATGGCTGCCTCGTGATCGAGATTTTCGATTTCAGCGATGAGGCCCAGAAGTGGCTGGGGCGCGACGCGGCGTATTTCATGATTCTGGTCCCGGAGCAGAAGGCCGGCATTCTGGCACTCCTCGCGGCGGAATCCGGGGCGGCTCCCTTTACGCTGTCCGGCGATCGTCACCTCCTGTCACTGATTCAGCGGCGCTTTGCCGACTATTACGAAGTGAAGCGCTGGCTGGACGGACTCGGCATACCCTACGAAAAGGATTTTGACTCATGGGCCTAGACCGCCGACGCTTCACCGGACTCCTGGCCACGCTGGTTGGCGGGAGCGCCCTGCCCCTCGGCCGGCTCACCGGTGAATCGCGTCCACCGCTCGATCCCTGCGCGCTCCCCGCGGCGGTGTTGGGGCTGACGCCGATGACCACCGGGATCGTGCCGATCAGCGCCGACGAACGCCGGGCCCGGATGGACAAGGCGCGACGCCTGATGGTGGAGCAGAAGCTGGGCGCCATCCTGCTGGAGCCGGGCACCACCATGGACTACTTCACCGGCATGCAGTGGTCGCTCTCGGAGCGGCCCTTCGTGGCGGTGCTGCCGGCGAAAGGGGAGCTGGCGTTCATCTGCCCCGGCTTCGAGGAGGCACGGGCCCGGGAGCGGATCCAGTTCAGCACCGATGTGCGAGTGTGGCAGGAGGACGAGAATCCCTGCCGGCTGCTCGCGGGAATCCTCAAGGACCGCGGCGTCACGACGGGACAGGTCGGGGTCGAGGAGCGGTTGCGCTTCTTCATCATGGATGGCGTGAGGAAGGAAGCGCCGGGCGTGCAGCTGGTCAGCGCCGAGGGCGTCACCGCCGGCTGCCGGATGTTCAAGTCGGCCGCCGAGCTCGCGCTGATGCAGCGGGCCACTGACATCACGATGGCTGCGTTCCGGACCAGCTTCTCGCTGCTCCGCGAGGGGATGACCCAGTACGATTTGCAGGAGATCCAGCAGGAGGCGCAAACCCGGCTGGGGGGCAGCGATGTCTGGGCGCTGGTCGGGTTCGGTGCGGCGTCGGCCTTTCCCCACGGCTCGGTGCAGCCGCAGCAAATGAGAGAGGGCGACATCGTGCTGCTCGATTCCGGCTGCGCCCTGGAGGGCTACCAGTCGGACATCACCAAGACGACGGTCTTCGGGAGGCCGACGGCGCGACAGAGCGAGATCTGGAACCTCGAGCGGCGGGCACAGGATGCCGCCTTTGCCACCGCCCAGGTCGGCGCCACCTGCGGCTCGGTGGATGCAGCCGCCCGGAAGGTGATCACCGATGCCGGCTTCGGACCCGGATACACGGTGCCGGGGCTGCCGCACCGCACCGGTCATGGCATCGGGATGGATGGTCACGAATGGACCAACTTCGTGAAAGGCAACACCACCCGTATCCAGCCCGGGATGTGCTTCAGCGACGAACCGATGATCGCGATCTACGGCGAGTTCGGCATCCGGCTGGAGGACTGCCTGTACATCACGGAGCAGGGGCCGAAGTTCTTCTCGCCCCAGAGCGAGGGGATCGAGCAGCCGTTCTAGTCGTTAGCCGTTAGCCATTAGCCGTTGGCCGTTAGCTTGAAGCGTTCGGCGCCGCCTGCACCTTGGTTCCAGAGAGGATCCGCCCCGTCGTGACCGTCCTCCGCCGCGCTGCCGCGCTGTTCCTCCTGCTCGTCCTCGGCGCCTGCTCCCGATCGTCGCGCTACCTCCAGTCCCGTTGCGCGGCGATCAACAGCCTCGGCATGCACGACTGCACGCTCTACGTTCCGGCATTGCAGGAACTGATCAGCCGACCGGAGACCTTCGACGGCCTGCCGGTGCAGCTGCTCGGCTACGCCACGCTTGAGCCGGAAGGCACGGCGCTGTTCGTTGCTCGCGAGGCGTACGAGCATGGCTTCACCCGCGATGCCGTCTGGCTCGTCGTCCCCGATTCGCTGCGCGAGGGCATCACCGCGGCGGTGCCCGGCTACGTGATCGTCGAGGGCATCTTTCAGGCGGACTCGTCAGGTCACGAGGGGTTGTTCAGCGGGGGCATCGATCAGATCAGGCGGATTGACACTTGGCGGTTTGGCCGGAAGTAGGTAGTTGGGCGATTGGGCGATTGGGCGATTGGGCGATTGGGCGATTGGGCGATTGGGCGATTGGGCGATTGGGCGATTGGGCGATTGGTGCGAGC
>JAWXBX010000235.1:0-3071 GCA_034440415.1 Gemmatimonadota bacterium | reverse complement strand
TGGAGTTGGAGTTCACCCGCTTTGGTGGACGGGTGGCGACTTGGGAATCAAGCCGCCGGTGACATGACCTGCTCGTAGCGGTTGGGCGATGGATTGCCCAGCGCCGAGTGCCGCCGATGCGGGTTGTACCCGCCTTCGATGTAGCGGAAGACCGCGACGCGGGCCTCCGCCTGGGTGGGAAAGCATCGGCGGTCCAGCAGCTCACATTCCAGTGTGGCGAAGCAGCTCTCCGCCATCGCGTTGTCGTAGGCGCTGCCGACCGCGCCGCGGGACGGCCGGACCCCCATCGCCGCGCACCGCTGCCCGAAAGCAAGGGCCGTGTACTGGCTCCCCCGATCCGAATGGGGAATCACGCCGTGTGGCCGGCGCTGGTGCAGCGCCATGTTCAGGGCGGCCAGGACGAGCGATGTGTGCATGTGGGTCGCCATGCTCCACCCCACGATGCGCCGACTGTAGACGTCGAGCACGATCGCCAGGTAGAGGAAGCCGGCCCAGGTCGGGATGTATGTCATGTCCGCGACCCAGAGCTGATTCGGTGCGGTGGCCGTGAAGTCGCGGCGGACTAGGTCGGCGGCCGGCGTCTCGACCACCCCCCGCCGCGTCGTGCGGACCCCCCGACGGCGGCTGACGCCGACCAGCCCATGGGCCCGCATCAGGCGGGCAATGCGCTTCTGGCCGACGCGCAGGCCCGCGTCCCGGAGATCGTCGCGCAAGCGGGGCGCGCCGTAGGTGGCATCCGAGCGCGCGTGCCACGTGCGGATCGCGGTCAGCACCACCTGGTCCTGCTGAGCGTGGGCCGAGGGCGGCCGCTGGCGCCAGGCATAGAAGCCACTCGGGGAGACCCGGAGGACGCGACACAGCATCGCGACCGGGTAGACGGCCTGGTGGTCCCTCACGAACCCGAACCGCTCGATGGGATCGTGCCGGTCTCCCGTGCGAACCAGGCCGTGGCTTTTGCCAAGATCTCCCGCTCCAGCTTGACCTGCCGGAGCTCGCGGCGGAGCCGGGTCAGCTCCTCGCGCTCGGGCGTCGTCAGGCCATCGGTCCGCTCACCCGCATCACGGGCGGCTTGGGCCATCCAGTTGCGAATGGTCTGGGCCGACGGCTCGAACTCCTGGGCCAACTCGTCGGGGCTGCGCCCGGCCCGTACCAGCTCGAGGAGCTGGCGACGGAACTCAGGCGGATAGGCGGGGCGGGGTCGGGGCATCGGGACATCCTCCTGCAACAAGAGTGAGGTGTCCACGAAACCGGGTCAACTCCAGGTCTCTGAATGGACCCGGGTTGCTGGCTATCGCTTCAGGGCGGCTGGGACCGCTGCCATGCCCAGGAACTCGGGTAGGGGAGCGGGTAGGGCAAGGAATGTTTGCGATGCCTGCCTGCCGCCCCCACCCGGGGGCGGCTCTGTTTCCAGGTGACGGTCGAGTCTCGCTGGCCGCAGTGGTGGGAGGAACGAGGCGGGAGGTCGATCAGGCGGCCGGAAGAACCTGCACAAAAAACCCGCACAACGGTGCGGGTTGATGTGGTAACGCAGTGCGCCCGATACGATCCGAACGTACGACCTCGTGCTCCGGAGAACCCAGAGTCTGGGGCCAGTCAGTGTCCGGCGGGGTGGTCCGGGAGGCGGAGCAGATCGCCGGTTGGACGCCCTCGCGGTGGCGCAGGTGCGGGCGCGGGTGTGAGGAGGCTACTATCCGAGGGTCCCGCCCCCAGAACCACGGAACGGGCGGTGGGACCTTTCCAACCGCTGGCGCATCCATGAGGGGGCGCGAGGTTGAGTCCGGGCCAAGCGGAGTCCCCACTGGGGAACCGGGTGTCGGCGGAGAGGATGGGAATGGCTGAAACAGATGGCGACTCGGTCGCCGACCTGCGGGCGGAACTGGCGAAGCGCGGCATCGAACTCGGCCCGATCATCGGCCGTGGGGCGATGGCCGTGGTCTACCGCGCGTTCGACGCTCGGCACGAGCGGTCGCTCGCGGTCAAGGTCCCCGACCTCGATGCCTCCGATCGGGACGGCGCCGCACGGTGGACCCGAGAGATCGGCGCGGTCGCGCGGCTCCGCCATCCGAATATCGTGCCCCTCATTGACTCCGGCACGACCGCCGGTGGTACCGCATACTTCCTCATGCCCCTCGCCGAAGGCGAGACGCTCAAGGCCCGCCTGGAGCGTGGTTCCCTGCCGATCCCGGAAGCGGTCCGGTACGCCCGCGAGGCCGCCGAGGCGCTGGCCTGTGCCCATGCTGAAGGCCTGATCCATCGCGACGTGAAGCCGGAAAACATCCTGCTGGAGGGCGGCCACGCCGTACTGGCAGATTTCGGGCTGGCGCGGTCGATCGGACCGGGCCGGTCAGGCCCGAGTCATCGGACCCAGGTGGGGACCGTCGTCGGGACTCCGCTCTACATGAGTCCGGAGCAATTGACGGCGGACGCCGCGATTGACGGTCGGACCGACCTCTTCAGCCTGGGGGTGGTGCTCTACCAGATGTTGACCGGCCGGCTGCCCTTCGCTTCCACCGCGATGCCGGGCCTGCTGACGGAGCGCCTGGGCGGACAGTTCGGGTCGGTGGCTGCCTTGCGGCCGGGAACACCCGTCCTGCTGCAACGGATCATCGCCCATGCGCTGGCCCCCGATCCCCAGGCGCGGTACGACCGCGCGGAGTCCATGGTGGCGGATCTCGAACTCGTGGAGCGCCAGTTGGGCGGTGGCAGCATCGGTGCCGCGCGACGCCTGCGAACCTCCCGCTGGGCCTGGGCGGCTGGTGGCCTGGTTGGGCTGGCGGCGGCGATGTTCGTTCTGGTGTGGCGAGCGCCGGCATCGCCCAGGCTGGACCCGAACCAGATCGTCGTCGCCGACATGCGGAATGAGACCGGCGACACGGCGGCCGCCGCCATCGGCGCGATGGCGAGCGACCTGATCTCCGCGGGGCTCACCCGGATCCCCGGTGTCACCGTCATCAATTCTGACCTCGCGTTCGGGGCGCCGCGGCGCCCGGCTGATCGGCGCATCGCGAGCGGGCCAGGTGGCGGGCTCCGGGCGCTGGCCGATTCGACCCGCGCCGCCACGGTGGTCTCCG
>JAWXBX010000234.1:0-60600 GCA_034440415.1 Gemmatimonadota bacterium | reverse complement strand
CTAGTTACCTGGCTATCGAGGGATTTTGTGGCCAAACCCCGCACCGACGTCCTCCAGGGCACCCTGACGCTTCTGATCCTCAAGACGGTGAGCCGGTCGCGGCTGCACGGCTACGCCATCACCAGCCAGATCCAGCGCATCTCGCATGACCTGCTGCGAGTCGAGGAGGGTTCACTCTACCCGGCGCTGCACCGCATGGAAGAGGACGGCTGGATCAAGAGCGAATGGGGCATCACCGAGACCGGGCGCCGCGCGCGGTTTTATGGCATTACCGCGAAGGGGCGCACGCAGCTGGCGGAAGAAGAGGAAAGCTGGGACCGGCTGCTCAAGGGCGTCGGCCATGTGCTGCGGTTCGCCGCAGCGGGAGCGTGACCATGAGTGTCCGCTCCAGGATCATCGATTCGCTGTTCCGCCGTGAGCGTCTCTCCACTGATCTGGCCGACGAGATGGCCTTTCACATCGAGGAGCGCACCCGCGAGAACATCCACAGGGGCATGACGCCCGCCGAGGCGGAAGCCGAGGCGCGCCGGAGCTTCGGCAATGTGTCACTGCGGCACGACGAGATCCGGGTAATCGCGTGGGTCGATAGCATTGTGCGGGAAGCGGGACAGGCGCTCCGCAGTCTCGGCCGTCGGCCGGGATTCGTCGCCACCGCGGCGCTCTCCCTGGCGCTCGGCATCGGGGCCACCAGCACCATCTTCAGCGTGGTCGATACCGTGCTCTTCCGCCCGCTCTCCGCGCTGAACCCGGAATCACTGGTGAGCTTCCGCGAGGTGCGCAAAGGCGAACTGATCGGCGGCAACGCCGAGCGGCTGCGCGACTATCGGGCCAGCGCCACGACCCTCACCCAGCTTTCCGGCTTTTACGGCGAGCCCGCCACGCTCACCGGCAACGCGGAACCGGAGCGGATCGAATCGCTCCGTACCTTCGGCCCGCTGTTGCAGCTGCTTGGCATCGAACCCATGCTGGGCCGGAGTTTCACCGACGAGGAGCGTGACGGCCTCGGTGCACCCGTCGCGCTCATGAGTCATGGCCTCTGGCAGCGGCGCTTCGGCGGGAAGCCGGAGACGCTGAACCAGGCCATCACGGTCGACTGGACCAGCTATACCGTCATTGGCATCCTTGCAACGTCGTTCCGCTACCCGGAGGGCGAGGACCTGGTCATCCCGGCCAGCAGCGGCTTGCAGCAGGCGAGTCGCAAGCAGGGCAACTACTTCGCGATCGTCGGTCGGCTCGCACCCGGGGTAACACTGACGGCCGCGCAGACGGAAATCGACGGCATTGGCCGGCGCTTCGCCACGTCGTATCCGGAAACCGACGGCGAAATGCGCGCGAGCGTGGTGCCGCTGCTGGCGGCCGAGACCGAGTCGGCGCGCGAGCCACTGCTGCTGCTGTTCGGGGCCGTCGGGCTGGTGCTCCTGATCGCGTGCGTGAATGTGGCGAGCCTGCTGCTTTCCCGTGGCGCGGAGCGCCGGCATGAGGCGGCCATCCGGGTGGCGATGGGCGCGGGCCGTGCCAGCCTGCTCCGGCTCTATCTGATCGAGAGTCTCTGGATCGCGATTGCCGGCGCAGGGGGGGCTGATCTTCGCCTGGATCGGCGTGCCGCTGCTCGCCCGCGTCCTCCCGTCCGAACTGCCCCGACTCTCTGAGGTCAGCCTCGACTTCCGGGTCGTGGGCTTCGCCGCCTTGATCGCTGTTGTTTCCGGACTCGGTGTCGGCCTGGTGCCGGCGTGGCGAGCCGCACGGGAGGCGGGCAACGAAGCACTGCGGGCCGGTGGTCGCTCGACGCCCTCGAGCAGCCGGGTGCTGGCGCGACGGACGCTGGTGGTGGTTCAAGTTGCGCTCTCGATGATCCTGCTGGTGGGCGCCGCGCTGCTGGGGCGCAGTCTGTACCAGATGCGGACACTCCGACGGGGCTGGGCGAGACCCGGGCGCTGGCGGTGCGGATCAACTGGTCGTGGGATGCGGGCGACACTCGACTGCACGAGTTCCAGCGCCGGCTGCTCGAGAGTTTCGTGGCGCTCCCCGGGGTGCGGTCCGTTGGTATGACCGATCGGCTGCCGCTCGAAGGCGGTGCCCAGTCACGCCCGGTGCAGCTGCGCGACGCGACGTCGCCCTGGGCGGCTCTGCTGGGCGACAGGTCCATCTCGTACCGGGCGGTCGATCCCGGCTATTTCCAGACCCTCAACATCCCGGTGCGCGGCGAGAGACTGTGGAGCTCCAACCGCGGACCGCAGGAGCCGCGGGAGGTGGTCGTCAACGAAACCTTTGCCCGGATGTACCTCCCTCCCGGCGGGGCGCTCGGCCGCTACCTCACGCTCGACACCAGGTCCGGCGGAGGGCCGCCCCAGAGCTGGGCTGAAGTGGTCGGTGTCGTCGGCGACCTGCGCATGACGCTGAATCAGCCGGAGCCGGTACCGGAGATCTATGTGCCATACCAGGAGACCTACTGGCCACTGCTGACGATCGTGCTGAGCGCGAGCGGCGACCCCAGAGCGCTGACTCAGCAGGTACGCGACGCGGTACATGCGATCGACCCCGACCAGATCATCGACGGGATCGCACCACTGGAAGACGAACTGAAGATCGCGACCGCCGAGGCACGGACGCGGACCGGGATGGTCGGGGTGTTCGCGCTGGCGGCGCTGCTGCTGGCAGGGATTGGACTCTACGGTGTGCTGTCGAGCGATGTCACCCAGCGCACCCAGGAGATCGGGGTGCGACTGGCACTCGGCGCCGATCCAAACAGGTGCGCTGGATGCTGGTGCGCCGCGGGCTACTGCTTACCACCGCCGGACTCGGTACGGGGCTGGCCGCGGCGTTCCTGCTGGGGAAGGTGCTGGCCAATCAGTTGTTTGGCGTGACGGCGACGGACCTGCTCGCCTTTGCTGGTGCGGCAGTGGTGCTTGCCACCGTGGCGCTGGTCGCCTGCTGGGTGCCGGCGCAGCGGGCGGCGCGTCTGGATCCGGTGGAGGCGCTGAGGCGGGAGTAGGCGCGACCGAAGCGCCTTAGGAGCGGCGAAGCCGCGACTCGGCGCGAGGGAGGGGCGATTGGGCGGTTGGGACGGCAAGAAGCCAGGTGGCGGCGGAGCTCCAGCTCCGCCCATGGCGAGCTGCTATCTCATCTCAGGCAAGGGGTACACTGCTACCCTACCCCAGCACCCGCGTCTCACCATGCGCCAGCAGCCACAGCCCCTCGGGATCGTAGCCGATCTTCTCCCACAAGGCACGGAAGCGTTTTGGTGGCTCATCGAGTGCTTCGTCGGTGAGCTTGAAGGTGCCCCAGTGAATCGGCACCACCGCTGGCGGGCGGATGGAGTGCGATGCACCCGCGGCCAGTCGTTGCGACGCGGCAGCGCCTAACAGGGCGGCGTACGCCTCGAGCGCGTCCTCGGGATTCATGTGCATGGCCTGCATGAACCAGCGCGGGGCATAGGCGCCGATCGGCAGGAGGACGACATCGAACGGGCCGAAGCGCCGGCCGATCTCGCCGAAGACCGGATGCAGGCCGGTGTCGCCCGCAAAGAACACGGCACGATTCCCCACCCGGACGGTCCAGCCACACCAGAGCGACTGATTGCGGTCGTGAAAGCCGCGGGCGCTGAAATGCTGCGCGGGGGTGCAGCCCATCGTGGCGCCGGCGGCGTGGAGCGTGCCCCACCAGTCGCACTCCTCGATGACCTGCACCCCAAGCTGCCGGAGCAGTGAACGCAGGCCGAGCGGTGCGCACCAGACGGCGCGCGGGTGGAGCCGTGCGAGCGCGCGGACGGTGCCGCTGTCAAGATGGTCGTAGTGATTGTGCGACAGCAGTACGATGTCGATCGCCGGCAGCGCGCTGAGGAGTACGGGAGGGCGCATGAAGCGCCGCAGCCGGGGCAGCGGGACCGGCGCCGCATGACTGCCCCAGACCGGATCGGTCAGGACGGTGCAGCCGGGAAACTCGATCAGCACCGACGAGTGCCCGCACCAGGTGATAGCGAGCGCACCCTTCCGACCGGCCAGCCCGAATTTCGGGGTGGCGGCGGGGAAGCTGCCGCGAGGTGGATCGGCGGCGGGACGATGGGTCGTGTTGCGATCGAGGAACCACTTGAACAGGTCACCGTATCCCCTGACTTCACTGCCGGGCCAGGGGTTGCGGAAGCCGCCGTTGGGGTCGTGGTGATCCATAAGGGGAATGTAAGTGGGGGCGGTCGGACGGGCAGATGGTCAGGGGAAAGGGGGACACGAGGTGATCCGTTTCGCTGGGGTTTGTAGCGATTCGGTGCAAGGGAGAATCAGAAGCCGACTTGGTAACCTCTTGCGGGTGAATGGCTTTTCGGAAAATCACCGATGGCAGGAGAGATGCCCATGAGGACGGCAGAGCATCACTCACGATGATCCCTTCATTCCGGAGCGTTCCATGCGTATCGCCTTCCTGATTCCAGCCGCCGTCACTCTGCTCGCCGCCTGTTCCGCCACCTCCAGCACCGACCCGAGCGCCGCGGGTAGCGGTGCCAACGCGACTGGCGGGGCCAACACCGGCGTCGGGGCCAATGCTGCCATCGCACGAGTGACGTGCGACGTGCGGGTGCCCTCCCGCTCCAGGATTTCCGTGGACGGCAACAACCTGAGTCCGCTCAACGGACGATTTACCGCCAGGGTGCGTTCCGGCGCGAACGGCGCGGCCGCTCCGGCCCAGACGGCTGTTGGCGACCAGGCCGGCTTCGACTTCGACAGCAACCCGGCCGACATCGCCGCCGGTGCGACCGCGATCAGCCGCACCTTCATCTCCGCCGCGGCGCCGACGGTCTCGGCCCAGATCCTCAACGCCGCCGGCGTCGTCGTGGCGAGCGGAACGGCCAGCTGCCGGGTGCGCTGAGTCGCCACCAATCCATGCCTGACGGGGGGCTCCTTCGGGAGCCCCCCATCAGCGTTTCCACTCCCCGCGCGTTGTGAGGCGGCCCGCGGAAGGTCGCGCGGCGACCGATGGTTGCGCAATCCCGCGGTTGCTCGCACCGCCCGCTCTACTGGCTCGGGCTGACAGGAGAGTGCGGCACGGGAACCATCGCTCCGCCGTACCCCGCCTCGGCAGCTTGCCAATTCCATCATCGCGCTTCAGCTTCATCCGGAGCCCCCTCGCAGGCTGCCAATGCCACATCGGACCCCGCTCTTCTTCCTCGCGTTTCTTGCGGGCTGCGGCCGCACTGAGCACGCCGGCCTCGCTGTGCCGATCATCGACACCATCGCCGGCCCGCGCGCGTCAAGAAGTTCTTCCATCATCCGCGCGTTCGCTACGCCGCGTAGTATCAACTAAACCGTGGCCCAAGTAATAGGCGATTGGGCGGTTGGGCATATTCAGCTTGACTCGTCTCGATAGGGACTGTGCGGCTCCGTCGGTCTCCGCGCAGATCCTCAACGCCGTCGGGACAATCGTGACCAGCGGGACCGCACTTGCCTTCAGCCACCACCGATAGTTATTTCGGTATCTCTTCGCTTCAACTTCGCCCTCCTGCAACTTCTATGGTGGACTTCCCGTGAAGGGCTTCGTTCCCACCCCGCCAGCCGTCGTTGACCTGATGGTCGCCAAGCTCTTCGTGGAGCGGGCGCCAGGGGGTGACGCATCCGTCCTGGATCCGGGCTGCGGCGATGGCGAGTTCATAGCGGGAGTGCTGCGGGCCTGTGCCGCGAATCGCTGGGTGGTACCCCGAATCGTCGGGGTCGAGCAGAATCCGGTGCGCGCGGCCACGGCCAGGGAGCGATTCAGCCAGACGCCTGAAGTTGAGATCCTGCAGGCGGATTTCCTCCAACGGCTGGATTCGTCCTTCGACTACATCATCGGCAACCCCCCCTACGTTTCGATCACCGGCCTCTCGCCCGACGAGCGCATCACCTATCGGGAGGCCTACCACACGGCGCGCGGCCGGTTTGACCTGTACACGCTGTTCTTCGAGCAGGCGCTGTGGCTATTGAAGGCGGACGGACGACTGGTCTTCATCACGCCGGAGAAGTTCATCTACGTCGAGACTGCCGCGCCACTCCGGGGGTTGCTGCGTCGGCACGGGGTCGAGGAGCTGCATTTCGCCAGTGAAGCCACCTTCGGTGAACGGGTCACATACCCGCTCATCTCGACAATCAACGCCCTGCCGCCCGGCGCGCAGACACGGGTGGTGCGCCGCGACAGCTCTGTCGCCAGCGTGGCATTACATACGACGGCGTCCTGGCTACCGGTGATCGAGGGCTTTCCTGATCGACCCTCCACCTCGAAGATGTGTCTCTCCGATGTCGCCCTGCGAATCAGCTGCGGTGTGGCGACAGGCGCGGACGGGGTGTTTGTCGTGCCTGCCGCCGAGCTTTCGCCGGAACTCAAGTCATTCGCGCACCCGACGGTGTCCGGCCGACAGATCATGCCCTCCCATGAGCTTGTGCTCCGCTCCAGCCTGCTGGCACCCTACGATGAAGCGGGCGGACTGTTGCCGGAGCATCAGCTCGGTGCGCTGGGAACATTCCTGCGCGACCCGAAACGCCGCGACCGGCTGGATCGTCGCACGTGCGTCGGGCGCAAGCCATGGTACGCATTTCACGACAACTTCCCGCTGGCCGATTTGCTGCGGCCCAAGCTCCTCTGCAAGGACATCACGGAAGAACCCTTCTTCGTGGTGGACCGTGATGGTGTCCTGGTGCCGCGGCATTCAGTTTACTATATCGTGCCGGCCGATCCCGCCGATCTCGAGCCGCTGGCCGAGTACCTGAACTCGGCGGAGGCGCGCGCGTGGCTGCGGGCGCATTGCCAGCGCGCCGCCAATGGCTTCCTGCGACTGCAGAGTCACGTCCTGAAAAAACTTCCCCTGCCGGTCGGCTTTCATTCACGCGCCGAAGTGAGTCGAGCATCCTCCCGGCAGCGGGAGCTGCTTCCCGCATGAGTACGCCGTTCGACGCCGCGATGGCGGCGATCACAGCGGCGGGGTATCACAATCACCGGCTCGAGACCCACTCGGATCTAGTGTCCGACGGCGTTGTTGCCGATCTGCGCGTAGCCTGCGAAGCGTTTCGGAGGGACCTTGAGGATGGTGTGGTGCGGATCTGGAAAAACGTGGCCTCGCCGGGCGACCGCAAGCGGAAGGTGGATCTATTTGTAGGTGAACCGGGTTCCGATGGTGGGCCGGATATCGGAAGGGTGCGCATCGCGGTGGAGAACAAGTCCGTCATCACCGCGCACCGCAACCGAACCAATCGCTTCGATGACCTCTCGAAGGTGCTCGCCGCTGTGCAGGGTGCTCGGCCGGGGGCATTGCCGATCGCCACGGTGCTTGTCGGTGTGGCGGACAGGGTACTGAATGTGCCCGATCATGTGCACAAGTTCTTCCGCGACCGGGACGATGCATTCAGGGCTCAGGTCCTGCCGCGCCTTTCCACCGGCGACGAGACGCTGTTTGAGGAATTCTCCTGGGCCATCAGCGAGAACAGGCCGCAGGACCCCGCACAGACCGTCGCCATGTTCCGCACCCTCCCGACCCGTGGCCCGGCGCAGACCCACCTGGTCGCCTACGACTCGGTGCTCCTCGTGCCGGTGCAAATCGACAACGTGCATCCACCCGCACTGCCCCGGCCGAACAGCCTTGGCATCGATGTCGACGCGGACTACCGGGAATGCATCGCCAAGACGTGCAGGGCTTACACCGCGCGGTACCACATGTGATGCCGTTGGTAGTCCACCCGCATCACCGTGGTACCCGTGTAGCCTCGCCGGAACCGGCGTTGCCCCGACCCGGCTGCAGCTATTCGTGATCGGTGGCTGCCAGCACTACGCCGAGTCGCCGCGTCGGGCGGTGGGTGGAGCTGGAGTCGAAGGAGGGAATGAACCGGCGGTCGCCCCGCCTGGGACTGGACCTCACTAGCCCCAACCCTCCGCCGTTTTCCCCTCACGCACAGGATCACTTCAATGCATCCCTCAACTACACGATCACGGTTCACCTCCTTTGCGAAGGCGACCGCCCGTGCCACGGGGCGGCCCCTGGCGTTCATCCTCGCTGTGAGCGTGATCGTCGTCTGGCTCGTGACGGGCCCGCTGTTCAAGTTCAGCGACACCTGGCAATTGGTGATCAATACGGGGACGACCATCATCACCTTCCTGATGGTGTTCCTCATTCAGAACACCCAGAATCGTGATGCCGAGGCCGTGCAGGTCAAGCTGGACGAATTGCTGCGTTCCACGGCGGGGGCGCACAACGCACTGCTGGACCTTGAAGAGCTCGAGGAGCGCGAAATCGACCAGATCCGCGCTGGCTACGCCCGCCTGGCGGAGCGCGCCCGCGCGGACCTGCGGCGGGGAGAGCGTGACACCGGCGTGCCGGACATCGGATGATCACTGCCTCGCCTCCAGAAGCAGGTGATTCAGCTTCCTTCCCATTTGCACGCTCGATGTCCGGCACTCCGAAGCTGAGGCACTCGATCAAGAAATTGGAGGAGCAAGGGAATCGCGGCAGGTGGTCGTTTGACGCTCGCCAACCCGTCAAGTGTGAAGGTTCCGATGCCTGATGCCCGCCGGGAAGTGACCGTCAAGACCCTGACCCAGCCGGGTGGACACTACAGCCACGCGGTGGTGGGCGCGGGGCTGGTCTTCGTGGCCGGCCAGCTCCCGATCACCTCCGATGGCACCCGGCTCACTGACGCTCCTTTCGCGGTCCAGGTGGAACAGACGCTGGCCAACATCGCCGCCGCGCTCACCGCTGCCGGCAGCGGCGTCGAGAAGCTGCTCAGCGTCAGAGTGTACCTGACCGACATCGACGACTGGACGGAGTTCAACACGATCTACGCCGGCTGGGCCGGAGACGCCCGGCCGGCCCGCGCGGTGGTGCCAGTCCCGGTCCTGCACTTCGGCGTTCGAGTTGAAATCGAGGCAGTGGCGCTGGCGTAATGCACGCGGCATGGGCCGCTAGGCGATCCCCCCGAGCCGAGCTTCAAACGCTTCCCTGTAAGAGGGTGTCAGCGTCAACCGCATCCCCTCCCCCAGCACCACCTCCCAGTCACCATCACCCAGCGGCCGCAGCTCACGGACGGCGTCCTGTCATACAATCATCCTTGCCGCTCGCGGCTTCGACATGGGCGACGGGTCAACCCCGGCCTGCGCACGCTCCCGCAAACTGGCCAGTGACCGGGCAGAGGGGGGATGCACTTCAGCGCAGCAGTGTGCTGGCCCATCTCGTGGGTGCGCACTGTCGATTGCCGCCCGATCACGGCAGGGCGCAAGGAGTGATCCCCGCCACGACCCAGCATCGCCTGACATGGAGGCGGGACCCCATCTTGCCTTACGCGGGACCGCCGGCATCTTCTCCCCGACTCACTTCGTCCTCTGTTCCTCTCATAGGAGCATACGATGGATCTCACGAACCTGCTCATTCAAGCGCTGTCCGGCGCCGTCGGTGGCAACCTCGGTGGACTCCTCAACAAGGCCAAGAGCCTCGGACCGCTACTCAATTCCGTGCTGGGCGCCGTCGGCGGGATTGGTGGCGGCCAGGTACTTGGCGGCCCGCTGACGGATCTGCTGGGAGGAAACGCCACGGTGGGTTACGGGGCCGCCTCCGCGCTGGTCGGGCTGCTTCTCCCGCTGATCGCGAGCTATTTCAAGAAGAAGCCCTGAGCAGCGTGGTGGTCCGATGTACAGCGCGGGGCCTCCTCGGGCCCCGCGCTCGGTTTTCCGGTCAGGTCATCAGGCACTGCGCCGGCTGGCGCCCCGCTGACCGCCTCGGCTACCCATACGTTCGATCCTTCCTTCAGAGCTGGATCGAAGCGCAACAGTCTGCCTTGTCGCGCTCCAGCGTGCAGAACGACAGTTGCCTCCTAAGGAGTTGAAGTGGGGTGGTCCGCCATTCTAGCTCGCGCGCATCTCCCGCTTGATGCAAGTTGATGACAGACGGCCGTCGGGCGCATTACCGACAGGACTCACCAGCACCTCACGGCCCGCCACGCGGCGTCTGGCCTTGGCACGCACTCCTAATCCCGCATTCATGACCGACAGCCTCCAGCGACTCCTCAACACCGAGCTTCCGATCACGCGGCATCTCGGACTCCGGGTCGTGGTCGCCGATCCTGAGCGGGTGATCCTCCGGGCGCCGCTGGCGCCGAACCGCAATCACCGGGGCACCGCGTTCGCGGGCAGCCTGAATGCGATCGCGACGCTCGCCGGCTGGTCATGGCTGACCCTGTTCCTTCGGCACCACCAGTTGGCGGGGCAGGTCGTCCTGCAGGACAGCAGCATCACCTACGCTCGGCCCGTCGCGACCGACTTTACCGCGACCTGCCCGGCGCCCGAGGCTGCAACCATCGCCCGGTTCGTGGCGACCTTTGCTCGGAGTGGCCGAGGCCGGCTGCGGCTCACGGTGGAGATCGCGGATGAGGCAGGGGCCGCGGGCAGCTTCACGGGACGGTATGTGGCGGAGCGGCTCAAGGCACGTACTGGGGCCACACCGGCATGACCCCTCGTCACCCATTCTGCTTCCCCTCACGCTGAGGTTTGTCCATGACCTGGCTCTCTATTGCACTCGTCGTGCTCGGCAACGTTGTCTACCACCTTGGGCAGCGCGCCATCCCGCGCGACGCCAACCCCGTCGTCGCCACCCTTGCCGCGTATCTGGTCGCGATCGTTGCGACGCTGGCGACCATTCCCCTGCTGGCGCGCGGCACGCCGCTCACCACCGCCTGGCGTACCCTGAATTGGAGCACCATGCTGGTGGGCATCGGCATCGTCGCAGTGGAGATCGGGTTCCTGCTCGCCTATCGTTCGGGCTGGACGCTCGGCAACGCCTCGCTCGTCGCCAATGCGACGGTGGCGGTTGTCCTGCTGGGGCTTGGCGTGCTCGTCTTTCGGGAACCGGTCTCGCTCACCCGGCTCTCCGGCGTGGGGCTTTGCCTGGCCGGGCTGTGGCTGGTGACGCAAGCATAAGCCCGAGTCAGCCGATGCTCGGTTCCCATGGACTTACTTCAGTGAAATGGCATCAACGATGAGCACACCCGCGCCGGTGTTCAATCCGCTCTCGACCTACGAGGAGTATCCGGTGGACGAGATGCTGACCCGCAGTCGGCGGTTCGCCGTCGAGATGCAACGTCGCCGCACCGTACGGCAGTTCAGCGACCGATCCGTTCCCCGTGCCATTCTGGAAGCGTGCCTCGAGGCCGCCGGCACGGCGCCGAGCGGGGCCAACCAGCAGCCGTGGCATTTTGTCGTCGTCTCCGACGCCGCCGTCAAGCGCCAGATCCGTCTTGCGGCAGAGGAGGAAGAAGCTCGTTTCTACGAGACGGCCCCGGCCGAATGGCTGGCGGCGCTCGCCCCGCTGGGCACTGACGCGCAGAAGCCGTATCTGGAGGTGGCGCCATACCTGATCGCCATCTTTGCGGAGCGCTACGGAACCACGCTTAGCGGTGAGCGCCAGCCGCACTACTACGTCATGGAATCGGTGGGGATCGCCACCGGGATCCTCATTACGGCGTTGCACCACGCCGGGCTGGCTACGCTGACGCATACGCCAAACCCGATGGGCTTCCTGAACCAGCTCCTCGGTCGACCAGCAGCGGAGCGCCCGGTCATGCTGCTGGTGGCGGGATACCCCGCCCCCGACGCGGTCGTGCCGGACATTCGCCGGAAACCGCTGGAGAGCATCGTCACCTATCGCTGACGGACGCACGCCGAACGATCGCCAGGACATCCATGAATAGCATCGCGGACGGAGATTGTGAGCAGGCACGCGAGCGGGCCATCGAGAGCCTGACGACTCTTACCACCGCCGATCCGGCGACGCTGGCGACCGATCATTGCAAGTGCGGTCAGATGACCGCCCGGGATTGGTCCCGCTGGGCCCATCGGCACGTCAGTCATCACCTGCGGCAGTTCGGGCTGGACGACGAAGTGCCGAGCGGAGCGGAAAGTGAACGTCATCATCTTTGGCGCCAGCGGCATGGTCGGGGCCGGCGCGCTGCTGGAGTGCCTCGCTGATCCGCGGGTGACCTCCGTCCTCGTCATCGGACGCACCGGTTGCGGCGTCACCCATCCGCAGCTGACGGAGATTCTGCACCACGATTTCTTCGACTACACCGCACTGCAGCCCAGGCTGGCCGGCCTGGACGCCTGCCTCTTCTGCCTCGGCGTGTCGGCGGCGGGGATGGACGAGGCGAAGTACCATCATCTGACATACGATCTGACGCTGGCCGCCGCCCGTGCGCTGCGATCGCTCAACCCGGGCCTGACGTTCTGCTACATCTCTGGAGCGGGCACCGACAGCACGGAGCGCGGTCGCAATATGTGGGCGCGGGTCAAGGACAAGACGGAGAATGCGCTGCTGGCGCTGCCGTTCAAGGCGGCATTCATGTTCCGCCCCGGATACATCCAGCCGATGAAAGGGGTGCAGACCAAGGTGACCCTCTACAAGGCGGTGTACGCCGTGCTCAGTCCGCTGTACCCGATTCTGCGCCGCCTGTCACCGAGATCATTCACTACGTCGGTGAACGTCGGGCGCGCGCTGATCAACGTCGTCGATCGAGGCTATCCCAGGAACATCCTGGTCACCGACGACATCAACCGGGCGGCCGAAAGTTGACGGTGCGTCCACGGCGACGTCCATTCTTGTGGCGTCACCTCCACCGAGCGGCGATTCTCCTGGAGCATGCATGCGCAACTCAACTGTCGTTGGCCTCTTCTTCTGTGTCATCGGCCTGATCTTCCTGGTGCTCCGCCCGGTCTATCGTGTCCCGCTTGAGGGAAACACCCGGGACCTCGAAGCCACCGGTCCCCTCGAGGAGTACCGGCCGATTCCCGGCTGGGTCGGGCTGCTGTCGATTGCTATCGGCGCCGGTGGGATTGTCGTGGGACTGCGCCCGACACGGCGGAGGCGTCCATGATCCGACTCGCGAGATTCTGCGTCGCCCTGACGCTCGTCATGGTCGCATGTCCCGGCGTGCGGCTGCTGGCCCAGGGCATCACACCTGAACAGCAGGCGGCAGCGGCCGTACTCCCACTGCCCGCGACGATGCGGAGTGGAGCGGCCGTGATGACGATCGCCCGGGACGGGACGCTGCGTCCCCTCCGAGCCGGCACCAATGGCATGATCTGCCTGGCCGACACCCCCGCTGATTCACTCTTCGATGTGCGCTGCTACCATCAATCGTTCATGCCGCTCGTGACCCGGCGCCGCGTACTCGCACGGCTCGGCATGGCCGACGCGGACGTCACCCGGCAGATCGACACCGAAGTGCGTGATGGCACGCTCAAGCTGCCCGCCAGCCCGACCGCAGGCTACCGGATACTGGGGCCGATCGGCGGCTATGATGCCGTGACGAACACCGCCACCGACGCAATCGATCGCTGGCAGTCGCTGCACATCCCCTACGCTACCGCCGCCGAATTGGGCGTTTCAGAAGAATCGGTCGGCATCGAGCCCTATGCGATGGCGTCGGGGAGCTGGTGGGCGCACGTGATGATCCTGGAGCTCCCGCTGCGGTACTGAAGCCGCGAGTGTCGACTGCGATGCGAATCACTGGAGAATGGCGCCCTGGGATTCGAATTGCGCCTCATCGAATGCGCGCCGCGCCGCTGGCTCCCGATAGAAGCTGTTGATGGCGTCAGTGCGCACGATATCGCCGCCACCGAACCGCTGGATGAAGGAACCGAAATCAATGGTCTGCTGCAGCGTGTCCACGGGGGTGCCGGCCCGGACAGTGGCGCGGGCCTGTTCCCGCGTGGATAGCAGGAGCTCCCGGACAAGATCGTTGTACCCGTAGTCCGTCATGCTGTGGCCATGACCCGGCACGATCCGGGTCGCCCGCATCTCCTTCAGCCGGTCAAGAGCGACAATCCACTCGCTGAAGCAGGCGGCGCTGGGAAATGGGCAGGGGACGGTGACCAGATCGCCGGTCAGCAGGACGCCAGCATCGGGAATGAACGCGATGGCGTCGCCCGCGGTATTGCCACGTCCTGTGCGCACCAGCTGCACCCGCCGGGTTCCCAGCATGATGGTCAGGCTGTCATCGAAGACCAGATCGGGCGCGGGAGGCGAAACTCTTCACCTGGCCGAGGTAACCCGGCACTTGTTCGAGGATGCCGGCGCGAGTTGCGGAAGTTCCGAGGACCAGGACCCCCGGAAATGCGCGCCGGTATTCCGCGTTGCCGAGATTGTGGTCTGGATGCCAGTGCGAGTTCACCACGAATCGCACCGGCTTGTCGGTCAATTTGCGGAGCTCGGCGATCTGGCGACGGGTCGCTCCGGGGATGTTTCCGGTATCGAAGACCAGGACGCCGTCCTCGCCGATCACCGCAATGGAATTGCCGGACTGGAAGCTGGAGCGCTCCTCCGGCGTGAGGAAGGCGTACACCCCTGTCGCCACCTGGATCGTCCGGTAGGTGTGTGGTCCTCCCTGCCCCGACGCGCTGGAGTGGGCATTCAGCCGCCGAATTGCCCCCCCGTCGTCCCGCAGGTATATCTCCACCATGTCTCACCCAGGCACCTTCAGCGATCCGCTCTTCCATTCATTCCAGCTGGCACTGGCCGGTCGGTACTCCATCGACCGCGAGCTCGGTCGCGGCGGCATGGGGGTGGTCTATCTCGCCCGCGAGGTACACCTCGACCGCCCTGTTGCCATCAAGCTGCTCCCCCCCGACCGCGCCGTGGAGCCGACCCTCCGGGAACGCTTCCTCCGCGAGGCGCGCCTCGCTGCCAAGCTGTCCCACCCTAACATCATCCCCATTCACGCCGTCGAGGACACCGGTGGCTTTGTGTTCTACGTGATGGCGTTCGTGGATGGAGAGACGCTGGCGGAACGAGTCCGCGCCCGCGGCCCGCTCCCCGGTTCAGAAGGGACCCGCGTCCTGCGCGAGGTCGCGTGGGCGCTGGCCCACGCCCACGGGCAGGGGCTGGTGCACCGCGATGTGAAACCGGACAACATCCTGCTCGAGTCCGGCACCGGCCGGGTGCTGGTGGCGGACTTCGGCATCGCCGCGGCGGCGGGCGTCGCCGGGCCCGAGGGGATCGCGGGAACGCCAGAGTTCATGAGCCCGGAACAGGCCCTCGGCGGCCAGATCGACGCGCGGAGCGATCTCTACGGCCTCGGTGCCACCGCCTTCTACCTCTTTTCCGGCCGGCTCCCTTTCGATGGTGCGAGCGCCACCGAGATCCTCGCCAAGCAGGTCACCGAGCCACCACCGCCGCTTGCCTCACTCGGCCTCGCGGTGCCGCGCCGGCTGGCATCGCTGGTAGATCGCTGCCTGGCCAAGGACCCGGGCCATCGTCCGGAGAGCGCACTGGCGCTGGCCGAGCAGCTCGGGCTGGCGCTGGAACAGCGGCGCGAGCTGCCGGCCGCGCTCCGCGCTTTCGTCAAGCGCTATGGCCGGCTGGACGGCGGGGGCACGCTGATCGCCGGCTTCATGCTCCTTCCCGCATCGATTGCTGTGTCAGCATTGCTCGGCGGGAGCGCGGGCTTCGCGACACTGTTTCTTGGGGCAACCGTCGCCCCGCTCGCCTACCTGGTACGTGCCGCCCGGCGGCTGACACTGCTGGGCTTTTCCCATCAGGATCTCGGCCCCGCCTTCCACGGAGAGATCGAGCAGGCGCGAGAGGAGCTGACGGTCGAGCATCGCGCGAAGTCAACGACACTGGAACGCGTCCTGGCACTCGCCAGCAAGGCAGGGGGAACGGTCTTGGCGTTGAGCGGCATCACGCTCACCCTCGTGCCCTTCGTCATCCTGGGCGGCTGGTTGAACAACCTGGCCGCCGTCTGTGCCTTCTCCGGAGGGGCGACACTTCTCACCTCGATCGGGTATCTCGCGCTCTTGCAGCGGCGCCGGGACGTGGATACCGAGTTCTGGTCCCGGTTGTGGATGGGCCGCATCGGGCGACTGGCCTTCTCGATCGCCCGCAAGCTGCTGGGCAACCGCCGGCCCGAGCAGGCGATGACCCATCGGGCGACCGAGCTCTCGCTCGGCATGGCGGCGGAACAGCTCTTCGACAGCCTGCCGAAGGAGTCGCGTCAGGGGCTGGGGGATCTACCGGTCCTGCTCCACCGGCTCCAGAGCGACGCGCAGCTGTTGCGGAAGCGGTACGCCGAACTGCAGGAGGTGCTGGCCGACATCGGCGACGCCGGCGCGGGCGAGCGGTACGCCGAACTGCGCGCCGCGCGCGATGCCATTCACGCCAAGCTGGCCGACGCGGTGGGCGCGCTGGAGATGATCCGCCTCAACCTGCTCCGGCTCCACGCCGGCTCGGCGACCGTCGCGGGACTCACCACCCATCTCGGGCTGGCCGCGGAGGTTTCGGCTGGAGTGGAACGCTTGATTGCGGCACAGGGAGAGGTGGAGCGAAGCCTGGCGTTGCCGCGTCCGATGTCGGCGACGCCAGTTTGAATTGCCCGGGCGGGACCGGAGCGGGATGATGCCTACGCCGCGGCCGCCGGGCGCGCCAGAGTTTCCTGCTGCGCAGAGCGGAGCATCAGCACGGCGGCGTACACCACCACCACGATCACCAGCCAGCGAAGTGCCGTGAGCGGCAGGGATTTCACAACGAACGCGGCGAGCGGGACACCGAGCAATCCGCCAATCGCCAGTCCCAGTGCCACCGGGGCCGAATACGCCCGGCGCTTGATGAACCGGGCGCTCGCGACGGGCATGAGAAAGGCGCAGGACCCCATCATGATGGGGAATGCCGCCGCCGGATCCATTCCGAGCAGACTGATGAGCGCCATGCACGGGGCATAGAGCCCGATCCCGAGCGTCATGATCGCCCCGAGCACGAGATTGCCGACGATGCCAATCAGCAGACGCCACCCGTGAAGTTCGAGCGCGGTGCCCCCGACCGGAAACCACTTCAACTGGCTCATGAGCATGGCAGTCGCCGCCGTGAGCAGGGCGGCGCCCATGCCGAGTTGCACCGTACGGCGGGAGAAGTTGGCGACCAGGCCGGCGCCAAACCAGGCGCCAACGACGGAGCTTCCGATGAGCAGCACCAGCGTCGCGGGATCGACCGCGATCACCGAGATGTAGATGAAGGCCTGAAAGATCGTCGGCAGCGTGTGCCCGACGTTCAGCGTACCGGGATAGAGCTCATCGGGGAGCATCTTCCGGAACTTGAAGATGGCCGTCGAGGTGGCGAACGAGCCTATCCCCAGCGTGTCGAAGAAATTCGTGATGAAGCCGGTGATCAGGTGGCTCGCCGAGGGGGAAGGCGGCGGCTCACCCGGGCCGCGGGGAGCATGCAGCGATGAAATGAGGATGCCCAGATATGTGACGCCGAATCCGGCGAGCGCAACGAAAATGGCTGTCCTGGCAAAAAGGGCTGGGAACACCGCGGCCTTCCTCTCTCAGTCAACCGTGAAGATTGGATCACCGAGCACATCCATCCGGGGCTGCACGCCGAGGCCCGGCGCCGTGGAGGCCGCCATACGGCCATTGATCCGCTGTGGTGCGCCGGTCGCAGTGCTGACGGTGACGTAGCTGTTGAAGTCGGTGGTGGAGAACAGCAGTTCGGGTGGGGTGCTGTGCGCCAGGTGGGCAATGGCGGCGGTGATGATATCTCCGCCCCAGGAGTCCTCGATCGTCATGGCGATGCCCAGGGAGAGGCAGAGGTCCCGAATCTGCCGTGCCCGGGTCAGCCCGCCGACCTTCGAGATCTTGAGATTGATGACGTCCATCGCCTGGTCCTGATGCCCGCGCAGCACCATCATGATGTCGTCGATCACTTCATCGAGCACGAACGGACGGTCGGTGTGCCGTCGTACGGCCAGGCATTCCTCGTACCGCATGCAGGGCTGCTCGATATAGACATCGACGCTGCGGACAGCATCCGCCACGCGGATCGCCTGGTGCTGGGTCCAGCCGGTATTGGCATCGGCGATAAGCACGTCGCCGGAGCGCAGCTTGACTGCCGCGGCCCGGATGCGCTCGATGTCGGTATCCGGATCGCCGCCGACCTTGAGCTGGAATTTGGTGTAGCCTTCGGCGCGATAGGTGCCGACCTTGGCCGCCATCTTCTCCGGCGTGTCCTGCGAGATGGCCCGATAGAGCGCCACATCCTCTCCGACGCGGCCGCCCAGCAGCGTGACCACCGGTAGCCCGGTGGCGTGCCCCAGGATGTCCCAGCAGGCCATGTCGATGGCCGATTTCACATACGGGTGGCCGCGCAGGAGCTGGTCCATCCGCCGGTTCATGCTGGCCAGGGCGGTGGGATCCTGGCCGAGCAGATTCGGCGCCAATTCCGCGATGCCGGTACGCGCGCCGGCGGCGTAGGCCGGGAGGTACGCCGGTCCGAGTGGGCACACCTCTCCATATCCGGTGATGCCGGCATCGGTCGCGATGGCCACGATGGTGGAATCGAAGACATCGACGGAGTTGCCACCCGACCACTTGTAGCTGCCCTCGTGCAGCGGCAGGCCGACACGGTAGACCTTGATCCCGGTGATCCGCATGCATGCTCCGTGGAATCGCTGCGTGGCTGACGCCGGCCGGCAGCATGATGCTGCGCGGGCTGCGCCCCGCGCCCGATGTGATTCGAGAGATGGACAGCAAGGTCAATCGCGGCCAGCAGAGTATGCCGCGACCCCGCGCCGTACGCAATACGACGCGTCGTGATCGACCGCCTCCCCGAGTCTTGCCAATCCCCGCTGTCGGCCGCAGTTTCGCGAGCATGACCTCACCGGCACAGGCTCGGCATGAGCCCGCGTGACCGCTCGCCGCGCCACGCGAGCTTCGCATTCATCGGGGGCGCCGCGCAGGTCCTGATGCTCACCGGGGCCGACGTCGAGCGGTATCTCGATCCGCGGCTGCTGCTTGAGGGGCTGGAAGCGGGCTTCGGGTGGCTGGAGCTGGGCGAGGTACAGACGCCCCCGCGGCCCAAGCTCCGGGTGGCAGACCGGGGATTCTCCCTGGCGATGTCAGCCTGGCGGCCGGGGATGCAGCTGACCGTCAAGATCGTCAATGTCTTCGAGGGCAATCACGAGCTGGGGTTACCCAGCCACCAGGCGCTGATCGGTCTCTTCGATCCCGACACGGGGGCGCCCACCTGCGTCATGGACGGCGCCAGTATCACCGGCCTCCGCACGGCCGCCGCCGCGATGCTCTCGGTCCGGCTGTTGAGTCGGGCCGAATCCCGAACTGCCACCGTGATCGGTGCCGGGGTACAGGGGCGAGACCATCTCCGCCTGTTGCCACTCGTCCGGAACATTGCGCGCATCAATGTCTGTTCCCGCAACCCCGAACAGGCACGGAAACTGGCGGCGGGAAGCGAGACGGCGCACGCCACCACCGATCTGGAGGCGGCGGTCCGCGAGTCGGACATCGTCTGCCTCGCCACAGCGTCGCCGTCACCGGTCATTCAGGCCGAGTGGATCAAGCCCGGCGCGCATGTCACGTCAGTGGGATACGCACCTCCGGGCAGCGAACTCCCGCGGGAACTCGCCAGACACCAACGGATCTTCGTCGAGACGCTCGACGCCTTTCAGCCGAGCCCGGTGGGATGCAGCGAGCTTGCCGGCCTGGACCCCGCTACCGGTACGACGCTCGGTGCCGTCACGCTGGGCCAAAAGCCGGGCCGCCTGAGCCCGACCGAGATCACGGTCTACAAGGCGATGGGCAACGCCATGGAGGACATGGTAGCGGCCAATCTCGTCTTTCAGCGAGCCATCCATGAATAGCCGCAGTGGCGGCCGTACTACGCCGATCCCGTGCCGCGCATCGGATTCGTCCATCTCCCGGAGCAGCTGATGTGCGGAATCGTCGCGATCTACTCCCCGACTGGCAGCGTCTCCCCGGCTGACCTCGAACGGGCGACCCGGCGGCTGGAACACCGGGGACCTGACGGACAACAGCAGTGGATCGCCGGGCATGGTCGCGTCGGCCTGGGCCACGCCCGGCTCAGCATCATCGATCTGACGACCGGGGACCAGCCGATCGCGAGCGAGGATGGCCGAACGCACATTGTGGCGAATGGCGAGTTCTACGACTTCGAGCGGATTCAGCACGAGCTGGAGCTGCGCGGCCACCGGCTCCGGACCCGATCGGACAGCGAAATCGCCCTCCATCTGTACGAGGACCTTGGCGCGGGCTGCCTGTACCAGCTGCGCGGCGAATTCGCCTTCGCGATCTGGGATGAGGCGCATCAGACGCTCTTCGCCGCCCGCGACCGCTTCGGGATCAAGCCGCTGTTCTACGCCCGCCACGCCGGCGCGCTGTACCTCGCCTCGGAGGTCAAGGCGCTCTTCGCGGCGGGGGTTCCCGCCCGGTGGAATCAGCAGCGGGTGTTCGGCAATCTGGCCGGCGGCCATCCCACCGAGACACTGTTCGACGGCATCTCCCAGGTGCCGCCGGCCCACTACATGCTGGCCACCCCTGGCTACACCCACCTGCATTCCTACTGGGACTTCCACTACCCGCCGGCCGACCGGCCCACCAAGCACCATACCGACAAGGAGTATGCGGAGCGGCTGCACCATGAGTTGGGCGAGGCAGTGCGCCTCCGGCTTCGGGCCGACGTGCCGGTGGGCTGCTATCTCAGTGGCGGACTGGACTCCTGCGCCGTGCTCGGCCTCGCCGCACGGCACCAGGTCGATCCGATCCGTGCCTTTACCCTGACCTTCGACCGGCCCGACTACGATGAGGGCCCGCAGGCCCGGGAGATGGCCAGCCTCGCCGGCGCCGAGTATTTCCCGGTCCCGATCCGGCAGTCCGACCTGGCCGATCACTTCTTCGACGCCACCGCCGCCTCTGAGGCATTGTGCTACAACGCCCACGGTGTCGCGAAGTACGTGCTGAGCGATGCGGTGCGGAAGGCGGGATACAAAGTGGTGCTGACGGGCGAGGGATCCGACGAGATCTTCGGCGGATACGCCCACTTCCGCCGCGACATGCTGCTGTACGACAACGGCGACCAGGATCCCGCCGAGGTCGAGGCCCTGATGGCTGAGCTGGTCCGGACCAATCAGGTGTCGCGCGGCCTCCTGCTGCCCGACGGCGAAGGCGTCTCCACCGAGGCCCTCACCCGGCGGCTCGGCTTCACCCCGTCATGGATCGCGACATTTGCCACCAGCACCTTCAAGCTGCAGAGTCTCTTTGCCACCGGGTATGCGGAAGGCATCCGGCAGCGCCACGCCTTCAAAGGCCTGCTCGACGCTCTCGACGTCGGCGGTCAGCTGAGCGGGCGCGCCCCGGTACACCAGTCGCTCTACCTCTGGGCCAAGACGGTGCTGCCGAACTACATCCTCTCGATTCTGGGCGACCGGATGGAGATGGCACACTCGGTGGAAGGACGGCTTCCCTTCCTCGATCACCATGTCGTGGAGCTGATCTGCTCCATGCCGGTCAGGCAGAAGATCCGCAGCATGACCGAAAAGTACGTGCTGCGGGAGGCGACCAGGGGCGTCATCACCGATACGGTCTACAATCGCCAGAAACACCCGTTCCTGAGTCCGCCGGCAACGCTCGACCAGGATGGCCGGCTCAGCCAGCTGATGCAGGACACCCTTCGCGGCCCGATCATGAAGTCGCTGCCATTCTTCGACCAGCGCAAGGTGGCAGCGCTGCTGAATGCCCTCCCCGGCATGAGCGACGGCGACCGCACCGCCGTCGACCAGGTCCTCATGCTGATGCTGAGCGCCTGCGTGCTGCAGGACCGGTTCGGGCTTTCGGGTTGATGGCGATCACACCACCGTGCGCCGCTTCGGGGCACAGCATGCCGGAAGGCACCGCAGCTGAACCCGTCGCCATCTGCAACCTTCCAGCCCTCCCGACCGTCAGCTTCCCAACCCGCGCCCGCCCCGGTACTATCGGACGCTCGAATTTCCGCAGATCAGGGACGCACACCATGATTGAGATGATATCGCGAGTCCGGGTGGCACCGTTACTCGTCGCCCTGACCCTCGTCGCCAGTGGCACCGCGACCGGTGCGTCCGCTCAGGCCTCGGCCCAGGACGCCGGACAGCATCCGTTCTACACCGCGGCGGATGTCGCCTTCATGACCGGCATGATCAGCCACCACGCGCAGGCGGTGCTGATCGCCGGCTGGGCGCCCTCGCATGGCGCCAGTCCGTCGCTGCGGGCCCTGTGCGAACGAATCGTCGTCGGCCAGCAGGACGAGATCACCCTGATGAAGCGTTGGCTCCGCGACCGGCGTGAACCGGTGCCGGACGGAGATGCGTCTCACGGCATGATGCCGGGAATGGACCACGCGATGATGCCGATGATGGCCGGCATGCTGACCGCGGAGCAGCTGGTCCAGCTGGACCAGGCGCGGGGCCCGGAGTTCGACCGGATGTTTCTCACGTTCATGATCCAGCATCACCAGGGCGCCATCGTGATGGTGGACCAACTGTTCGGATCGAAGGGCGCCGGCGAGGAGGAGCGGGTCTTCCGCTTTGCCTCCGACGTCTATGCCGATCAGACGACCGAGATCGACCGCATGCAGAAGATGCTCGCCGCACTCCCTTCCGAGGGACGCAGCCCCTGATGCTCCCGTTACCCCCCTTTCCCGTCTCCTCACAGGATTCCTCCATGGTATTGGCTCCCACAGCCCGCTGGTCCGGCACACCGCGTACCGCCTTCTCCCTCCGGTCCCTCTCGCTCGCGCTCGGCGTGCTGTCCCTCGCGGGCTGCGCCTCGTCCTCTTCCTCCGCGGCCGGCCACGACATGTCGGCCATGGCGCCCAAGGTGGATCCGCGGGTCGGACTCCGCGCGGGGATGTGGGACGCCGCCGAAGCCGCCTGGAACGTGCGCCTGGTCTCGACGACACGCCCATCGGAGAAATTCCTCGGCAGCACCAACTCCGACCTCTCCTTCAGCGGGCCCTACGCCATTCAGGGCAGCTACAACGGCTTCCAGGTCTGGGACATCTCGAACCCGGCCAAGCCGTCGCTGAAGACGGCCTACCTCTGTCCGGCCTCACAAAGCGATGTGTCGGTGTACAAGAACCTCCTCTTCGTCTCGGGTGAGGGAAATGGCGGCCGGCTCGACTGCGGTACGCAGGGGGTGCGCGACACCGTGAGCACCGATCGCCTCCGCGGCATCCGGATCTTTGACATCACCGATATCAGCGCGCCGAAGTACCTCGCCAACGTGCAAACCTGCCGCGGTTCGCATACCCACACCGTGCTCGAGGATCCGAACGACAAGGAGAATGTGTACGTCTACGTCTCCGGTTCGGCAGGAGTCCGCTCACCCAACGAACTGCCCGGCTGCTCCAAGCTGGCGCCAGATCAGGACCCGAACTCCGCGCTCTTCCGCATCGAAGTCATCAAGGTGCCGCTGGCCCACCCGGAGCAGGCGAAGGTCGTGAGCTCGCCGCGGATCTTCAATGACCTGGTTGCTCCGCCGGAACATGGCGAAGCGCCGGAAGACATTGCCGCGAACGCCAAGGAAGTCGCCGAGGCGAAGGCCAAGGGGCTCTTCACGATCAAGTTCAACGGGGAAGAAATGGTGTTGCCGGCGCGGTTCGTGACCCCGATGCTCGACAGCGTGGCCAAGGCGCGCGGCAACACGACCGGAGTGGCGACCAGTGCGGACAGCGCCGCGCTGCGCTCCGCAGTGCAAGGCATCATCGACAAGATGTTTGGCGCTCCCCCCGCCCCCGGCAACGGCCCGCGTCCCGGTCCGACCCAGTGTCACGATATCACCGTCTATCCGGCCATTGGTCTGGCGGGTGGTGCGTGCGGCGGATACGGGCTTCTGCTCGACATCCGCGATCCGGCCAACCCCAAGCGGATCGACGCCGTCTCCGACTCGAACTTCTCCTACTGGCATTCGGCGACATTCAACAACGACGGCACCAAGATCCTCTTTTCGGATGAGTGGGGCGGCGGCGGCGGGCCCAAGTGCCGTGCCACCGACAAGCCGGAGTGGGGCGCCGACGCGATCTTCACGCTGGCCAACAACAAGATGACGTTCAAGAGCTACTACAAGATGCCGGCCCCCCAGACGTCGCTGGAGAACTGCGTGGCGCACAACGGCTCGCTCATCCCGATTCCCGGGCGGGACGTCATGGTGCAGTCGTGGTACCAGGGCGGCATTTCGATCTTCGACTGGACCGACGCCAGCCACCCGAAGGAGATCGCCTTCCACGACCGCGGGCCGGCGGACTCGACCGAAATGGGCAACGCCGGGACGTGGTCGGTGTACTGGTACAACGGCGTGATGGTCAGCTCCGAAATCGGCCGTGGTCTGGACATCTTCGAGCTGACGCCGAGCGCCTACGTCTCGCAGAACGAGATCGACGCCGCCAAGCTGGTGAAGTTCGACTACTTCAACACCCAGGGCCAGCCGAAGTTCGTCTGGCCGGCGAGCTTTGCCGTACCGCGCGCCTACCTGGACCAGCTCGAACGCTCGAAGGGGCTGGCCGCTGGCAGGATCGCCGCAACTCGGGCAGCTCTCGCCAGCGCGGAAAAGCTCTCCGGTCAGGCGCGCAAGGACGCGCTCACCAAGTTGACCACCCAGCTGCACGCCGATGCCGTCGGCGCGGCCGATGAAGCCAAGGCCCACATGCTGGCCTCCGCTGTCGGCAAGCTCGCCACCATGTAGCCGTGGTCGCATGGCACCATGAGGTAGAGCCCCCGATCTCCCGTGTGCGGAGATCGGGGGCTTTCTCATGCATCCCTCCGTCGTGTCCGTCGGTCATCCCTGGTCAGTAAAGCTGCCCCCCGAATCCGCGAGGCTGGCGAGCAGTGGGGCCGGCGTCCAGCAGGCGGGGTCGCCGTGCGGATTGCCGGCAAACTCAGCTATCCGGCGGTGCACGTTCTCCAGACCGATGAGATCGGCATGAAACATCGGTCCGCCGCGGGAGGCGGGAAAGCCGTAGCCGGTGAGATACACGACATCGATATCGGAGGCGCGCGCCGCAATCCCTTCCGCCAGAATCCGCGCCCCTTCATTCACCAGCGCATAGACCAGGCGATCGACGATTTCGCCGGCGCTGATCTCGCGCGGCGTGATGCCGCTCTCTGCCCGGTGCCACACAATGAGCTCCTCGACGACCTTCGAGGGTACCGGACTGCGCGGGCCATCGGGATAATCGTACCAGCCGCCGCCGGTCTTCTGCCCGAAGCGGCCCAACGCGCAGAGCCGGTCCGGCAGGGTCGAAAAGATGTAGCCTAGGCGCTCGGCGCGACGTCGTTGCCGGATTGCCCAGCTGACATCATTGCCGACGAGATCGCCGACGAGGAACGGACCCATCGCGACGCCAAACGCCTCGATGGCCGCGTCCACCTGCTCGGGCAGCGCACCCTCCTCGACCAGGTAGAACGCCTGCTTCAGGTAGGGCTCGAGCATCCGATTGCCGATGAAGCCGTCGCAGACGCCGGAGACCACCGCCACCTTCCTCAGCCGTTTGCCCAGCTGCATCGCCGTCACCAGTACGTCGGGACTGGTGGCGGTGCCGCGCACAACTTCCAGCAGCCGCATCACATTGGCCGGGCTGAAGAAGTGGGCGCCGACCACATCCTGCGGGCGACGAGTGAATCCGGCGATCCGGTTGACGTCGAGTGTCGAGGTGTTGCTCGCGAGGATGGCGCCCGGCTTCATGACCCGATCAAGCGTGGTAAACACCTGTCGCTTGACCTCCATCGACTCGAACACCGCTTCGATCACGATGTCCGCCTGACTGATGGCCTCATATGACAGCGTCGGCGTGATGAGTGCCATCCGCCGATTCCGTTCGCTCTCGGAGAGCTTGCCCTTCCTGACCTGTCCGTCGTAGATGCCACCGATGCGCGCCATCCCGCCGTCGAGCGCCGCCTGATCGGTCTCGAGCAGCCAGACCGGGATTCCCGCATCGAGGAGGCAGACCGCGATACCGGCGCCCATGGTGCCGGCGCCGATGACGGCGGCGGTGTCGAGTGGGCGGGCCGCGGTTGGTGCGGCGACGTCGTCGACCTTGCCGGCGGCGCGTTCGGCAAAGAAGGCGTGCCTCAGCGCGTTCGACTCGGGTGACTGCATGAGCTCGAGAAATGCCTGCCGCTCGACCGCGAGTCCGTCCTCGAAGGGCCGGGCCGCGGCCTCGATCGCGTCGATGCAGCGCAACGGCGCCGGCAGACGTGGCCGACGAGCTTCGAACCGGCTGCGGGCTGCGGCGCACCGCGCCACGAGGTCCGGGTCGGTTAGTGCAATGTCGCGCGTGCGCCGGGGCGGTCTCGTTCCAAACTCCGCAGTTGTCGCCAGCTCCAGCGCCGCGGCCACCGGGTCGCCGTCGACCACGCGGTCGAGCAGCGCAGTCGTCGCGAGCAGTGGCGCCAGCACCGGTTCGCCACTCGTGATCATGCTGATCGCCAGGTCGACACCCACGAGTCGCGGCAGCCGCTGGGTGCCGCCCGCGCCTGGCAGCAGGCCGAGCTTCACTTCGGGAAGCCCGAGCCGGGCGCCGGTGCTCGCCACCCGGTAGTGTGCCGCGAGTGCCAGCTCGAGACCACCACCGAGGCAGAGCCCGGCGATCGCCGCAATGACCGGCTTGTCGCTCGTCTCGACCATCTCGATGAGCTGGCGCAGGTGCGGCTCCCGCACCATCGCCGGCGTGCCGAATTCGCGGATGTCAGCGCCGCCGGAGAAGAGCCCGTTGCTGCCGGTGAGCACAATCGTCCGCACGGCACCGTCAGCGGTCGCGCGTGCGAGCGCCGCCGCCAACTCCGAGCGCACGGCGTGAGACAGGCCGTTGACCGGTGCATTACTGAACGAGAGGACCGCGACGGCGTGATCAGCGCGGTAGTCGACGTGGGGCATGGGAGGGTAGGCGATTGGGCGATTGAGCGATTGGCGGATTGGGCGATTGGAAAGGTAGGGCCAGGCAGCGGTACTGTCGCTACCGCCTAATCGCCAGATCGCCGCTCCGCCCGCAACTTGCCCCGATCCACTTTCCCCAGATGCGTCGTCGGGAGCGCATCCACGAAGATCACCTCCCGCGGGTGCTTGTACGGCTCCAGCCGCTCCCGCACGAAGGCCTTGAGCTCTTCGGCCAGATCGTCGCGCCGCTCCCGTGCAATCACATAGGCGTGCGGCTTGACCAGTCCGTTCGCGTCCGCCACGCCGACCACCGCCACTTCCGAGACCGCCGGATGCAGCAACAGGCAGCCCTCCACTTCGGTGGCCGAGAGCCACTTGCCACCGACCTTGAGCAGTTCGTCGGCCCGGCCGCCGTAGGTGTAGTAACCGTCGGCATCACGCCGGATCAGGTCACCCGACACCACCCACTCGCCCCGGAATGCAGTCTGGCTCTTCTCCAGCTGCTGCCAGTAGCCGAGCGCCCGCGACCCGCCCCGCACCCAGAGCTGACCGGTTTCACCGTCAGCCAGTGCGCGTCCCTCATCATCCGCCACCTTCACCTCGAAGCCCGGGACGACCTCTCCCAGCGTCCCCCGGCGAATCCGGCCCGCCCGGTTGGATATGAAGATGTGCCACATCTCGGCGGTGCCGAGTCCGTCGAGCAGCGGAACACCGAAGCCCTCGTCCCAGCGGACGTGCAGCTCTTCCGGCAGCCCCTCCCCCGCCGACGTGGCCAGGCGGAGCGAGGAGAAGTCCTGCCCGCCCGCCGCCGGATGACTCACCATCTGATTGATCATGGTGGGGACGGTGACCAGAACGGTGGGTCGGTGTGTCCTGATCTGGGCAAAGAGCACCTCGGCAGTGCAGCGCTCGCCAAAGAGCACCGCCGCGGCGCCGGCGGCAAAAGGGAACAGCAGATTGGAGCCGGTGGCGTAACCAAAGTACAGCTTGGGCACCGAGATGGTGATATCGTCCTCGGTGTAGCTGAGTACGTGATGAGCATAGCACTGGGCGGTGTTCACGAACGATCGATGCGGCTGCACCGCCGCCTTGGGCCGGCCGGTGGTGCCGCCGGAGAACAGCCAGATGGCGGCGTCGTCGGGATGCGTGGGGAAATTCCGCCAGCTGTCGGGTGCTGCCGCGACGCGCGCCTCCCATTCGCTGCCGCCAACGATCAGTAAGGTCGGCGGGTGCGCCGACCGGCTGGCGGCCGCGCGGAAGGCGTCGGCGGCCTCCGCCGCCACCAGCGCCACGCTGGCGCGGCTGTAGCCGAAGAAATACTCGATGGTCTCGGGTTTGAGTTCCGGGTTGACCATGACCACGACGGCCCCGATCTTCAGGGTACCGAACAGGGCCGCGACATAGTCCGGGCCATCCGGCAGGGCGATGATCACCCGCTGTTCGGGAGCCACCCCCGCCGACCTCAGCAGGTTGGCATACCGATTGGCCAGCGCTTGTACCTCCCGGTAACTCCACCGTCCGGCATCGGTGATCAGCGCGGTCCGGTCGCCCCGGCCCTCACGCACCCGAGCATCGAGAAAGAAGTCGGCGATATTCAGCTGCGCCGGTGGTTCGGAGGTCATGGCCGACATCCCAGAAGGAGAAGAGCGGTGAGGACACAATAACCGTGCATACGTTCGCCGCAATGACCTGGGAAGAGGCGCGGGACGCCGCGGGGCCGGGAGCAGTCGCCATCCTGCCGGTGGGCGCTATCGAGGCCCACGGGCCGCATCTGCCCCTCGAGACCGACGTGATCATCGCCGAAGCGATGGCGCGCGCCTGCGCCGCGCGGCTCACCGCGCGAGGCATGGCTGCCGTGATGCTTCCGTCGCTGGCGTACACCTCCGCGGCCTTTGCCCGGGGCTTCGCCGGGACGATCTCGCTCCGGCCGGAGACGGTGACAGCGATGATCGTGGATCTTGGCCAGAGCCTGGCCCACCAGGGATTCGGCGTCCTGGCCGTCGCCAATGCGCATCTCGATCCGGGGCATCTCACCTCACTGGACGTCGCCGTCGGCGAAATCCGCCGCGACACCAGGTTGGCGGTCGCCTTTCCCAATCTTGCCACCAAGCCATGGGCGCTCCGGCTCACCGAGGAATTCAGGAACGGCGCCTGCCACGCGGGCCAGTTCGAGACGTCAGTGCTCCTCGCCACCCGCCCCGAACTGGTGCGTGAGACCATCCGGGCGGCGCTGTCACCGAATCCGGCATCACTCTCACGCGCCATTAGAGACGGCAAGCGGAGTTTCGAGGAGGCGGGCGGTGCGCGCGCCTATTTCGGTTTTCCCGCCGAGGCCACCGCCGAAGAAGGCCGGTCTACCATTCAGGTTCTGGGAATGATCCTCGAAGAAGCGGTCCAGGCCGAACTCGGCAGCAGGACCGGAGGTACCCGGTGAACGGCCCTGCGGGCCGGGTCGCGGTGGTGACGGGCGCCGGGCGTGGCATCGGGGCGGCGTCCGCGCGGGCGCTCGCGGCGGCAGGATTCTCGGTCGTGGTCTCGGCCCGGAGCCGCGACCGGATCGAGGCGGTTGCGGCCGAGCTGATCGGGATGGGCAAACGGGCCAGGCCGGTCGTGTGCGATGTGACCAGCGAGGAGAGCGTCCAGACACTCTTCCGCGAAGCGGGCGAGTTCGGGCCGGTGGCGGTGCTGGTCAACAATGCCGGTGCCGCCGCCTCGATGTCTGTCATCAAGACCTCGCTGGATGAGTGGAACCGCCTCATGGCCGTCAACGCCACCGGCGCGTTCCTCTGCACCAGGGCAGTGCTACCCGGCATGATCGAACGGAAGTGGGGCCGGGTGGTGAACGTGGCCTCCACCGCCGGGCTGCAGGGCGCCAAGTACATCGCCGCCTACTCCGCGGCCAAGCACGCGCTGATGGGATTGACCCGGTCGACAGCGGCGGAAGTGGCGAGCACCGGCGTCACGGTGAACGCCGTCTGTCCCGGCTTCGTCGACACTGAAATGACCACCGAGTCGCTGGACCGCATCATCGCCAAGACCGGCCGCGGCCGGGAAGAGGCACTCGCCGCGGCACTCGCTTCGGCCGGCCAGAGCCGGCTGATCACGGCGGACGAGGTGGCGCTGGCGGTGGCGGCGCTCTGCGCCGACCGTGCCGATTCGCCTAACGGAGAGGCGGTGGTGCTCGACGGGCGGGAACCGATGGCGGGCCGCTATACAATCATCAATCCCGAAGAACTCGGTGCGCCCCGCGGCTGGAGCAACGGAATGCTGGCGCGGGCCGGCGGACGAGTGCTGTTCATCGCGGGACAAACGGGGGTAAAGGCGGTTGGGCGGTTAGACGGTTTGACAGTTGCCGCCGAGAACTCGGCGCTGGCCCGCAATTTCGTGGACCAGTTTGACCGGGCGCTCGGTAATGCGCTGACGGTGCTCAGGGAAGCGGGCGGAGTGCCGGCGGATATCGGCCGGTTGACGATCTACGTCACCGATGTCACCCAGTATCGCGACAGCCTCAAGCCGCTCGGCGCGGTCTACCGCAAGCGCATGGGCACCCACTACCCCGCCATGGCGCTGGTCGAGGTACGGGCGCTGGTGGACCAGCGCGCGCTGGTCCACCAGCGCCCGTACCTCGACCAGCGCCATGGCGGGGTAGTGGGTGCCCATGCGCTTGCGGTAGACCGCGCCGAGCGGCTTGAGGCTGTCGCGATACTGGGTGACATCGGTGACGTAGATCGTCAACCGGCCGATATCCGCCGGCACTCCGCCCGCTTCCCTGAGCACCGTCAGCGCATTACCGAGCGCCCGGTCAAACTGGTCCACGAAATTGCGGGCCAGCGCCGAGTTCTCGGCGGCAACTGTCAAACCGTCTAACCGCCCAACCGCCTTTACCCCCGTTTGTCCCGCGATGAACAGCACTCGTCCGCCGGCCCGCGCCAGCATTCCGTTGCTCCAGCCGCGGGGCGCACCGAGTTCTTCGGGATTGATGATTGTATAGCGGCCCGCCATCGGTTCCCGCCCGTCGAGCACCACCGCCTCTCCGTTAGGCGAATCGGCACGGTCGGCGCAGAGCGCCGCCACCGCCAGCGCCACCTCGTCCGCCGTGATCAGCCGGCTCTGGCCGGCCGAAGCGAGTGCCGCGGCGAGTGCCTCTTCCCGGCCGCGGCCGGTCTTGGCGATGATGCGGTCCAGCGACTCGGTGGTCATTTCAGTGTCGACGAAGCCGGGACAGACGGCGTTCACCGTGACGCCGGTGCTCGCCACTTCCGCCGCTGTCGACCGGGTCAATCCCATCAGCGCGTGCTTGGCCGCGGAGTAGGCGGCGATGTACTTGGCGCCCTGCAGCCCGGCGGTGGAGGCCACGTTCACCACCCGGCCCCACTTCCGTTCGATCATGCCGGGTAGCACTGCCCTGGTGCAGAGGAACGCGCCGGTGGCGTTGACGGCCATGAGGCGGTTCCACTCATCCAGCGAGGTCTTGATGACAGACATCGAGGCGGCGGCACCGGCATTGTTGACCAGCACCGCCACCGGCCCGAACTCGCCCGCTTCGCGGAAGAGTGTCTGGACGCTCTCCTCGCTGGTCACATCGCACACGACCGGCCTGGCCCGTTTGCCCATCCCGATCAGCTCGGCCGCAACCGCCTCGATCCGGTCGCGGCTCCGGGCCGAGACCACGACCGAGAATCCTGCCGCCGCGAGCGCCCGCGCGGACGCCGCCCCGATGCCACGCCCGGCGCCCGTCACCACCGCGACCCGGCCCGCAGGGCCGTTCACCGGGTACCTCCGGTCCTGCTGCCGAGTTCGGCCTGGACCGCTTCTTCGAGGATCATTCCCAGAACCTGAATGGTAGACCGGCCTTCTTCGGCGGTGGCCTCGGCGGGAAAACCGAAATAGGCGCGCGCACCGCCCGCCTCCTCGAAACTCCGCTTGCCGTCTCTAATGGCGCGTGAGAGTGATGCCGGATTCGGTGACAGCGCCGCCCGGATGGTCTCACGCACCAGTTCGGGGCGGGTGGCGAGGAGCACTGACGTCTCGAACTGGCCCGCGTGGCAGGCGCCGTTCCTGAATTCCTCGGTGAGCCGGAGCGCCCATGGCTTGGTGGCAAGATTGGGAAAGGCGACCGCCAACCTGGTGTCGCGGCGGATTTCGCCGACGGCGACGTCCAGTGAGGTGAGATGCCCCGGATCGAGATGCGCATTGGCGACGGCCAGGACGCCGAATCCCTGGTGGGCCAGGCTCTGGCCAAGATCCACGATCATCGCTGTCACCGTCTCCGGCCGGAGCGAGATCGTCCCGGCGAAGCCCCGGGCAAAGGCCGCGGAGGTGTACGCCAGCGACGGAAGCATCACGGCAGCCATGCCTCGCGCGGTGAGCCGCGCGGCGCAGGCGCGCGCCATCGCTTCGGCGATGATCACGTCGGTCTCGAGGGGCAGATGCGGCCCGTGGGCCTCGATAGCGCCCACCGGCAGGATGGCGACTGCTCCCGGCCCCGCGGCGTCCCGCGCCTCTTCCCAGGTCATTGCGGCGAACGTATGCACGGTTATTGTGTCCTCACCGCTCTTCTCCTTCTGGGATGTCGGCCATGACCTCCGAACCACCGGCGCAGCTGAATATCGCCGACTTCTTTCTCGATGCTCGGGTGCGTGAGGGCCGGGGCGACCGGACCGCGCTGATCACCGATGCCGGACGGTGGAGTTACCGGGAGGTACAAGCGCTGGCCAATCGGTATGCCAACCTGCTGAGGTCGGCGGGGGTGGCTCCCGAACAGCGGGTGATCATCGCCCTGCCGGATGGCCCGGACTATGTCGCGGCCCTGTTCGGTACCCTGAAGATCGGGGCCGTCGTGGTCATGGTCAACCCGGAACTCAAACCCGAGACCATCGAGTATTTCTTCGGCTACAGCCGCGCCAGCGTGGCGCTGGTGGCGGCGGAGGCCGCCGACGCCTTCCGCGCGGCCGCCAGCCGGTCGGCGCACCCGCCGACCTTACTGATCGTTGGCGGCAGCGAATGGGAGGCGCGCGTCGCGGCAGCACCCGACAGCTGGCGGAATTTCCCCACGCATCCCGACGACGCCGCCATCTGGCTGTTCTCCGGCGGCACCACCGGCCGGCCCAAGGCGGCGGTGCAGCCGCATCGATCGTTCGTGAACACCGCCCAGTGCTATGCTCATCACGTACTCAGCTACACCGAGGACGATATCACCATCTCGGTGCCCAAGCTGTACTTTGGTTACGCCACCGGCTCCAATCTGCTGTTCCCTTTTGCCGCCGGCGCCGCGGCGGTGCTCTTTGGCGAGCGCTGCACTGCCGAGGTGCTCTTTGCCCAGATCAGGACACACCGACCCACCGTTCTGGTCACCGTCCCCACCATGATCAATCAGATGGTGAGTCATCCGGCGGCGGGCGGGCAGGACTTCTCCTCGCTCCGCCTGGCCACGTCGGCGGGGGAGGGGCTGCCGGAAGAGCTGCACGTCCGCTGGGACGAGGGCTTCGGTGTTCCGCTGCTCGACGGACTCGGCACCGCCGAGATGTGGCACATCTTCATATCCAACCGGGCGGGCCGGATTCGCCGGGGGACGCTGGGAGAGGTCGTCCCGGGCTTCGAGGTGAAGGTGGCGGATGATGAGGGACGCGCACTGGCTGACGGTGAAACCGGTCAGCTCTGGGTGCGGGGCGGGTCGCGGGCGCTCGGCTACTGGCAGCAGCTGGAGAAGAGCCAGACTGCATTCCGGGGCGAGTGGGTGGTGTCGGGTGACCTGATCCGGCGTGATGCCGACGGTTACTACACCTACGGCGGCCGGGCCGACGAACTGCTCAAGGTCGGTGGCAAGTGGCTCTCGGCCACCGAAGTGGAGGGCTGCCTGTTGCTGCATCCGGCGGTCTCGGAAGTGGCGGTGGTCGGCGTGGCGGACGCGAACGGACTGGTCAAGCCGCACGCCTATGTGATTGCACGGGAGCGGCGCGACGATCTGGCCGAAGAGCTCAAGGCCTTCGTGCGGGAGCGGCTGGAGCCGTACAAGCACCCGCGGGAGGTGATCTTCGTGGATGCGCTCCCGACGACGCATCTGGGGAAAGTGGATCGGGGCAAGTTGCGGGCGGAGCGGCGATCTGGCGATTAGGCGGTAGCGACAGTACCGCTGCCTGGCCCTACCTTTCCAATCGCCCAATCCGCCAATCGCTCAATCGCCCAATCGCCTACCCTCCCATGCCCCACGTCGACTACCGCGCTGATCACGCCGTCGCGGTCCTCTCGTTCAGTAATGCACCGGTCAACGGCCTGTCTCACGCCGTGCGCTCGGAGTTGGCGGCGGCGCTCGCACGCGCGACCGCTGACGGTGCCGTGCGGACGATTGTGCTCACCGGCAGCAACGGGCTCTTCTCCGGCGGCGCTGACATCCGCGAATTCGGCACGCCGGCGATGGTGCGGGAGCCGCACCTGCGCCAGCTCATCGAGATGGTCGAGACGAGCGACAAGCCGGTCATTGCGGCGATCGCCGGGCTCTGCCTCGGTGGTGGTCTCGAGCTGGCACTCGCGGCACACTACCGGGTGGCGAGCACCGGCGCCCGGCTCGGGCTTCCCGAAGTGAAGCTCGGCCTGCTGCCAGGCGCGGGCGGCACCCAGCGGCTGCCGCGACTCGTGGGTGTCGACCTGGCGATCAGCATGATCACGAGTGGCGAACCGGTGCTGGCGCCACTGCTCGCGACGACTGCGCTGCTCGACCGCGTGGTCGACGGCGACCCGGTGGCCGCGGCGCTGGAGCTGGCGACAACTGCGGAGTTTGGAACGAGACCGCCCCGGCGCACGCGCGACATTGCACTAACCGACCCGGACCTCGTGGCGCGGTGCGCCGCAGCCCGCAGCCGGTTCGAAGCTCGTCGGCCACGTCTGCCGGCGCCGTTGCGCTGCATCGACGCGATCGAGGCCGCGGCCCGGCCCTTCGAGGACGGACTCGCGGTCGAGCGGCAGGCATTTCTCGAGCTCATGCAGTCACCCGAGTCGAACGCGCTGAGGCACGCCTTCTTTGCCGAACGCGCCGCCGGCAAGGTCGACGACGTCGCCGCACCAACCGCGGCCCGCCCACTCGACACCGCCGCCGTCATCGGCGCCGGCACCATGGGCGCCGGTATCGCGGTCTGCCTCCTCGATGCGGGAATCCCGGTCTGGCTGCTCGAGACCGATCAGGCGGCGCTCGACGGCGGGATGGCGCGCATCGGTGGCATCTACGACGGACAGGTCAGGAAGGGCAAGCTCTCCGAGAGCGAACGGAATCGGCGGATGGCACTCATCACGCCGACGCTGTCATATGAGGCCATCAGTCAGGCGGACATCGTGATCGAAGCGGTGTTCGAGTCGATGGAGGTCAAGCGACAGGTGTTTACCACGCTTGATCGGGTCATGAAGCCGGGCGCCATCCTCGCGAGCAACACCTCGACACTCGACGTCAACCGGATCGCCGGATTCACTCGTCGCCCGCAGGATGTGGTCGGCGCCCACTTCTTCAGCCCGGCCAATGTGATGCGGCTGCTGGAAGTTGTGCGCGGCACCGCCACCAGTCCCGACGTACTGGTGACGGCGATGCAGCTGGGCAAACGGCTGAGGAAGGTGGCGGTGGTCTCCGGCGTCTGCGACGGCTTCATCGGCAATCGGATGCTCGAGCCCTACCTGAAGCAGGCGTTCTACCTGGTCGAGGAGGGTGCGCTGCCCGAGCAGGTGGACGCGGCCATCGAGGCGTTTGGCGTCGCGATGGGTCCGTTCCTCGTCGGCGATCTCGTCGGCAATGATGTCAGCTGGGCAATCCGGCAACGACGTCGCGCCGAGCGCCTAGGCTACATCTTTTCGACCCTGCCGGACCGGCTCTGCGCGTTGGGCCGCTTCGGGCAGAAGACCGGCGGCGGCTGGTACGATTATCCCGATGGCCCGCGCAGTCCGGTACCCTCGAAGGTCGTCGAGGAGCTCATTGTGTGGCACCGGGCAGAGAGCGGCATCACGCCGCGCGAGATCAGCGCCGGCGAAATCGTCGATCGCCTGGTCTATGCGCTGGTGAATGAAGGGGCGCGGATTCTGGCGGAAGGGATTGCGGCGCGCGCCTCCGATATCGATGTCGTGTATCTCACCGGCTACGGCTTTCCCGCCTCCCGCGGCGGACCGATGTTTCATGCCGATCTCATCGGTCTGGAGAACGTGCACCGCCGGATAGCTGAGTTTGCCGGCAATCCGCACGGCGACCCCGCCTGCTGGACGCCGGCCCCACTGCTCGCCAGCCTCGCGGATTCGGGGGGCAGCTTTACTGACCAGGGATGACCGACGGACACGACGGAGGGATGCATGAGAAAGCCCCCGATCTCCGCACACGGGAGATCGGGGGCTCTACCTCATGGTGCCATGCGACCACGGCTACATGGTGGCGAGCTTGCCGACAGCGGAGGCCAGCATGTGGGCCTTGGCTTCATCGGCCGCGCCGACGGCATCGGCGTGCAGCTGGGTGGTCAACTTGGTGAGCGCGTCCTTGCGCGCCTGACCGGAGAGCTTTTCCGCGCTGGCGAGAGCTGCCCGAGTTGCGGCGATCCTGCCAGCGGCCAGCCCCTTCGAGCGTTCGAGCTGGTCCAGGTAGGCGCGCGGTACGGCAAAGCTCGCCGGCCAGACGAACTTCGGCTGGCCCTGGGTGTTGAAGTAGTCGAACTTCACCAGCTTGGCGGCGTCGATCTCGTTCTGCGAGACGTAGGCGCTCGGCGTCAGCTCGAAGATGTCCAGACCACGGCCGATTTCGGAGCTGACCATCACGCCGTTGTACCAGTACACCGACCACGTCCCGGCGTTGCCCATTTCGGTCGAGTCCGCCGGCCCGCGGTCGTGGAAGGCGATCTCCTTCGGGTGGCTGGCGTCGGTCCAGTCGAAGATCGAAATGCCGCCCTGGTACCACGACTGCACCATGACGTCCCGCCCGGGAATCGGGATGAGCGAGCCGTTGTGCGCCACGCAGTTCTCCAGCGACGTCTGGGGGGCCGGCATCTTGTAGTAGCTCTTGAACGTCATCTTGTTGTTGGCCAGCGTGAAGATCGCGTCGGCGCCCCACTCCGGCTTGTCGGTGGCACGGCACTTGGGCCCGCCGCCGCCGCCCCACTCATCCGAAAAGAGGATCTTGGTGCCGTCGTTGTTGAATGTCGCCGAATGCCAGTAGGAGAAGTTCGAGTCGGAGACGGCGTCGATCCGCTTGGGGTTGGCCGGATCGCGGATGTCGAGCAGAAGCCCGTATCCGCCGCACGCACCACCCGCCAGACCAATGGCCGGATAGACGGTGATATCGTGACACTGGGTCGGACCGGGACGCGGGCCGTTGCCGGGGGCGGGGGGAGCGCCAAACATCTTGTCGATGATGCCTTGCACTGCGGAGCGCAGCGCGGCGCTGTCCGCACTGGTCGCCACTCCGGTCGTGTTGCCGCGCGCCTTGGCCACGCTGTCGAGCATCGGGGTCACGAACCGCGCCGGCAACACCATTTCTTCCCCGTTGAACTTGATCGTGAAGAGCCCCTTGGCCTTCGCCTCGGCGACTTCCTTGGCGTTCGCGGCAATGTCTTCCGGCGCTTCGCCATGTTCCGGCGGAGCAACCAGGTCATTGAAGATCCGCGGCGAGCTCACGACCTTCGCCTGCTCCGGGTGGGCCAGCGGCACCTTGATGACTTCGATGCGGAAGAGCGCGGAGTTCGGGTCCTGATCTGGCGCCAGCTTGGAGCAGCCGGGCAGTTCGTTGGGTGAGCGGACTCCTGCCGAACCGGAGACGTAGACGTACACATTCTCCTTGTCGTTCGGATCCTCGAGCACGGTGTGGGTATGCGAACCGCGGCAGGTTTGCACGTTGGCGAGGTACTTCGGCGCGCTGATATCGGTGATGTCAAAGATCCGGATGCCGCGGAGGCGATCGGTGCTCACGGTGTCGCGCACCCCCTGCGTACCGCAGTCGAGCCGGCCGCCATTTCCCTCACCCGAGACGAAGAGGAGGTTCTTGTACACCGACACATCGCTTTGTGAGGCCGGACAGAGGTAGGCCGTCTTCAGCGACGGCTTGGCCGGGTTCGAGATGTCCCAGACCTGGAAGCCGTTGTAGCTGCCCTGAATGGCGTAGGGCCCGCTGAAGGAGAGGTCGGAGTTGGTGCTGCCGAGGAATTTCTCCGATGGGCGTGTCGTCGAGACCAGGCGCACGTTCCAGGCGGCTTCGGCGGCGTCCCACATCCCCGCGCGGAGTCCGACCCGCGGATCCACCTTGGGCGCCATGGCCGACATGTCGTGGCCGGCCGCGGAGGAAGAGGACGAGGCGCAGCCCGCGAGGGACAGCACGCCGAGCGCGAGCGAGAGGGACCGGAGGGAGAAGGCGGTACGCGGTGTGCCGGACCAGCGGGCTGTGGGAGCCAATACCATGGAGGAATCCTGTGAGGAGACGGGAAAGGGGGGTAACGGGAGCATCAGGGGCTGCGTCCCTCGGAAGGGAGTGCGGCGAGCATCTTCTGCATGCGGTCGATCTCGGTCGTCTGATCGGCATAGACGTCGGAGGCAAAGCGGAAGACCCGCTCCTCCTCGCCGGCGCCCTTCGATCCGAACAGTTGGTCCACCATCACGATGGCGCCCTGGTGATGCTGGATCATGAACGTGAGAAACATCCGGTCGAACTCCGGGCCCCGCGCCTGGTCCAGCTGGACCAGCTGCTCCGCGGTCAGCATGCCGGCCATCATCGGCATCATCGCGTGGTCCATTCCCGGCATCATGCCGTGAGACGCATCTCCGTCCGGCACCGGTTCACGCCGGTCGCGGAGCCAACGCTTCATCAGGGTGATCTCGTCCTGCTGGCCGACGACGATTCGTTCGCACAGGGCCCGCAGCGACGGACTGGCGCCATGCGAGGGCGCCCAGCCGGCGATCAGCACCGCCTGCGCGTGGTGGCTGATCATGCCGGTCATGAAGGCGACATCCGCCGCGGTGTAGAACGGATGCTGTCCGGCGTCCTGGGCCGAGGCCTGAGCGGACGCACCGGTCGCGGTGCCACTGGCGACGAGGGTCAGGGCGACGAGTAACGGTGCCACCCGGACTCGCGATATCATCTCAATCATGGTGTGCGTCCCTGATCTGCGGAAATTCGAGCGTCCGATAGTACCGGGGCGGGCGCGGGTTGGGAAGCTGACGGTCGGGAGGGCTGGAAGGTTGCAGATGGCGACGGGTTCAGCTGCGGTGCCTTCCGGCATGCTGTGCCCCGAAGCGGCGCACGGTGGTGTGATCGCCATCAACCCGAAAGCCCGAACCGGTCCTGCAGCACGCAGGCGCTCAGCATCAGCATGAGGACCTGGTCGACGGCGGTGCGGTCGCCGTCGCTCATGCCGGGGAGGGCATTCAGCAGCGCTGCCACCTTGCGCTGGTCGAAGAATGGCAGCGACTTCATGATCGGGCCGCGAAGGGTGTCCTGCATCAGCTGGCTGAGCCGGCCATCCTGGTCGAGCGTTGCCGGCGGACTCAGGAACGGGTGTTTCTGGCGATTGTAGACCGTATCGGTGATGACGCCCCTGGTCGCCTCCCGCAGCACGTACTTTTCGGTCATGCTGCGGATCTTCTGCCTGACCGGCATGGAGCAGATCAGCTCCACGACATGGTGATCGAGGAAGGGAAGCCGTCCTTCCACCGAGTGTGCCATCTCCATCCGGTCGCCCAGAATCGAGAGGATGTAGTTCGGCAGCACCGTCTTGGCCCAGAGGTAGAGCGACTGGTGTACCGGGGCGCGCCCGCTCAGCTGACCGCCGACGTCGAGAGCGTCGAGCAGGCCTTTGAAGGCGTGGCGCTGCCGGATGCCTTCCGCATACCCGGTGGCAAAGAGACTCTGCAGCTTGAAGGTGCTGGTGGCAAATGTCGCGATCCATGACGGGGTGAAGCCGAGCCGCCGGGTGAGGGCCTCGGTGGAGACGCCTTCGCCGTCGGGCAGCAGGAGGCCGCGCGACACCTGATTGGTCCGGACCAGCTCAGCCATCAGGGCCTCGACCTCGGCGGGATCCTGGTCGCCGTTGTCGTACAGCAGCATGTCGCGGCGGAAGTGGGCGTATCCGCCGAAGATCTCGTCGGATCCCTCGCCCGTCAGCACCACTTTGTATCCCGCCTTCCGCACCGCATCGCTCAGCACGTACTTCGCGACACCGTGGGCGTTGTAGCACAATGCCTCAGAGGCGGCGGTGGCGTCGAAGAAGTGATCGGCCAGGTCGGACTGCCGGATCGGGACCGGGAAATACTCGGCGCCGGCGAGGCTGGCCATCTCCCGGGCCTGCGGGCCCTCATCGTAGTCGGGCCGGTCGAAGGTCAGGGTAAAGGCACGGATCGGATCGACCTGGTGCCGTGCGGCGAGGCCGAGCACGGCGCAGGAGTCCAGTCCGCCACTGAGATAGCAGCCCACCGGCACGTCGGCCCGAAGCCGGAGGCGCACTGCCTCGCCCAACTCATGGTGCAGCCGCTCCGCATACTCCTTGTCGGTATGGTGCTTGGTGGGCCGGTCGGCCGGCGGGTAGTGGAAGTCCCAGTAGGAATGCAGGTGGGTGTAGCCAGGGGTGGCCAGCATGTAGTGGGCCGGCGGCACCTGGGAGATGCCGTCGAACAGTGTCTCGGTGGGATGGCCGCCGGCCAGATTGCCGAACACCCGCTGCTGATTCCACCGGGCGGGAACCCCCGCCGCGAAGAGCGCCTTGACCTCCGAGGCGAGGTACAGCGCGCCGGCGTGGCGGGCGTAGAACAGCGGCTTGATCCCGAAGCGGTCGCGGGCGGCGAAGAGCGTCTGATGCGCCTCATCCCAGATCGCGAAGGCGAATTCGCCGCGCAGCTGGTACAGGCAGCCCGCGCCAAGGTCCTCGTACAGATGGAGGGCGATTTCGCTGTCCGATCGGGTCCGGAGCCGGTGGCCGCGCAGCTCCAGCTCGTGCTGAATCCGCTCGAAGTCGTAGAACTCGCCATTCGCCACAATGTGCGTTCGGCCATCCTCGCTCGCGATCGGCTGGTCCCCGGTCGTCAGATCGATGATGCTGAGCCGGGCGTGGCCCAGGCCGACGCGACCATGCCCGGCGATCCACTGCTGTTGTCCGTCAGGTCCCCGGTGTTCCAGCCGCCGGGTCGCCCGTTCGAGGTCAGCCGGGGAGACGCTGCCAGTCGGGGAGTAGATCGCGACGATTCCGCACATCAGCTGCTCCGGGAGATGGACGAATCCGATGCGCGGCACGGGATCGGCGTAGTACGGCCGCCACTGCGGCTATTCATGGATGGCTCGCTGAAAGACGAGATTGGCCGCTACCATGTCCTCCATGGCGTTGCCCATCGCCTTGTAGACCGTGATCTCGGTCGGGCTCAGGCGGCCCGGCTTTTGGCCCAGCGTGACGGCACCGAGCGTCGTACCGGTAGCGGGGTCCAGGCCGGCAAGCTCGCTGCATCCCACCGGGCTCGGCTGAAAGGCGTCGAGCGTCTCGACGAAGATCCGTTGGTGTCTGGCGAGTTCCCGCGGGAGTTCGCTGCCCGGAGGTGCGTATCCCACTGACGTGACATGCGCGCCGGGCTTGATCCACTCGGCCTGAATGACCGGTGACGGCGACGCTGTGGCGAGGCAGACGATGTCCGACTCGCGGACCGCCGCCTCCAGATCGGTGGTGGCGTGCGCCGTCTCGCTTCCCGCCGCCAGTTTCCGTGCCTGTTCGGGGTTGCGGGAACAGACATTGATGCGCGCAATGTTCCGGACGAGTGGCAACAGGCGGAGATGGTCTCGCCCCTGTACCCCGGCACCGATCACGGTGGCAGTTCGGGATTCGGCCCGACTCAACAGCCGGACCGAGAGCATCGCGGCGGCGGCCGTGCGGAGGCCGGTGATACTGGCGCCGTCCATGACGCAGGTGGGCGCCCCCGTGTCGGGATCGAAGAGACCGATCAGCGCCTGGTGGCTGGGTAACCCCAGCTCGTGATTGCCCTCGAAGACATTGACGATCTTGACGGTCAGCTGCATCCCCGGCCGCCAGGCTGACATCGCCAGGGAGAATCCCCGGTCTGCCACCCGGAGCTTGGGCCGCGGGGGCGTCTGTACCTCGCCCAGCTCCAGCCACCCGAAGCCCGCTTCCAGCCCCTCAAGCAGCAGCCGCGGATCGAGATACCGCTCGACGTCGGCCCCGGTGAGCATCAGGACCTGCGCGGCGCCCCCGATGAATGCGAAGCTCGCGTGGCGCGGCGAGCGGTCACGCGGGCTCATGCCGAGCCTGTGCCGGTGAGGTCATGCTCGCGAAACTGCGGCCGACAGCGGGGATTGGCAAGACTCGGGGAGGCGGTCGATCACGACGCGTCGTATTGCGTACGGCGCGGGGTCGCGGCATACTCTGCTGGCCGCGATTGACCTTGCTGTCCATCTCTCGAATCACATCGGGCGCGGGGCGCAGCCCGCGCAGCATCATGCTGCCGGCCGGCGTCAGCCACGCAGCGATTCCACGGAGCATGCATGCGGATCACCGGGATCAAGGTCTACCGTGTCGGCCTGCCGCTGCACGAGGGCAGCTACAAGTGGTCGGGTGGCAACTCCGTCGATGTCTTCGATTCCACCATCGTGGCCATCGCGACCGATGCCGGCATCACCGGATATGGAGAGGTGTGCCCACTCGGACCGGCGTACCTCCCGGCCTACGCCGCCGGCGCGCGTACCGGCATCGCGGAATTGGCGCCGAATCTGCTCGGCCAGGATCCCACCGCCCTGGCCAGCATGAACCGGCGGATGGACCAGCTCCTGCGCGGCCACCCGTATGTGAAATCGGCCATCGACATGGCCTGCTGGGACATCCTGGGGCACGCCACCGGGCTACCGGTGGTCACGCTGCTGGGCGGCCGCGTCGGAGAGGATGTGGCGCTCTATCGGGCCATCTCGCAGGACACGCCGGAGAAGATGGCGGCCAAGGTCGGCACCTATCGCGCCGAAGGCTACACCAAATTCCAGCTCAAGGTCGGCGGCGATCCGGATACCGACATCGAGCGCATCCGGGCCGCGGCAGTCAAGCTGCGCTCCGGCGACGTGCTTATCGCCGATGCCAATACCGGCTGGACCCAGCACCAGGCGATCCGCGTGGCGGATGCTGTCCGCAGCGTCGATGTCTATATCGAGCAGCCCTGCATGCGGTACGAGGAATGCCTGGCCGTACGACGGCACACCGACCGTCCGTTCGTGCTCGATGAAGTGATCGACGACATCATGATGGTGCTGCGCGGGCATCAGGACCAGGCGATGGACGTCATCAATCTCAAGATCTCGAAGGTCGGCGGGCTGACCCGGGCACGGCAGATTCGGGACCTCTGCCTCTCCCTGGGCATCGCCATGACGATCGAGGACTCCTGGGGCGGAGATATCATCACCGCCGCCATTGCCCACCTGGCGCACAGCACCCCACCCGAACTGCTGTTCTCCACCACCGACTTCAACAGCTACGTCACCGTCAGCACTGCGACCGGCGCACCACAGCGGATCAATGGCCGTATGGCGGCCTCCACGGCGCCGGGCCTCGGCGTGCAGCCCCGGATGGATGTGCTCGGTGATCCAATCTTCACGGTTGACTGAGAGAGGAAGGCCGCGGTGTTCCCAGCCCTTTTTGCCAGGACAGCCATTTTCGTTGCGCTCGCCGGATTCGGCGTCACATATCTGGGCATCCTCATTTCATCGCTGCATGCTCCCCGCGGCCCGGGTGAGCCGCCGCCTTCCCCCTCGGCGAGCCACCTGATCACCGGCTTCATCACGAATTTCTTCGACACGCTGGGGATAGGCTCGTTCGCCACCTCGACGGCCATCTTCAAGTTCCGGAAGATGCTCCCCGATGAGCTCTATCCCGGTACGCTGAACGTCGGGCACACGCTGCCGACGATCTTTCAGGCCTTCATCTACATCTCGGTGATCGCGGTCGATCCCGCGACGCTGGTGCTGCTCATCGGAAGCTCCGTCGTTGGCGCCTGGTTTGGCGCCGGCCTGGTCGCCAACTTCTCCCGCCGTACGGTGCAACTCGGCATGGGCGCCGCCCTGCTCACGGCGGCGACTGCCATGCTCATGAGCCAGTTGAAGTGGTTTCCGGTCGGGGGCACCGCGCTCGAACTTCACGGGTGGCGTCTGCTGATTGGCATCGTCGGCAATCTCGTGCTCGGGGCGATCATGACGCTCGGGATCGGGCTCTATGCCCCGTGCATGGCGCTCATCAGTCTGCTCGGAATGGATCCGGCGGCGGCATTCCCCATCATGATGGGGTCCTGCGCCTTTCTCATGCCCGTCGCGAGCGCCCGGTTCATCAAGCGCCGGGCGTATTCGGCCCCGGTGGCACTGGGACTGGCGATTGGCGGATTGCTCGGTGTCCCGCTCGCCGCGTTCGTTGTGAAATCCCTGCCGCTCACGGCACTTCGCTGGCTGGTGATCGTGGTGGTGGTGTACGCCGCCGTGCTGATGCTCCGCTCTGCGCAGCAGGAAACTCTGGCGCGCCCGGCGGCCGCGGCGTAGGCATCATCCCGCTCCGGTCCCGCCCGGGCAATTCAAACTGGCGTCGCCGACATCGGACGCGGCAACGCCAGGCTTCGCTCCACCTCTCCCTGTGCCGCAATCAAGCGTTCCACTCCAGCCGAAACCTCCGCGGCCAGCCCGAGATGGGTGGTGAGTCCCGCGACGGTCGCCGAGCCGGCGTGGAGCCGGAGCAGGTTGAGGCGGATCATCTCCAGCGCGCCCACCGCGTCGGCCAGCTTGGCGTGAATGGCATCGCGCGCGGCGCGCAGTTCGGCGTACCGCTCGCCCGCGCCGGCGTCGCCGATGTCGGCCAGCACCTCCTGCAGTTCGGCGTACCGCTTCCGCAACAGCTGCGCGTCGCTCTGGAGCCGGTGGAGCAGGACCGGTAGATCCCCCAGCCCCTGACGCGACTCCTTCGGCAGGCTGTCGAAGAGCTGTTCCGCCGCCATGCCGAGCGAGAGCTCGGTCGCCCGATGGGTCATCGCCTGCTCGGGCCGGCGGTTGCCCAGCAGCTTGCGGGCGATCGAGAAGGCCAGTCGCCCGATGCGGCCCATCCACAACCGGGACCAGAACTCGGTATCCACGTCCCGGCGCCGCTGCAAGAGCGCGAGATACCCGATCGAGGTGAGAAGTGTCGCCCCTCCGGAGAAGGCACAGACGGCGGCCAGGTTGTTCAACCAGCCGCCCAGGATGACGAAGGGCACGAGGGTGAGCGTGATGCCGCTCAACGCCAAGACCGTTCCCCCTGCCTTGCTGGCGAGTGCCAGGACGCGTTCCAGTGTCGTTGACTTCGCGCGATGCTCGACCGTCAGCTCCTCTCGCGCCTGCTCGATCTCTCCGTGGAAGGCGGGGCCGAGATCCTGATGGGAAAAGCCCAGCAGTGTCAGCCGCCGGGCGGCACGTACCAGGTAGGCGAGCGGGGCGACGGTTGCCCCAAGAAACAGTGTCGCGAAGCCCGCGCTCCCGCCGAGCAATGCTGACACAGCAATCGATGCGGGAAGGAGCATGAAGCCGGCGATCAGCGTGCCCCCGCCGTCCAGCCGGCCATAGCGCTTGACGAAAGCGCGGAGCGCGGCCGGCAGCTCGCGCCGCTGTTCCAGCGCCAGCCCGAGCTGCTCGGCCAGCGCCAGTGCGCTCTCCGGACGATGGCCCGGGTCCTTGGCCAGGCAGCGATCTACCAGCGATGCCAGCCGGCGCGGCACCGCGAGGCCGAGTGAGGCAAGCGGCGGTGGTGGCTCGGTGACCTGCTTGGCGAGGATCTCGGTGGCGCTCGCACCATCGAAAGGGAGCCGGCCGGAAAAGAGGTAGAAGGCGGTGGCACCGAGGCCGTAGAGATCGCTCCGCGCGTCGATCTGGCCGCCGAGGGCCTGTTCCGGGCTCATGAACTCTGGCGTTCCCGCGATCCCCTCGGGCCCGGCGACGCCCGCCGCCGCGGCGATGCCGAAGTCCGCCACCAGCACCCGGCCGGTGCCGGACTCGAGCAGGATGTTGTCCGGTTTCACATCGCGGTGCACCAGCCCCTGCCCGTGGGCGTGGGCCAGCGCCCACGCGACCTCGCGCAGGACGCGGGTCCCTTCTGAACCGGGGAGCGGGCCGCGGGCGCGGACTCGTTCCGCCAGCGTCTCTCCATCCACGAACGCCATCACGTAGAACACAAAGCCACCGGTGTCCTCGACGGCGTGAATGGGGATGATGTTAGGGTGGGACAGCTTGGCAGCGAGGCGCGCCTCGCGGAGGAAGCGTTCCCGGAGGGTCGGCTCCACGGCGCGGTCGGGGGGGAGCAGCTTGATGGCAACAGGGCGGTCGAGGTGTACCTCGCGGGCGAGATAGACCACCCCCATGCCGCCGCGACCGAGCTCGCGGTCGATGGAGTACCGACCGGCCAGTGCCAGCTGGAATGAATGGAAGAGCGGATCGCTGAAGGTGCCTGGGTGAGACATGGTGGAGATATACCTGCGGGACGACGGGGGGGCAATTCGGCGGCTGAATGCCCACTCCAGCGCGTCGGGGCAGGGAGGACCACACACCTACCGGACGATCCAGGTGGCGACAGGGGTGTACGCCTTCCTCACGCCGGAGGAGCGCTCCAGCTTCCAGTCCGGCAATTCCATTGCGGTGATCGGCGAGGACGGCGTCCTGGTCTTCGATACCGGAAACATCCCCGGAGCGACCCGTCGCCAGATCGCCGAGCTCCGCAAATTGACCGACAAGCCGGTGCGATTCGTGGTGAACTCGCACTGGCATCCAGACCACAATCTCGGCAACGCGGAATACCGGCGCGCATTTCCGGGGGTCCTGGTCCTCGGAACTTCCGCAACTCGCGCCGGCATCCTCGAACAAGTGCCGGGTTACCTCGGCCAGGTGAAGAGTTTCGCCTCCCGCGCCCGATCTGGTCTTCGATGACAGCCTGACCATCATGCTGGGAACCCGGCGGGTGCAGCTGGTGCGCACAGGACGTGGCAATACCGCGGGCGACGCCATCGCGTTCATTCCCGATGCTGGCGTCCTGCTGACCGGCGATCTGGTCACCGTCCCCTGCCCATTTCCCAGCGCCGCCTGCTTCAGCGAGTGGATTGTCGCTCTTGACCGGCTGAAGGAGATGCGGGCGACCCGGATCGTGCCGGGTCATGGCCACAGCATGACGGACTACGGGTACAACGATCTTGTCCGGGAGCTCCTGCTATCCACGCGGGAACAGGCCCGCGCCACTGTCCGGGCCGGCACCCCCGTGGACACGCTGCAGCAGACCATTGATTTCGGTTCCTTCATCCAGCGGTTCGGTGGCGGCGATATCGTGCGCACTGACGCCATCAACAGCTTCTATCGGGAGCCAGCGGCGCGGCGCGCATTCGATGAGGCGCAATTCGAATCCCAGGGCGCCATTCTCCAGTGATTCGCATCGCAGTCGACACTCGCGGCTTCAGTACCGCAGCGGGAGCTCCAGGATCATCACGTGCGCCCACCAGCTCCCCGACGCCATCGCATAGGGCTCGATGCCGACCGATTCTTCTGAAACGCCCAATTCGGCGGCGGTAGCGTAGGGGATGTGCAGCGACTGCCAGCGATCGATTGCGTCGGTGGCGGTGTTCGTCACGGCATCATAGCCGCCGATCGGCCCCAGTATCCGGTAGCCTGCGGTCGGGCTGGCGGGCAGCTTGAGCGTGCCATCACGCACTTCGGTGTCGATCTGCCGGGTGACGTCCGCGTCGGCCATGCCGAGCCGTGCGAGTACGCGGCGCCGGGTCACGAGCGGCATGAACGATTGATGGTAGCAGCGCACATCGAAGAGTGAATCAGCGGGGGTGTCGGCCAGGCAGATCATGCCATTGGTGCCGGCTCGGAGGGGACGCAGCGTCCCGTCCCGGGCGATCGTCATCACGGCCGCTCCACTCCGCATCGTCGCGGGCAGTGGGAGTACGGCCGCTGCCGCCTGCTGTTCAGGTGTGATGCCCTGGGCCAGCAGCCGCACGCCGGGACATGCGACCATGACGAGCGTCAGGGCGACGCAGAATCTCGCGAGTCGGATCATGGACGCCTCCGCCGTGTCGGGCGCAGTCCCACGACAATCCCACCGGCGCCGATAGCAATCGACAGCAGCCCGACCCAGCCGGGAATCGGCCGGTACTCCTCGAGGGGACCGGTGGCTTCGAGGTCCCGGGTGTTTCCCTCAAGCGGGACACGATAGACCGGGCGGAGCACCAGGAAGATCAGGCCGATGACACAGAAGAAGAGGCCAACGACAGTTGAGTTGCGCATGCATGCTCCAGGAGAATCGCCGCTCGGTGGAGGTGACGCCACAAGAATGGACGTCGCCGTGGACGCACCGTCAACTTTCGGCCGCCCGGTTGATGTCGTCGGTGACCAGGATGTTCCTGGGATAGCCTCGATCGACGACGTTGATCAGCGCGCGCCCGACGTTCACCGACGTAGTGAATGATCTCGGTGACAGGCGGCGCAGAATCGGGTACAGCGGACTGAGCACGGCGTACACCGCCTTGTAGAGGGTCACCTTGGTCTGCACCCCTTTCATCGGCTGGATGTATCCGGGGCGGAACATGAATGCCGCCTTGAACGGCAGCGCCAGCAGCGCATTCTCCGTCTTGTCCTTGACCCGCGCCCACATATTGCGACCGCGCTCCGTGCTGTCGGTGCCCGCTCCAGAGATGTAGCAGAACGTCAGGCCCGGGTTGAGCGATCGCAGCGCACGGGCGGCGGCCAGCGTCAGATCGTATGTCAGATGATGGTACTTCGCCTCGTCCATCCCCGCCGCCGACACGCCGAGGCAGAAGAGGCAGGCGTCCAGGCCGGCCAGCCTGGGCTGCAGTGCGGTGTAGTCGAAGAAATCGTGGTGCAGAATCTCCGTCAGCTGCGGATGGGTGACGCCGCAACCGGTGCGTCCGATGACGAGGACGGAGGTCACCCGCGGATCAGCGAGGCACTCCAGCAGCGCGCCGGCCCCGACCATGCCGCTGGCGCCAAAGATGATGACGTTCACTTTCCGCTCCGCTCGGCACTTCGTCGTCCAGCCCGAACTGCCGCAGGTGATGACTGACGTGCCGATGGGCCCAGCGGGACCAATCCCGGGCGGTCATCTGACCGCACTTGCAATGATCGGTCGCCAGCGTCGCCGGATCGGCGGTGGTAAGAGTCGTCAGGCTCTCGATGGCCCGCTCGCGTGCCTGCTCACAATCTCCGTCCGCGATGCTATTCATGGATGTCCTGGCGATCGTTCGGCGTGCGTCCGTCAGCGATAGGTGACGATGCTCTCCAGCGGTTTCCGGCGAATGTCCGGCACGACCGCGTCGGGGGCGGGGTATCCCGCCACCAGCAGCATGACCGGGCGCTCCGCTGCTGGTCGACCGAGGAGCTGGTTCAGGAAGCCCATCGGGTTTGGCGTATGCGTCAGCGTAGCCAGCCCGGCGTGGTGCAACGCCGTAATGAGGATCCCGGTGGCGATCCCCACCGATTCCATGACGTAGTAGTGCGGCTGGCGCTCACCGCTAAGCGTGGTTCCGTAGCGCTCCGCAAAGATGGCGATCAGGTATGGCGCCACCTCCAGATACGGCTTCTGCGCGTCAGTGCCCAGCGGGGCGAGCGCCGCCAGCCATTCGGCCGGGGCCGTCTCGTAGAAACGAGCTTCTTCCTCCTCTGCCGCAAGACGGATCTGGCGCTTGACGGCGGCGTCGGAGACGACGACAAAATGCCACGGCTGCTGGTTGGCCCCGCTCGGCGCCGTGCCGGCGGCCTCGAGGCACGCTTCCAGAATGGCACGGGGAACGGATCGGTCGCTGAACTGCCGTACGGTGCGGCGACGTTGCATCTCGACGGCGAACCGCCGACTGCGGGTCAGCATCTCGTCCACCGGATACTCCTCGTAGGTCGAGAGCGGATTGAACACCGGCGCGGGTGTGCTCATCGTTGATGCCATTTCACTGAAGTAAGTCCATGGGAACCGAGCATCGGCTGACTCGGGCTTATGCTTGCGTCACCAGCCACAGCCCGGCCAGGCAAAGCCCCACGCCGGAGAGCCGGGTGAGCGAGACCGGTTCCCGAAAGACGAGCACGCCAAGCCCCAGCAGGACAACCGCCACCGTCGCATTGGCGACGAGCGAGGCGTTGCCGAGCGTCCAGCCCGAACGATAGGCGAGCAGGAACCCGATCTCCACTGCGACGATGCCGATGCCCACCAGCATGGTGCTCCAATTCAGGGTACGCCAGGCGGTGGTGAGCGGCGTGCCGCGCGCCAGCAGGGGAATGGTCGCCAGCGTCGCAACGATCGCGACCAGATACGCGGCAAGGGTGGCGACGACGGGGTTGGCGTCGCGCGGGATGGCGCGCTGCCCAAGGTGGTAGACAACGTTGCCGAGCACGACGAGTGCAATAGAGAGCCAGGTCATGGACAAACCTCAGCGTGAGGGGAAGCAGAATGGGTGACGAGGGGTCATGCCGGTGTGGCCCCAGTACGTGCCTTGAGCCGCTCCGCCACATACCGTCCCGTGAAGCTGCCCGCGGCCCCTGCCTCATCCGCGATCTCCACCGTGAGCCGCAGCCGGCCTCGGCCACTCCGAGCAAAGGTCGCCACGAACCGGGCGATGGTTGCAGCCTCGGGCGCCGGGCAGGTCGCGGTAAAGTCGGTCGCGACGGGCCGAGCGTAGGTGATGCTGCTGTCCTGCAGGACGACCTGCCCCGCCAACTGGTGGTGCCGAAGGAACAGGGTCAGCCATGACCAGCCGGCGAGCGTCGCGATCGCATTCAGGCTGCCCGCGAACGCGGTGCCCCGGTGATTGCGGTTCGGCGCCAGCGGCGCCCGGAGGATCACCCGCTCAGGATCGGCGACCACGACCCGGAGTCCGAGATGCCGCGTGATCGGAAGCTCGGTGTTGAGGAGTCGCTGGAGGCTGTCGGTCATGAATGCGGGATTAGGAGTGCGTGCCAAGGCCAGACGCCGCGTGGCGGGCCGTGAGGTGCTGGTGAGTCCTGTCGGTAATGCGCCCGACGGCCGTCTGTCATCAACTTGCATCAAGCGGGAGATGCGCGCGAGCTAGAATGGCGGACCACCCCACTTCAACTCCTTAGGAGGCAACTGTCGTTCTGCACGCTGGAGCGCGACAAGGCAGACTGTTGCGCTTCGATCCAGCTCTGAAGGAAGGATCGAACGTATGGGTAGCCGAGGCGGTCAGCGGGGCGCCAGCCGGCGCAGTGCCTGATGACCTGACCGGAAAACCGAGCGCGGGGCCCGAGGAGGCCCCGCGCTGTACATCGGACCACCACGCTGCTCAGGGCTTCTTCTTGAAATAGCTCGCGATCAGCGGGAGAAGCAGCCCGACCAGCGCGGAGGCGGCCCCGTAACCCACCGTGGCGTTTCCTCCCAGCAGATCCGTCAGCGGGCCGCCAAGTACCTGGCCGCCACCAATCCCGCCGACGGCGCCCAGCACGGAATTGAGTAGCGGTCCGAGGCTCTTGGCCTTGTTGAGGAGTCCACCGAGGTTGCCACCGACGGCGCCGGACAGCGCTTGAATGAGCAGGTTCGTGAGATCCATCGTATGCTCCTATGAGAGGAACAGAGGACGAAGTGAGTCGGGGAGAAGATGCCGGCGGTCCCGCGTAAGGCAAGATGGGGTCCCGCCTCCATGTCAGGCGATGCTGGGTCGTGGCGGGGATCACTCCTTGCGCCCTGCCGTGATCGGGCGGCAATCGACAGTGCGCACCCACGAGATGGGCCAGCACACTGCTGCGCTGAAGTGCATCCCCCCTCTGCCCGGTCACTGGCCAGTTTGCGGGAGCGTGCGCAGGCCGGGGTTGACCCGTCGCCCATGTCGAAGCCGCGAGCGGCAAGGATGATTGTATGACAGGACGCCGTCCGTGAGCTGCGGCCGCTGGGTGATGGTGACTGGGAGGTGGTGCTGGGGGAGGGGATGCGGTTGACGCTGACACCCTCTTACAGGGAAGCGTTTGAAGCTCGGCTCGGGGGGATCGCCTAGCGGCCCATGCCGCGTGCATTACGCCAGCGCCACTGCCTCGATTTCAACTCGAACGCCGAAGTGCAGGACCGGGACTGGCACCACCGCGCGGGCCGGCCGGGCGTCTCCGGCCCAGCCGGCGTAGATCGTGTTGAACTCCGTCCAGTCGTCGATGTCGGTCAGGTACACTCTGACGCTGAGCAGCTTCTCGACGCCGCTGCCGGCAGCGGTGAGCGCGGCGGCGATGTTGGCCAGCGTCTGTTCCACCTGGACCGCGAAAGGAGCGTCAGTGAGCCGGGTGCCATCGGAGGTGATCGGGAGCTGGCCGGCCACGAAGACCAGCCCCGCGCCCACCACCGCGTGGCTGTAGTGTCCACCCGGCTGGGTCAGGGTCTTGACGGTCACTTCCCGGCGGGCATCAGGCATCGGAACCTTCACACTTGACGGGTTGGCGAGCGTCAAACGACCACCTGCCGCGATTCCCTTGCTCCTCCAATTTCTTGATCGAGTGCCTCAGCTTCGGAGTGCCGGACATCGAGCGTGCAAATGGGAAGGAAGCTGAATCACCTGCTTCTGGAGGCGAGGCAGTGATCATCCGATGTCCGGCACGCCGGTGTCACGCTCTCCCCGCCGCAGGTCCGCGCGGGCGCGCTCCGCCAGGCGGGCGTAGCCAGCGCGGATCTGGTCGATTTCGCGCTCCTCGAGCTCTTCAAGGTCCAGCAGTGCGTTGTGCGCCCCCGCCGTGGAACGCAGCAATTCGTCCAGCTTGACCTGCACGGCCTCGGCATCACGATTCTGGGTGTTCTGAATGAGGAACACCATCAGGAAGGTGATGATGGTCGTCCCCGTATTGATCACCAATTGCCAGGTGTCGCTGAACTTGAACAGCGGGCCCGTCACGAGCCAGACGACGATCACGCTCACAGCGAGGATGAACGCCAGGGGCCGCCCCGTGGCACGGGCGGTCGCCTTCGCAAAGGAGGTGAACCGTGATCGTGTAGTTGAGGGATGCATTGAAGTGATCCTGTGCGTGAGGGGAAAACGGCGGAGGGTTGGGGCTAGTGAGGTCCAGTCCCAGGCGGGGCGACCGCCGGTTCATTCCCTCCTTCGACTCCAGCTCCACCCACCGCCCGACGCGGCGACTCGGCGTAGTGCTGGCAGCCACCGATCACGAATAGCTGCAGCCGGGTCGGGGCAACGCCGGTTCCGGCGAGGCTACACGGGTACCACGGTGATGCGGGTGGACTACCAACGGCATCACATGTGGTACCGCGCGGTGTAAGCCCTGCACGTCTTGGCGATGCATTCCCGGTAGTCCGCGTCGACATCGATGCCAAGGCTGTTCGGCCGGGGCAGTGCGGGTGGATGCACGTTGTCGATTTGCACCGGCACGAGGAGCACCGAGTCGTAGGCGACCAGGTGGGTCTGCGCCGGGCCACGGGTCGGGAGGGTGCGGAACATGGCGACGGTCTGTGCGGGGTCCTGCGGCCTGTTCTCGCTGATGGCCCAGGAGAATTCCTCAAACAGCGTCTCGTCGCCGGTGGAAAGGCGCGGCAGGACCTGAGCCCTGAATGCATCGTCCCGGTCGCGGAAGAACTTGTGCACATGATCGGGCACATTCAGTACCCTGTCCGCCACACCGACAAGCACCGTGGCGATCGGCAATGCCCCCGGCCGAGCACCCTGCACAGCGGCGAGCACCTTCGAGAGGTCATCGAAGCGATTGGTTCGGTTGCGGTGCGCGGTGATGACGGACTTGTTCTCCACCGCGATGCGCACCCTTCCGATATCCGGCCCACCATCGGAACCCGGTTCACCTACAAATAGATCCACCTTCCGCTTGCGGTCGCCCGGCGAGGCCACGTTTTTCCAGATCCGCACCACACCATCCTCAAGGTCCCTCCGAAACGCTTCGCAGGCTACGCGCAGATCGGCAACAACGCCGTCGGACACTAGATCCGAGTGGGTCTCGAGCCGGTGATTGTGATACCCCGCCGCTGTGATCGCCGCCATCGCGGCGTCGAACGGCGTACTCATGCGGGAAGCAGCTCCCGCTGCCGGGAGGATGCTCGACTCACTTCGGCGCGTGAATGAAAGCCGACCGGCAGGGGAAGTTTTTTCAGGACGTGACTCTGCAGTCGCAGGAAGCCATTGGCGGCGCGCTGGCAATGCGCCCGCAGCCACGCGCGCGCCTCCGCCGAGTTCAGGTACTCGGCCAGCGGCTCGAGATCGGCGGGATCGGCCGGCACGATATAGTAAACTGAATGCCGCGGCACCAGGACACCATCACGGTCCACCACGAAGAAGGGTTCTTCCGTGATGTCCTTGCAGAGGAGCTTGGGCCGCAGCAAATCGGCCAGCGGGAAGTTGTCGTGAAATGCGTACCATGGCTTGCGCCCGACGCACGTGCGACGATCCAGCCGGTCGCGGCGTTTCGGGTCGCGCAGGAATGTTCCCAGCGCACCGAGCTGATGCTCCGGCAACAGTCCGCCCGCTTCATCGTAGGGTGCCAGCAGGCTGGAGCGGAGCACAAGCTCATGGGAGGGCATGATCTGTCGGCCGGACACCGTCGGGTGCGCGAATGACTTGAGTTCCGGCGAAAGCTCGGCGGCAGGCACGACAAACACCCCGTCCGCGCCTGTCGCCACACCGCAGCTGATTCGCAGGGCGACATCGGAGAGACACATCTTCGAGGTGGAGGGTCGATCAGGAAAGCCCTCGATCACCGGTAGCCAGGACGCCGTCGTATGTAATGCCACGCTGGCGACAGAGCTGTCGCGGCGCACCACCCGTGTCTGCGCGCCGGGCGGCAGGGCGTTGATTGTCGAGATGAGCGGGTATGTGACCCGTTCACCGAAGGTGGCTTCACTGGCGAAATGCAGCTCCTCGACCCCGTGCCGACGCAGCAACCCCCGGAGTGGCGCGGCAGTCTCGACGTAGATGAACTTCTCCGGCGTGATGAAGACCAGTCGTCCGTCCGCCTTCAATAGCCACAGCGCCTGCTCGAAGAACAGCGTGTACAGGTCAAACCGGCCGCGCGCCGTGTGGTAGGCCTCCCGATAGGTGATGCGCTCGTCGGGCGAGAGGCCGGTGATCGAAACGTAGGGGGGGTTGCCGATGATGTAGTCGAAGGACGAATCCAGCCGTTGGAGGAAATCCGCCTGCAGGATCTCAACTTCAGGCGTCTGGCTGAATCGCTCCCTGGCCGTGGCCGCGCGCACCGGATTCTGCTCGACCCCGACGATTCGGGGTACCACCCAGCGATTCGCGGCACAGGCCCGCAGCACTCCCGCTATGAACTCGCCATCGCCGCAGCCCGGATCCAGGACGGATGCGTCACCCCCTGGCGCCCGCTCCACGAAGAGCTTGGCGACCATCAGGTCAACGACGGCTGGCGGGGTGGGAACGAAGCCCTTCACGGGAAGTCCACCATAGAAGTTGCAGGAGGGCGAAGTTGAAGCGAAGAGATACCGAAATAACTATCGGTGGTGGCTGAAGGCAAGTGCGGTCCCGCTGGTCACGATTGTCCCGACGGCGTTGAGGATCTGCGCGGAGACCGACGGAGCCGCACAGTCCCTATCGAGACGAGTCAAGCTGAATATGCCCAACCGCCCAATCGCCTATTACTTGGGCCACGGTTTAGTTGATACTACGCGGCGTAGCGAACGCGCGGATGATGGAAGAACTTCTTGACGCGCGCGGGCCGGCGATGGTGTCGATGATCGGCACAGCGAGGCCGGCGTGCTCAGTGCGGCCGCAGCCCGCAAGAAACGCGAGGAAGAAGAGCGGGGTCCGATGTGGCATTGGCAGCCTGCGAGGGGGCTCCGGATGAAGCTGAAGCGCGATGATGGAATTGGCAAGCTGCCGAGGCGGGGTACGGCGGAGCGATGGTTCCCGTGCCGCACTCTCCTGTCAGCCCGAGCCAGTAGAGCGGGCGGTGCGAGCAACCGCGGGATTGCGCAACCATCGGTCGCCGCGCGACCTTCCGCGGGCCGCCTCACAACGCGCGGGGAGTGGAAACGCTGATGGGGGGCTCCCGAAGGAGCCCCCCGTCAGGCATGGATTGGTGGCGACTCAGCGCACCCGGCAGCTGGCCGTTCCGCTCGCCACGACGACGCCGGCGGCGTTGAGGATCTGGGCCGAGACCGTCGGCGCCGCGGCGGAGATGAAGGTGCGGCTGATCGCGGTCGCACCGGCGGCGATGTCGGCCGGGTTGCTGTCGAAGTCGAAGCCGGCCTGGTCGCCAACAGCCGTCTGGGCCGGAGCGGCCGCGCCGTTCGCGCCGGAACGCACCCTGGCGGTAAATCGTCCGTTGAGCGGACTCAGGTTGTTGCCGTCCACGGAAATCCTGGAGCGGGAGGGCACCCGCACGTCGCACGTCACTCGTGCGATGGCAGCATTGGCCCCGACGCCGGTGTTGGCCCCGCCAGTCGCGTTGGCACCGCTACCCGCGGCGCTCGGGTCGGTGCTGGAGGTGGCGGAACAGGCGGCGAGCAGAGTGACGGCGGCTGGAATCAGGAAGGCGATACGCATGGAACGCTCCGGAATGAAGGGATCATCGTGAGTGATGCTCTGCCGTCCTCATGGGCATCTCTCCTGCCATCGGTGATTTTCCGAAAAGCCATTCACCCGCAAGAGGTTACCAAGTCGGCTTCTGATTCTCCCTTGCACCGAATCGCTACAAACCCCAGCGAAACGGATCACCTCGTGTCCCCCTTTCCCCTGACCATCTGCCCGTCCGACCGCCCCCACTTACATTCCCCTTATGGATCACCACGACCCCAACGGCGGCTTCCGCAACCCCTGGCCCGGCAGTGAAGTCAGGGGATACGGTGACCTGTTCAAGTGGTTCCTCGATCGCAACACGACCCATCGTCCCGCCGCCGATCCACCTCGCGGCAGCTTCCCCGCCGCCACCCCGAAATTCGGGCTGGCCGGTCGGAAGGGTGCGCTCGCTATCACCTGGTGCGGGCACTCGTCGGTGCTGATCGAGTTTCCCGGCTGCACCGTCCTGACCGATCCGGTCTGGGGCAGTCATGCGGCGCCGGTCCCGCTGCCCCGGCTGCGGCGCTTCATGCGCCCTCCCGTACTCCTCAGCGCGCTGCCGGCGATCGACATCGTACTGCTGTCGCACAATCACTACGACCATCTTGACAGCGGCACCGTCCGCGCGCTCGCACGGCTCCACCCGCGCGCCGTCTGGTGCGCACCGCTCGGCCTGCGTTCACTGCTCCGGCAGCTTGGGGTGCAGGTCATCGAGGAGTGCGACTGGTGGGGCACGCTCCACGCCGCCGGCGCCACGATGGGCTGCACCCCCGCGCAGCATTTCAGCGCCCGCGGCTTTCACGACCGCAATCAGTCGCTCTGGTGTGGCTGGACCGTCCGGGTGGGGAATCGTGCCGTGTTCTTTGCGGGCGACACCGGCCTGCATCCGGTCTTCGGCGAGATCGGCCGGCGCTTCGGCCCGTTCGATGTCGTCCTCCTGCCGATCGGCGCCTATGCCCCGCGCTGGTTCATGCAGGCCATGCACATGAATCCCGAGGACGCGCTCGAGGCGTACGCCGCCCTGTTAGGCGCTGCCGCGTCGCAACGACTGGCCGCGGGTGCATCGCACTCCATCCGCCCGCCAGCGGTGGTGCCGATTCACTGGGGCACCTTCAAGCTCACCGACGAAGCACTCGATGAGCCACCAAAACGCTTCCGTGCCTTGTGGGAGAAGATCGGCTACGATCCCGAGGGGCTGTGGCTGCTGGCGCATGGTGAGACGCGGGTGCTGGGGTAGGGTAGCAGTGTACCCCTTGCCTGAGATGAGATAGCAGCTCGCCATGGGCGGAGCTGGAGCTCCGCCGCCACCTGGCTTCTTGCCGTCCCAACCGCCCAATCGCCCCTCCCTCGCGCCGAGTCGCGGCTTCGCCGCTCCTAAGGCGCTTCGGTCGCGCCTACTCCCGCCTCAGCGCCTCCACCGGATCCAGACGCGCCGCCCGCTGCGCCGGCACCCAGCAGGCGACCAGCGCCACGGTGGCAAGCACCACTGCCGCACCAGCAAAGGCGAGCAGGTCCGTCGCCGTCACGCCAAACAACTGATTGGCCAGCACCTTCCCCAGCAGGAACGCCGCGGCCAGCCCCGTACCGAGTCCGGCGGTGGTAAGCAGTAGCCCGCGGCGCACCAGCATCCAGCGCACCTGTTTGGATCGGCGCCGAGTGCCAGTCGCACCCCGATCTCCTGGGTGCGCTGGGTGACATCGCTCGACAGCACACCGTAGAGTCCAATCCCTGCCAGCAGCAGCGCCGCCAGCGCGAACACCCCGACCATCCCGGTCCGCGTCCGTGCCTCGGCGGTCGCGATCTTCAGTTCGTCTTCCAGTGGTGCGATCCCGTCGATGATCTGGTCGGGGTCGATCGCATGTACCGCGTCGCGTACCTGCTGAGTCAGCGCTCTGGGGTCGCCGCTCGCGCTCAGCACGATCGTCAGCAGTGGCCAGTAGGTCTCCTGGTATGGCACATAGATCTCCGGTACCGGCTCCGGCTGATTCAGCGTCATGCGCAGGTCGCCGACGACACCGACCACTTCAGCCCAGCTCTGGGGCGGCCCTCCGCCGGACCTGGTGTCGAGCGTGAGGTAGCGGCCGAGCGCCCCGCCGGGAGGGAGGTACATCCGGGCAAAGGTTTCGTTGACGACCACCTCCCGCGGCTCCTGCGGTCCGCGGTTGGAGCTCCACAGTCTCTCGCCGCGCACCGGGATGTTGAGGGTCTGGAAATAGCCGGGATCGACCGCCCGGTACGAGATGGACCTGTCGCCCAGCAGAGCCGCCCAGGGCGACGTCGCGTCGCGCAGCTGCACCGGGCGTGACTGGGCACCGCCTTCGAGCGGCAGCCGATCGGTCATACCAACGGACCGCACCCCGGGGAGCGCCACGAAACTCTCGAGCAGCCGGCGCTGGAACTCGTGCAGTCGAGTGTCGCCCGCATCCCACGACCAGTTGATCCGCACCGCCAGCGCCCGGGTCTCGCCCAGCCCCGTCGGAGTGTCCGCATCTGGTACAGACTGCGCCCCAGCAGCGCGGCGCCCACCAGCAGGATCATCGAGAGCGCAACTTGAACCACCACCAGCGTCCGTCGCGCCAGCACCCGGCTGCTCGAGGGCGTCGAGCGACCACCGGCCCGCAGTGCTTCGTTGCCCGCCTCCCGTGCGGCTCGCCACGCCGGCACCAGGCCGACACCGAGTCCGGAAACAACAGCGATCAAGGCGGCGAAGCCCACGACCCGGAAGTCGAGGCTGACCTCAGAGAGTCGGGGCAGTTCGGACGGGAGGACGCGGGCGAGCAGCGGCACGCCGATCCAGGCGAAGATCAGCCCCCCCTGCGCCGGCAATCGCGATCCAGAGACTCTCGATCAGATAGAGCCGGAGCAGGCTGGCACGGCCCGCGCCCATCGCCACCCGGATGGCCGCCTCATGCCGGCGCTCCGCGCCACGGGAAAGCAGCAGGCTCGCCACATTCACGCACGCGATCAGGAGCACCAGCCCGACGGCCCCGAACAGCAGCAGCAGTGGCTCGCGCGCCGACTCGGTCTCGGCCGCCAGCAGCGGCACCACGCTCGCGCGCATTTCGCCGTCGGTTTCCGGATACGACGTGGCGAAGCGCCGGCCAATGCCGTCGATTTCCGTCTGCGCGGCCGTCAGTGTTACCCCGGGTGCGAGCCGACCGACGATCGCGAAGTAGTTGCCCTGCTTGCGACTCGCCTGCTGCAAGCCGCTGCTGGCCGGGATGACCAGGTCCTCGCCCTCCGGGTAGCGGAACGACGTTGCAAGGATGCCAATGACGGTATAGCTGGTCCAGTCGACCGTGATGGCCTGGTTCAGCGTCTCCGGCTTCCCGCCGAAGCGCCGCTGCCAGAGGCCATGACTCATGAGCGCGACGGGTGCACCGAGGCCGTCACGCTCCTCGTCGGTGAAACTCCGGCCCAGCATGGGTTCGATGCCAAGCAGCTGCAACAGCGGGCCGAAGGTACGGAGCGATTCGATCCGCTCCGGTTCCGCGTTGCCGGTGAGCGTGGCGGGCTCGCCGTAAAAGCCGGAAAGCTGGGTGAGGGTCGTGGCGCTGGCCCGATAGTCGCGCAGCCGCTCGGCGTTGCCGCCGATCAGTTCGCCTTTGCGCACCTCGCGGAAGCTCACCAGTGATTCCGGGTTCAGCGCGGAGAGCGGGCGGAAGAGCACGGTATCGACCACGCTGAAGATGGTGCTGGTGGCCCCGATGCCGAGCGCCAGGGAGAGCGCCGCGGTGGCGACGAATCCCGGCCGACGGCCGAGACTGCGGAGCGCCTGTCCCGCTTCCCGCACAATGCTATCGACCCACGCGATTACCCGGATCTCGTCGTGCCGCAGTGACACATTGCCGAAGCTCCGGCGCGCCTCGGCTTCCGCCTCGGCGGGCGTCATGCCCCTGTGGATGTTCTCGCGGGTGCGCTCCTCGATGTGAAAGGCCATCTCGTCGGCCAGATCAGTGGAGAGACGCTCACGGCGGAACAGCGAATCGATGATCCTGGAGCGGACACTCATGGTCACGCTCCCGCTGCGGCGAACCGCAGCACATGGCCGACGCCCTTGAGCAGCCGGTCCCAGCTTTCCTCTTCTTCCGCCAGCTGCGTGCGCCCCTTCGCGGTAATGCCATAAAACCGCGCGCGGCGCCCGGTCTCGGTGATGCCCCATTCGCTCTTGATCCAGCCGTCCTCTTCCATGCGGTGCAGCGCCGGGTAGAGTGAACCCTCCTCGACTCGCAGCAGGTCATGCGAGATGCGCTGGATCTGGCTGGTGATGGCGTAGCCGTGCAGCCGCGACCGGCTCACCGTCTTGAGGATCAGAAGCGTCAGGGTGCCCTGGAGGACGTCGGTGCGGGGTTTGGCCACAAAATCCCTCGATAGCCAGGTAACTAG
>JAWXBX010000233.1:0-4009 GCA_034440415.1 Gemmatimonadota bacterium | reverse complement strand
GCTCGGAGTGCGTATCGCGCCCGCGCGCGCGCCGAGCGCGATACGCACTCCGAGCTCATGATTGCGTTGGGCTACGTCATAAGCGATCACACCGTAGAGCCCGATGGCCGCCAGTACCAGCGCGAGACCGCCAAAGGCAAGGAACATCGTGGCCCCGAGCTGCCACGACGCGAACCGGGGATCGACGATTTCACGCATAGCGGTCACGTTGACGTACCCGTCGCCCGGCATGAGTGGCTGCAGCGCGCGGCGCACCAACTCCTTCTGCTCCTCCACCCGTCCCCGTATCCGGACGAACACCGCCGCTGCCTCGGAATGGAACTGTCCGATCGGCATGTAGTAGTTGAGGCCCCGGTCGGCGGTGAGGCTGTTCTGCCTGATATCCTCGGCGATACCTACCACCGTCGTGCAGGGGGCCGTGTCGGCGGCAATGCGTAGACACTGCCCGAGCGCTTCCTGACCCGGCCAGAGGGCGGCCGCCATCGACTCGCTCACCATCACTACCAGTGGAGCCTCCGGGCGGCCCTCGGCGCTGATGCCGCGGCCGCGCAGGATGCGGGTACCCATCGTGGCGAAGTATTCGGGCGACCCAGCCTGGATCGTGAAGCTGCCGAGCCGGTCCACCGAGTCGATCCCGCTGACGTAGAGGTTTTCCGTCCATGTGTCCCAGAACGGCACGGTCAATCCGAGGGCGGCGCGCTCGACGCCCGGCAGTGCCCGCGCCGTCTCGACCAGACGCTGACGCAGCGCCGCGGCCTCCGAATCGGTCAAACGGCTGCCGCGCTGTTCGGGGTAGATGTAGAGCACCGGGCCCACGTCGTATCCCAGGCGCACCGAACGCACATGTCCAAGACTCTGGACCAAGAGCCCGGCCCCGACCAGCAATACAACGCTGAGCGCGGTCTGGAGCAGCAGCAGCGCGGTCCGGCCGCGCGAGCGGCGATACCCGCCGTCCCGGGTCCCGGACTTGAGCGACTCGACCAAGTCGGCGTGCCGGGCCTGCAGCAGTGGCGCAAGTCCGGTCAGCCCCCCCGCGAGGGCGGCGAGCAGCAGCGCAAAGGCGATGGTGCGCGGATCGGCGAGCGCCGCGGTTCCCGGCACATTCGGCAGGAAGAGCACTCGCAGCACGGCGCCGCCCCAGTGCGCCAGCAGCAGGCCGACGATCGCGGCGCACCCGGCGACCAGCAGGCACTCCGTCAGGAGCTGGCGGAAGAGGCGGGCGCGACTCACGCCGAGCGCCAGCCGGAGCACGATCTCCCGGCGGCGGCGCACCGAACGGGCGAGCATCAGGTTGGCCCCATTCGCGCAGGCGATGAGCAGCACAATCAGCGCGACGCCGCTTACCCAGCTCGCCACCTTGGTGACCGTGCCCTGGCGCGGCCCACGTTCGGCCTGCACCGGGCCGGCGACTGCCGCCGGGCGCGCGATCTCCGCTGGAGTCCCGCCTGCATTCAGGCTGCGCTCGGACTCGTCGCTCTGGCGGTAGGCCCGGCTCAGGTCGGCGCTGGCCTCCGCGACGCTGATCCCCGGTTTCCGCCGCGCCAGCATCTGCATCCACGACCAGTTGTAGCGAGTGTAGTAGTTGGAGACATTCGGGCCGGCGCGAAAGGTCCCGGCATAGGCCGTGATGGGGACGAACAGGGCGGGTGGTGCCTCATCCGCAATGCCCTCAAAGCCGCGCGGAGCGACTCCGATGATCGTGTAACTCGCGGTTCCGATCTTGAGTGACTGCCCGAGCACATCCGGCCGGCCGCCGAACTGCGCCTGCCAGAAGCCGTGCCCGAGGACCGCCACGAGGGCGCCGAGGGGAACGGTGTCCTCCTCCGCACTGAAGAAGCGGCCGAGCACCGGCTGGACATCGAAGACGCCGAACATCGTCGCGGAGACTATTGCGACAGGCATTTCCCGGGCGTCCGTCCCGCTGCCGACCGGAAGCGGATGCACGCTGAACGCCGCCATCTCCGCGAACTCTGTGCTCCAGCGCCGAAGATCCAGATAGCGGGTGTATTCGAAGGTCTCTTCCGTCCGGAGACCATCCCGATTCATCCACTGGAGATACACCCGGTGGACCTGGTCCGGTTCGCGCAGGAAGGGCGGGGTGCGGAACAGCAGCCGGTCCACGATGCCGAACATCGCGGCGTTGATCCCGATGCCGGGCCCGAGGGTGAGGATCACGGCGACGGTGAAGCCGGGGTTCCGCCGCAGCGCACGTACTGCATAGCGCAGGTCCTGCGCACCCTGCTCGAGCAGCGCCAGGCCACGGCCATCCCGACTGGCCTCTTTCACCACCTCCACCCCGCCAAACTCGACCCGCGCGAGACGCATCGCTTCAACCGCCGCGACGCCCTGGGCCTGGTACCGGGCTGCCGCTTGCTCCAGGTGGAAGCGCAGCTCCTCGTCGAGCTCCTGTTCCATCGCCGAGCGCTGAAAGAGGGCGCGACTGCGATAACGGAGATCACTCCAGATTCGGGGCCACATCGGTCAGCTCATCCCCAGCACGAGGTCGACCGCCGCGGTCAGGCGGCGCCACTCCTCCGCCTCCGTCTTGAGCTGGCGGCGGCCGTCGCGGGTGAGCTCGTAGAACTTGGCCCGGCGATTGTTGTCGGAGGCGTCCCAGTACGCCGAAATCCAGCCGCGGCGTTCCAGCCGGTGGAGCGCCGGATAGAGCGAACCCTGGGGGATCTGCAGGCTGCTGCGGGAGACCTGCTGCAGCCGCTCGGAGATGGCCCAGCCGTGCTGCGCGCCCAGCGAGAGCGCTTTGAGAATCAGCAGGTCGAGCGTGCCCTGCGGCAGCTCCAGACGTTTCTCGGACATCGGTCTCCCCTATGGCTTCTACAAGAGACGACACGACTGCTCTTGTAGAAGCGCAAGGGGAGCAAGCTACTCTGGGCCCTCCGGCGCCCCGCCGGCTCGCGCCACCTGATCCGCCTTCACCTTGCCCGCATCGAACTTCTTTGCGCCTGCGAGCATCGTAGCGATCGTCTGATCCCAATCGGCCTTCTGCCCCCGCTTGAGGGTGAAGCGGAGCGGGTTGATCCGCGCCAGCACGAAGGGCCGCAGGTACGGACTATCGAATCCGCGCGCCTTCAATCCGGCAATGGCGACCACCACCGCGGCATCCAACTCGAGCAGCTTCGCCGCCCGTTCCCGTCGCACCGTCAGCGCGTTGGACAGTTTCGCGCCGAGAAAGGTCTCGATCCGCTTGAGCACGGGATGGTACGCTCCGCCGGAGAAACGGCCATTCTCCTGATAGCACGCCCCGAGCGTCAGCAGCGATGCCTCCTCGAACTCGGTCTCGTAGCTCCGCTCGGCCCGATCATCCAGCGCGGCAAGCGCCTCGGCGAGCCGGATGACTTCGAGCGCCCGCTCGCGCACGTTATGCGATTTCTCGGTATTGAGCACCAGGATGCGGTGGGCCACTTCCGGTTCCGGCACGACCAGCGCGACGACCGACCGCGCGCCGAGAGTCCTGAGCGCGGCCAGCCGGTGGTTGCCGTTGGGGGTCCAGTACATCCCCTCGGCCGCGGGCACTGCGATCACCGGATCCATGAACCGACCCAGCCGGTCCATCGCGCTCGCGAGACGGGCGACATGCGGCTCGGAGAGATCGCGCTGATACGGCGTCGGCTCCACCCGGTCGATCGGCAGCGCGGCAAGGACCTGCCACTGCCCGCCGAGCGGTTCGCGGTAGCTGGCGAGAATGGCGCCGCCATCGTCGATGATCCGCTCGCCGAGCCGGGTGATGACCGCCGGTGGCCCGGCGCCGCCGACCTGCTTCGCGGTGAGGCCACGCGGCTCGACGGCTTTCTTGGCGCGCTTCTTTCGAGCGGGCTTGGGCTCGGCCATGGGGAGGGTTCTCCGATTCGGATGCAGGCGGTAGGCGGAACGCTGAATGCCGAATCCTTCAAGCCAACGGCTAACGGCCAATGGCCGTTGGCTCACGGCTGACCACCGACTAGATACGCCGCACCGCAGGCGATGGGAAGGGGCGGAGGGAGCTGTCTGGAAT
>JAWXBX010000232.1:0-3668 GCA_034440415.1 Gemmatimonadota bacterium | reverse complement strand
GGACCGGCGAACCAAGGGTCGGGCTTAGCCCACCAGCGGCATCTGCCCGGGGTCGGGGAACTCGGCCTGAAAGGCGGCGACCACTTCGGTGTCGAAGTGGGCCCCGGCGCAGGCCCGGATCTCTTCGCAGGCGCTTGTAGCGGGGAGCGAGGCGCGGTAGGACCGATCGGTCGTCATGGCGTCAAAGGCGTCGGCCACGGCGACAATTCGCGCCGCCCAGGGAATGCGGTTCCCCTCCAGCCGGTCGGGGAAGCCGGCGCCATCCACCCGTTCATGATGCGACCGCACAATCGACAGCACGGTGGGATTCTGCCGCGCCAGCGGCGCCAGGATGCGCTCGCCGAGGACGGTGTGCTCGGTGATATGACCGAATTCCTCCAGCGTGAGCGGGCCCGGCTTGTGGAGGATGGCTTCCGGCGTCCCGATCTTGCCGATGTCATGCAGCTCCGCGCCCAGCCGGACGTCCTCCAGCGCCTGCCCGCTGATTCCCATGCGGCTCGCGATACGGCTGGCGTAGTGACTCACCCGGATCGAATGACCCCGAGTGTACGGATCCCTCGCATCGAGGGCATGCACCAGAGTCTGCACCCCCTCGAGGAAGAGCTCCTTCAGCCGGATGGCCTGGTGGTCGACCAGCTGTTCCAGATGCTGCTGGTAGAATCGATTCTGCAGCGTGAGGTCGCGCTTCTCCAGCGCTCGCTGGATCCGGGACCGGATCTCGCCGAGCAGGGCGGGCTTGGTGATGTAGTCGAGCGCGCCCGCCAGCAGGCACTCCACCGCGGTCTCCGCCTCGCGGACTCCGCTCAGCATCACCACCGCCATGTCCGGATGCCGCCGTCGCACCTCCCGTAGCAGGCCGAGTCCGCCCATCCCGGGCATGGAGACGTCCGAGATCAGGAGCGGCAGCTCGCCGGTCTGCTCGAGGATCGCCAGCGCCTCGGTGCCGGAGCCAGCCTCGAGGCAGGACAGGCCCATGCCTTCCAGCACCTGCGCCATGGCCCGGCGCAGGTCGGCGTCGTCATCCGCCAGAAGGCAGAGGATGGGCGACTCGGAGTTGGACGACGGAATCTGCAGCGGCATGGCATCGGACCGCGCGGCGCGAGTGCGACGGCGCGGAGTGTCGGGTGGGGTCACGCAGAATAGTGGGGCCCCTCGGCACCGATGGCCGTGACGGGGGTCACGGCGTGCCCCGTCGGCAGCTCAGACTTCGACCGGGAGCAGGCTCAGGTCGGGAAAGGCCGCCTTGAACGCCTGCACGACATCGGGATCGAACTGGCTCGGGGTACACCGATCCAGCTCCTTCATGGCGTCGACCGGGAGGCGCGAATCGCGATAGGCCCGGTTGGTGGTCATGGCGTCGAACGCGTCCACCACGCAGACGATCCGGGCCTCGATGGAAATGGTCTCCCCCACCAGCTTGTCAGGAAAGCCCCGCCCGTCCATCCGCTCGTGGTGGTTGCGGACGATGCGAAGCACTGTGGGATTCTCCCGCGCGAGCGGGGCCAGGATCCGCTCGCCCAGCACCACATGCTCGGCGATGTGCTGGAATTCCTCGTCCGTGAGCTTGCCGGGCTTGTTGAGGATCGCCTCACGCGTCCCGATCTTGCCAATGTCGTGCAACTCCGCTCCGAGCCGGATCTCCTCCAGTCGGTCGCCGGTAAAGCCGAGGCGGAGGGCGGTCTGGGCGGCATACCGGCTGACCCGGGCGGAGTGACCGCGAGTGTAAGAGTCCTTGGCTTCCAGCGCGTGGGCCAGCGTCTGCACGCCCTGCAGGAAGAGCTCGCGAATCCGGGTCGCCTGCACCCGCACCCGGAGTTCGAGGTTTTTCTGATAGAATCGCTGCTGCAGCGTGAGGTCCCGCTTCTCCAGCGCCTTGGCGACACGGACCCGGACCTCCTCCACCATCGCGGGCTTGGCGATATAATCCAGCGCACCCCGGTCGAGGCAGGTGACGGCGGTCTGCACATTGGAGACGCCGCTCAGCATGATGACCGCGGTGTCGGGATAGAGGCGCAGCACCTCCTCGAGGAAGGCGAGGCCGTTCATCCCGGGCATGTTGATGTCGCTGATGATGAGCGGGACTTCGCCCTCCTCCGCCAGCAGCGCCAGCCCGGCCTCGGCCCCATCGGCCTCCAGCGGGGTGAGTCCCTGCAGCTGGATCACCTTGGCGATGCTGCGACGCACCGCGGCGTCATCGTCCACCACGAGGCAGCGGGGCGCCAGCACCTTCGGATCCAGCCGGTCCGCGATCGATTCGAGTAGCATCAGCCCGCTCCTTCCCCGCCATGCGACGCCAGTGTGGCTTGCCGGCCGCCGAGCCGCCGGATTACGTTCCCGCCCTCTCTCACCCCACCCGCATGACACAACTCGCGCCCGACGACCACCCGACCGGCTTTGCCACCCGGGCTGTCCACGCCGGTCCGGTGCCGGATCCCCTCGCTGGCGCGGTCATGCCGCCGATCTACCAGACCTCGACCTACATCCAGGACGGACTCGGCCGCCACAAGGGCTACGAGTACGCCCGGACCCAGAATCCGACCCGGGAAGCGCTGGAACGTGCGGTGGCCAGCCTGGAGGGCGGCACCCATGGGTTTGCGTTCGCCTCCGGACTGGCCGCGCTCGATACCATCCTGAAACTCTTCAGCGCCGGCGACCACATCGTCGCCGGCTCCAACCTGTACGGCGGCTCGCACCGCCTGATGGAGCGAGTCTACGAGCGGCTCGGCCTGCGCTTCACCTTTGTCGACATGCGGGATCCCGCCGCCGTCGCCCGCGTCCTCACGCCGACGACGCGGATGATCTACGCCGAGACGCCGACCAACCCGATGATGTTCCTGTCGGATCTCGCCGCCATCGGCGATATCGCCCAGGCGCGCGGGGCAGTCTTTGTGGTCGACAACACCTTCGCCACGCCCTATTTCCAGCAGCCCCTCGCGCTCGGCGCCGACGTCGTGCTCCACTCCACGACCAAGTATCTCAACGGCCACAGCGACATGATCGGTGGCATGCTGATCACCCGACGTGATGACCTCGCGGAGCGGATCGGCTACCTCCAGAACGCCGCCGGCGGCGTCCCGGGTCCGATGGACTGCTGGCTCTGTCTCCGCGGCCTCAAGACGCTCCCGCTCCGGATGCGGCAGCACGATACCAGCGGCCGGGAGATCGCCGAGTGGCTCACGCACCACAAGCGGGTGAAGCAGGTTTACTATCCCGGCCTCCCGACCCACCCGCAGCACGGGCTGGCCCAGCGGCAGATGCGCGGTTTCGGCGGCATGATCTCGATCGAACTGGGCGACGCCGCCCTCGCCCGGACCGTGGTCGAGCGCACCCGGATCTTCGCTCTCGCGGAGTCGCTTGGTGGTGTCGAAAGCCTGATCGGCCATCCGGCCAGCATGACCCACGCAGCGGTGCCGCTTGCGCTCCGGCAGGAGATGGGACTCACCGACAGCCTGGTGCGCCTTTCCTGTGGCATCGAGGACACCGCCGACCTGATCGCGGACCTGGAGCAGGCGCTCGGGTAGATCGTCGGCCTGCTGGAGGAGTCCGTTGCCGGCATTACCGCGGCGAGCGCGGCACTGCGGCCGTCTCACCATGAAACCATCCCCGGGGCAGGGCGTACGGACCCCGCCCTCAGCCCAGAGACCACGATGACCATGCCCGCCCCGCGC
>JAWXBX010000231.1:0-9798 GCA_034440415.1 Gemmatimonadota bacterium | reverse complement strand
GCGGCGGGACATGCTCCTCGGACTCTTTTCACTGGCGGATATGTCGGTGGCCGAGGTCATGACACCACGCATTGATGTGGTCGCGGTTGACAGCGGTGCGACCCGTGACGAGGTGATCGCGACCCTGCGGCGCTCCGAGCATGCGCGGCTGCTGGTCTACGATGGACACCCCGACGCGGTGGTCGGTGTGCTGTACGCCAAGGACATGCAGGTGCTGGTGCCCCGCGGGCACTCGAGCGGTGAATGGCAGGCGCTCATCCGGCCGGCGGCGTTCGTCCCGGAGGGGAAGACCCTTGATCGCCAGCTGCGGGACTTCCAGCGTGGTCCCAGTCATCTCGCGGTTGTGGTGGATGAGTTCGGCGGGACGGCGGGGCTGGTGACACTGGAGGACATTCTCGAGCAGGTCGTCGGCGAAATCCAGGACGAATACGACACCGACGAGGTGGCGCCGGTGGTGGAGGATGGGGACGGTCGCCTCTCGGTGGAAGGCGGCGTCTCGCTCGCCGAACTCGAGGCCCTGCTGGGCCACAGCTTTCACCGCGAGGATGTGACGTCGGTCGGCGGGCTGATGCTCGATGTCTTCGGACGGGTGCCCCGCAGTGGCGAGAGAATCGAAGTCGATGGAATCGAGATCGCGGTGGAGCAGGTCGTCCGCCGCCGGGTCCGTCGCGTGGTGATCACCCGCCCCGCGCGCGCCGAGACGATCTCGGAGGAGGGCACTCCATGACCTGGGTCGTGCTCCTTGGTGGGCTGGCGCTGGCAGTCTTCGGCGCAGTGGCGGGGACCGCGCTGGTCTCACTGAGCCGGCTCGAGCTGACCCGTGCTGTTGCCCAGCAGCTGCGCGGCCATGCCGGCTCGCTCTCGTGGCTCGCGGAGATGGAAACGTACCTCGGCGTGACCTCCGCCCTCACCGCGCTCGGCGTGGTGATCGCCGGCGCGGCGATTCCGGCGTTCTTCACCGGGTTCACGCTCGCGGCTCTCGCGCTCCTGCTGCTGCTCGTCGTCATGCCGCTGGTCCTGCTGGCCGGCTACCTGCTGCCGCGCTGGATCGTGCGGCCGCGCGCCGGCGAGCTGCGGAACTTCGTCGTGCCCGTCCTCAGGCCACTGGCCGGGATCATCGGGATGTTGCTGCCCGCACGGGCGCTCCCTGGGGCCACCGAACTGCGCACGTTCTGGCGCCAGGGCGCGGCGTCGGGCGTCGCGCCGGACGATGAGTTGATCATGGTCGGTGGCGTGATGACGTTTGCCGAGCGCCCGGTACGGGAGGTGATGACGCCCCGCACCGACATCGTGGCCGTCTCCGAGGACGATGCACTCGACGATATCGCCCAGGTCTTCTCCCAGAGCGGGTACAGCCGGCTGCCGGTCTACCGGGTGACGCTCGATGAAATCGTCGGCATGCTGCACGCCTTTGACCTGTTCACTCTCGCGCCGGGCCAGCGCCTGCCGGTGCGCCCGGTGGCCAACGCTCCCGCGGGACGGACCTGCGGCGACCTGCTGCTCGACATGCAGCGCGAGCGGCGCCACCTCGCGGTGGTGCTGGACGAGTTCGGGGGCACGCTCGGGATCGTGACACTGGAAGATTTGCTCGAGGAACTGGTGGGTGAGATTTTCGATGAGTTCGACGTGGCGGCCCCGCCCGACTCCGACGCCATGTCGCCGCTGCTGGAGACGGATGCCGGCACGCCGGTGGCGGCGCTGGAGGAACGTTTCGGTGTCCGGCTGCCGGAGAGCCGGACCAATACGGTCGCCGGAATGCTCACCGAACTGGCCGGCCGCATCCCGCTGGCTGGCGAACGTTTCCTCGTGCGCGGACTTGAACTCGAAGTGGTACAGGCGACCCCAACCCGAATCGAGCGGGTGCTGGTCCGGCGCGGATCGCCGGTCGCGACGGTCCTGGCGCCGCAGACCGAAGGGGAGGGCACGGCATGAGCCGCACCACCACCATCGTTCGCTCGATGCTCGAGCTGATCCGCCGGGGCAATCTCCCTGGCTTTCTTGCCCTGGCGAAGAAGGCGGAGCCGGAGGATCTGGGTGACGTGCTCTCTTCGCTCGACGAGGAACAGCGGCTCGTGGTGGTGAAGGCGTTGCCGCGCCGGGTGTCCGGCATGGCCCTCATCGAGATGACCGATGAGGACCAGGCCGAGGGGACGCTGGTGGACCTGGTTGCCGAGGCGCCCGAGGCAGCCGGCGAGATCGTGGATGAGCTTCCCGACGACCTCGCCGCTGACCTGGTCGGCGGCCTCGATCCGGAGGACCAGGAGAAGGTCCTCGCCGAGATGGAGGACCGGACCGACGTCGACGACCTGCTGCGCTACGATCCGGAGACGGCCGGCGGCCTGATGACCGCGCAGGTTGTGACGGTGATGGCCTCCAGTACGGCCGGGGAAGGCATCGAATCGCTGCGGCGCCAGGCGGAGGAAATCGAAGATTTTTCCCAGGTCTATGTCGTCGACGAGTCGAGTCACCTGCTCGGCATCCTCCCGATCGAGCGGCTGGTGACCAGTCCGGCCCATCGGCCGGTGCGTGAGCTGATGCAGGACACCGAGGCCCGGGTGACGCCGGAGGTGGATCAGGAGGAAGTTGCCCGGGTCCTGCGGCGCTACAATGTCCCCGCGGTGCCCGTCGTGGATGGCGCGGGCAGGCTGCTCGGCCAGGTGACATTCGATGACGTGATTGATGTCGTCGAGGCGGAACAGACCGAGGACCTCCTCAAGTTCGGTGGTACGTCGGCGGACGAAGAACTGTCAGCGGCCTGGACCGGTGCGGTGAAGAGCCGGCTGCCATGGCTGCTGATCAACCTGGTGACCGCGTTCCTCGCGGGTTGGATCGCATCGCGATTCCAGACTCAGGTGAGCAAAGTGCTCGCACTCATCTTCTGGATGCCCGTGATCGCCGGCATGGGCGGGAACGGCGGGACCCAGGCACTGGCCGTCACGGTGCGACGTGTCGCACTCGGACTCATCCCTGCCGACCGCGCCGGCCGGGTGATCGGGAAGGAAGTACTGGTCGGGCTGACCAATGGGATGGCGAACGGGATCGTGGCGGCCCTGGTCGCCATCCTCCTGGGGCATGGCAGTCAGCTCGGACTCGTCGTCTTTCTGGCCATGACCGGCAACCTGTTCGTTGCCGGGTTCGCCGGAGCATTCATTCCGCTGGTGCTCAACCGCTTCAATATCGATCCCGCAGTGGCTTCCTCGATCTTCGTGACCACCTTTACCGATGTCTGCGGGTTCTTGCTGCTGTTCGGGCTGGCGGGGTGGCTGATCAGGTAGCAGCCGGCAGGTAGCAGGTGGCAGAAGAAACGGCGGTCGGACGGGCATCACGCCTCATCCGACCGCCGTTGGCCATCTGCAAGTTGCGCGCAGGCAGCGATCCACTCTGAGATTCTGGCTGCCACCTGCCACCTGCCGACTTACCAGCCCAGCACAATCTCCGCTCGCGTATAGATGAACCGTCCGTTGTACCCGAACGGCGACGCGGCCGCCCAGGGGAAGGTGCCGTAGTTGTTGTTGAACAGCTTCGCCGGGTCGGAGGTCGGGTCGGTCGGATCTGTGGGGGTGTTCGACGACGGCTGGTCCGGATAGGTGTCGAACAGGTTGCGCACGCCAACGGACAGGTTGACCTGGCTGAAGCGATAGCCGACCTCGACGTCGAACAGCGTCTTGGCGCCGTACCGCTCGCGGCAGAGGTCACAGAAGCCGAGCTGGGCCGAGCTGAACTTGCCGTAGTACGCCGCCCGCGCCAGCGCATGCAGGCCGCCGGTGCTGTACTGGGTCGTGAAGGTCCCGCGCCAGTCGGGGCGTTCCTCGGTGAGGCCGATGTAGGTCACCGAGTCGATCAGGCCGGGCTCGAGCGAATTTGCCAGCACCGTGGGCAGCGGCGAGATGCGGCTGATCGTGTTCCTGGTGTAGTTGCCGTTCAGGGTGAAGTCGAGCGTGCCCGAGGCGCCCGCCGGGACCTTCAGATCCGCAGTGAGGTCGATACCCTGGGTCCTGGTGTCGAGCCCGTTGGTGAAGTACTGCACCGCGCCGATGTTGGTGATCCCGTTGTTCGCCAGGATGGCGAGCGTCGTGTCGTCGTCAAAGGTGGCGCCCAGCAGAATGCGATCGTTGATCTTGATGTGGAACAGGTCGAGCGTCAGCGTAAAGTTGTCGGTTGGCGAGATGGCGACACCGCCGCTGAAGTTGATCGAGGTCTCCTCCTTGAGCGGCTTGGCGCCGAGCAGCTTGGCGACCGGATCGTCGACCGGGAAATTGCCCACTTCGATCAGCTGGCCGCCGATGGAGCTGGTCGTGATGTGCCTGAAGAAGCTCTGTGCCAGTCCCGGGGCGCGGAAGCCGGTACTGGCGGCGCCACGGAAGACGACCCGCTGGGACGGCTGGAAGCGGAGCGCCGCCTTGCCGGTGACCCGCTGACCGAAGTCGCTGTAAGTCTCGAACCTGCTGGCGAGGTTCAGCAGCACCTTGGAGCTGAGGTCGGACTCGAGGTCGAGGTAGGCGCCGAAGTTGGTCCGGCTATGATCGCTGGCGTCGCCGGGACGGAACCCGCCGAACACCGAGGAGCCGGCCGGGGCCAGGTTGCCCGGGTTCGAGGCGCTGTCCTGGGCCTGGTGGCCGCCGTTGACATACGAGGCGAACTCGCCTTCGATCACCTTGTAGCTCTCCCGGCGGAACGCCGCTCCGATCGCGACGTTCACCGGGTTCGCCAGCCCCAGACTGAGCGGCTTCGACAGGTTCAGCCCGGAGACGAACTCGCCACGATCGAGGCGCCCGGCGAAGAACGAGGTCTGGTTGGGGATGCCCGGATCGTCGGCTGCGGCTGGGTCGCCTGGGCCAGTGCCCAGGATCCCGTCGAGGCCCGGCGCGCACGCCACGACGAGGCAGGGCCCGAGCGAGGCGTTGTTGGTGTTCCGCAGGTCGTAATCGAAGGTGTTGCGGCCGTAGGAGGCGCCGAGGTCGATGCCCCATCCGCCGGCGCTGGTCCGGATCCCGCCCGCGCCGGAGTAGTCCTTCACGGTGGGACGGAACTCCGGCAGGAAGCCCTGCGGATACAGTTCCTGCCAGTTGCGCGGGCTGTCGAAGTAGCGGAAGAATCCGTTGCCGGTGCCCACCCGGTAGCTGTACCCGCCAAAGGAGTAGAACTCGGTCGAGCCACTGGCGTTCAGCGGCATGCGCAGGTTGGCGAAGGTCATCACGTCTTTCTCCAGGCCGTCGCCGTAGTGATGGCTCGGTTGCGGCAGCGAGTTCCGCTTCTGGATGATCGTTCCGTCTTTCGGATTGATCGAGTCAGCCACCCCGCTGGCATCCACCAGCGAGGGATCGGCCCACGACCGGTTGGTGGGGTCGCGGTGCTGGAACTCACCGAACAGCCCGAGGGAGCCGCGGCCAAGCTTGATGCCGAATCCGCCGTTCACGTCGACCAGGTCGCCATCGTCCTTGTACCCCTTGCCGGTGGCATAGCGGCCCGCGTTCGCGTTCAGGAACGGGGAGAACTGCCCCTCCTTCATCACGATGTTGACCACGCCCGCGATGGCGTCGGAGCCGTACTGCGCCGAGGCGCCGTCGCGCAGCACCTCCACGCGCTCGATGGCGCTGGCGGGGATCGCGTTGAGGTCGACACCGCTCGAGCCGGCGGCAGAGCCGACGGGAAAGACGTTGAGGAGCGCGGTCTGGTGCCGCCGCCAGCCGTTGACCAGCACCAGGGTGTGGTCCGGCGAGAGGCCGCGCAGCGTGAACGGACGCACGATATCGTTCGCGTCGGTCACGGTCTGGCGCGGGAAATTGATCGAGGGTGACAGCGCGGCGAGGATCTGGCTGGTCTCGGTCGTGCCCTGCTGCTGGATGTCCTCGGCGGTGTACACGTCGACCGGGACCGCGAGTTCTTCGGCCGCGGTGTGCTGGCCGCGGGACCCGATCACCACGTCGATCGGGGCGAGCTCGACCGCCGAGCGGGCCAGGGTGAAGTCCTGATCCATGACGTCGCCCGCGGCAACCGTGATCGCCAGATCGAGCGGCGCGTAGCCGATCGCGCGAATGCGGATGGTGCGGGGGCCGGCGGGGACGCCCCGGAGGGTGTACTTGCCCAGCGCGGTGGAGGTCGCACGGGACGTCGTACCCTCCGCGGTGACCAGGGCGCCGTTGATCACGGTACCGGCGCTGTCGAGGATGCGTCCCTTCACAGTGCCGGACTGCGCGGCCAGCGACGCGATCGGCGCGGCGACGAGGGTCAGGGCCAGCAGGGCGAATCGGCGGATGTTTCGGACGACGAGAGGCAAGATTTGGTTCCTCGGTAAGAGGGCATGCCGCCCGCGCGCACAGGACGAGAGGCGGTGGCGGATGGGCGCGTGGAAGCCAGGGTGGGGCGGGATGCGGGACGGGAGGACCGCCGGGCTCCTTACTTTTTACCTGTCGGAGGCGGTTTCGTCAAGGTCGGGCGAGGGTCGACGACGGAAGGCCGCCCGCCGGGAGAATCCCGACGGGCGGTGGACCTGCGGATATGGCGCGGAGCAGGGGGTTGGATGCCGTGGCGCTCCGCGGGGAGAACGAGCCGGCGGATCAGGCCGTGTGCTTGGCGATCACCATCGATTCAAATTTCTTGTACGCCGCCTCGGGAAGGACCTTGCGGCTCACCAGTTCGGACTTCGACTTGAACGGGCGGGCCTTGATGATGGCATCTGCATAGCTCTCGCCGACGCCTGGCAGGGTGACGAGCTGATCGCGGGTCGCGGTGTTCAGGTTGAGCAGCTCATGCGCGGGCTTGGTGGCCATGGAGGCCGCGGGCGCCGCGACCGGCTTGGCGGTGACCTGCTGGCTCGCGGCCGGCTTGGTCGTGGTCGGAGCAGCCTGCGCGGCGAGGCCGGAAGTGGCCAGCATGCCGAGCATTGCCAGGGTGGAAATTGAAGTGGTGCGGCGCATACATCCTCCAGAGAGTGAACCGCGGCGGACCGTGCGATCGTTCCGTGCGGGCTGCTCACTGAAATAGCAACGCCCGTGCCGGGCGGAATCCGCGCAGAACGGGCGAAATCGCAGCGAAACCCGGGATTCCGGGGGAGGTGGCGCGACAAGTTGGCCCCGCGGAGGACAAGCTGTCCGTCAGGTCTGTCCCGGGGACCACCGCCACCGCTGAATCATCCGGGTGAGAGTGCGGCGGGAGATGCCGAGGACCCTGGCGGTCGCTTCACGGTTGCCGCCAGTCGCGGCCAGGGCGCGAAACACATGGCGGCGGTCGAGTTCCTCCAGCGTGAGGAGCTCTCCGCCGACCGGATCAGACGGGCCGGCTGGCTCGGCCAACATCGTTGGCGGCGAGGACGTGGGGCTCGCTGGCCCCGACGGTACCACGTCGGCCAGATGTTCCGGCCCGATCACATCGAGCTCGGCCAGGACCATGGCCCGCTCCAAGACATTGGCCAGCTCCCGCACGTTGCCGGGCCAGTCATGGGCGAGGAGCCGCGCCTGCGCCTCGGGCGCGAGCGCCACTGGGCCGCGGCTGTGACGCGTGGCGAGCGTCGTGAGGAAATGGTCGATCAGCAGCGGGATGTCCTGCCGTCGTTCGCGCAGCGGGGGCAGCGTGATGGTGACGACGCTCAACCGATAGTAGAGGTCCTCACGAAACCGCCCTTCCCGCACCATCAGCGCAAGGTCCCGGTGCGTCGCCGCGATGACCCGCACATCCACCTTCACGACCGTCTCGGAGCCCACCGGCACGACCTCCTGTTCCTGCAGCACCCGCAGGAGCCGGGCCTGCAGCCCGGGGGAGATGTCACCGATTTCGTCGAGGAAGACCGTGCCGCCATCGGCATCGCGGAAGAGTCCGGGCCGGCTCCCGGTCGCCCCGGTGAACGCGCCGCGCACATGACCGAACAGCTCGCTCTCCAGCAGGCCCTCCGCCAGCGCCGAGCAGTTCACCGGGACCATTCGCTTTTCGGCCCGATCCGAAAAGCGGTGCACCGTGCGGGCGACGAGTTCCTTGCCCGTGCCGGTCTCGCCGTGGATGAGCACCGTGGCCTGGCTCGACGCGACTCGGGCGACCTGCTTCATCACGTTGATGATGCCGGGGCTGTGCCCCACCAGACCGCCGCGCGAGACGAGCGCGGCGGCGCGCGCGGCGACGTCCGGCGACTGGGCCATCCGGCGGGCGGAGAACCGGCGCCGTTCGATGGCACGGGCGATCGTCAGGCGCAACTCATCGAGGTTGTACGGCTTGCTGATGAAGTCATACGCGCCGGCCCGGATCGCCTCACCAGCGGTGGCCGCGTCGCCAAAGGCGGTCAGGACCAGGACCAGCGATTCCGGGTCGCGGGCCTTCAGTTGCGCCAGCAGATCGAGGCCGCTCGCCTCCGGCATGCGGAGGTCGGTGAGCACGGCGTCGAACGGCCCTTGCTGACCGAACGCCAGGAATGCCCCCGCCGCCGACTGGGCCACGACCACCGCGTATCCCTCCCGACTCAGCACCTCGCCAAGCAGCGTCCCGGCGGCCTCGTCATCGTCAACCAGCAAAAGGCGGGCGGGTGGGTTGGTGACAGCGGTCATGCGGCGGACTCCCGGGAGAACCAGAGGCGCCAGCGCGCGCCGATCGTTTCGGGAAGGTAGACCAGTTCCCCGCCGAGCGAGCCGGCAAGCCGGCGACTCACGGCGAGCCCGAGTCCGGTCCCGGCGCTGCCCTTCGAGGTGACGAATGGTTGAAACAGCTGGGCCTGCACTTCGGGGGTGAGGCCGGGCCCGTCATCGGCCACTTCGAGGTAGGGACGCTCATCCTCGCGGCCCCACCGGAGCTGCACATGGCCGCCCGGTGGCACTGCTTCGATCGCATTCTTGAGCAGATTGAGCAGTATCTGTTCGACCAGATCGGTGTCCGTCACGACTCGCAGCGACGGGGCGCGTGGATCGGCGGCTCGGGCGGTGGCGGTGAGCCGGGCCTGCACCAGCGTCGGCTCAAGAAAGCGCACCAGCGCCTGGGCGAGCGCGCCGAGATCGGTAGGGTGCGTCGTGGGTGTGGGCCAGCTCCCACGCGAGAGTCCCGCCCGTACGATCCGCGTCACCCGATCGACCTGGCTGAGCAGCAGCGCCACCCGTTCGTTGGCCGCCGCCGACCCGGGCATGCCGCGGAGGTCCTCCCGCAAGAGCTGCAGGTGGCCATTCATCGTGCTCAGCGGTGTGCCGATCTCATGGGCCAATCCGGCGGCGGTCTCCTCCGCCAGCGCGAGGCGATCGTACGATCGGGCGCGCTCCTCAAGGCCGAGCAGTGCGGCCCGCGCGCTGCTTTCGCGTTCGCGGTCCGCCAGCGCGCTCCGCAGCAGGTTGTAGCGCCGGGCGAGGTGGCGAAACTCCTTGACGCCGGTCTCGGGCGCCGGGGGGGCATCACTGGCACCGGCATGCGCGCCGGCCATCGCATTGATGATGGCACCGAGCGGGCGGCCGACCCACCAGCTGACCAGCCCCCAGGTCCCCGCCGCGATCAGCAGGGCGACACCAACGCCGAGCAGGTAGGAGCGTCGCCGCTCGGCGTGGGCCCATGCGTCGAGCCGGCCGGTGGCGACGCGCACATCGAGGACGCCCCAGGCGCGTGGTCCGCCCAGCGGAACCGCCACCTGCAGCTCGGGAAAAGCGCCGGGGATGAAGCGGGCCAGCACCTGACGTGTCTCGCGCGACGTCGAGTCGGTGAAATCGGGCTGACGCCGGTCAGTGCTGTCGCTGCCGATTGACGCGTCGAGTCCGGAGGAATCGCGCAGGTACACGACGGCGGAGGTCTCGGTGATGTGGCGCCGGTTTCACCCGCCCAGCCCCACGGCCAGGGCCG
>JAWXBX010000230.1:0-11405 GCA_034440415.1 Gemmatimonadota bacterium | reverse complement strand
TCCCCTGGGTACCGCCCTTGGGAATGGCATTGAAGTCCACGTTGAACGCGACGGTGCCGGTGTTCCGCAGCTTCCAGGCGTTCGGCGTGTCACCGGCACGGGACGGCCCGGTCATTTGCATCGACCCGAGCACTGCGGTGGCGCCACCGGTGTTGTAGAACCCGATGCCGTTGAAGACGGTGCCGGCATAGGTGTTGGTGCCGTAGGTGGCGGCGGAGTTGCCCGAGAGATTCCACACCCGGACGGAGACGTCGTTACCGACGACCGTGATGCTGACCGCGGCGCAGGTGGCGAAGGTATCGCCGCCACACACCTTGTAGGACTTGAACCCATCGGCGTGTGCCGCCGAAGGAGCTGCCAGCGCCAGGGCGCCGAACAGAGCGATGAACCTGCCTGCCTTGATCATGAGGTACCTCGACTTTTGGTGAACTATGAAGTTACGCCGTGTTTGGCGTGTTTCCATCCGAGTATGCCGATCCAGAAGAACCCGATCGGGTAAAGCGTCCCCTGCGCCAGCGTTTTGAAGATCGCCTTCCGCAACCCGAGCTTGATTGACGGCTCGGTCACCGCGCCCATCGCCTGACTGATGTGTCCTGCGTACCGCAACGTCAGCAGCGCCAGCACCAGGCCAATCACGGCGAAGACCACCGACAGGATTCGTACTCCGGGCGACCGGCCCCGTGCCACCATCGCCCCCAGCGCCAGCCCCAGTCCGATCGTCATCAGCGGCAGTCCGTCCATGACCGTCGTGATGGTCCCGAATTCCCACTCGGCATCCCCAACGGCCAGCGGGTAGAACGCCAGCACCAGGTCGGCCAGCGAAACGACGGCGAAGACCAGGCCGATCCCACCGAGCAGATACCACCCCGTGTCCGGCGCCGGGTCCAGCGGCGAGCGATTCTTTGGATCAGTCTTGATCAGGACCCTGGAGGCGGTCATGTGACCTCCAGAGGCAGCCCCGTTGGTACGTAGGGCTCTATTGCAGAGTTCGGGCCAGTGAGTCGCACCATGGGATTCGCCTGTAAAGCGTTGCAGTTAAAGTTCTTGAGAAAACAACCCTGCTGTCGATCAGCGTTATTTTGGCGGACCTGCTGTGGTATCGCCACAACAAAAATCACCGTTTGGCTCAGGGACGTCGGCGCCCGAAGCTCGATTTCCACCCCGCCGCGGCCAGCCAGAGCATGGCAAAAGGGTAGAGCAGTGCCTGGACCCCCGTCTTCGCGGCGGCCTTCTTGATCTGGGTCAGCGCGACCGGATTCGTGATGATCTTGAAGGCCAGCGGCAGCACCGTGGCGTAGAGCACCATCGCGAGCAGCATGAACACGGCGGTCAGGAGGCAGAAGGTGGCGATGAGGCGGATCGTCCAGCGGCGCCCGGTCGCCACCGCGGCCGCCAGCAGAAAGGCCACCCCCAGCCCCAGCAGCGGCACAACGTCAAAGAAGTTGCTCGTCGTGCCCAGCTCCCACTCCGGGTCGCCCAGCCGATGGGGCAGCCAGGACGTGGCGATGTCCTGCAGGCCGATCAGCAGAAAGACGACCCCGACAATCTGCAGGATCCGCCAGATGAGCGCGTCGCGAGGGGAGAGGAACAGGCGTTGGGGCATTCGATCCTCGGGTGGCCGTTGGCCGTGAGCGTTCAGGGTTCAGCATTCAGCGTTCAGCCGCCAGCTAGAAAATCGTGAAATCCTGGCGCTGCCGGGGACGGAACTGCCACGTCGCGCCGCTGCTTGCCGGGACAAGAATACCCTCTCCGGACAGCGAATCGCCGATCACGAAAAGACCGGGGGCGATCTGGAGCACACTGTCGACCAGCACCTCCAGTGGCCCCGATCCGTCATCAAGGGTCACGGTCAGATCGCCGTTCGCTCCCGAGGTGGACAGGATTTCCGCACCGAAGATCGAGACGAGATCCGCATCCCGGACCGCGCCATTCGCGGTTGCCGCGACCACCGTGGTCAGCGTATCGGCCACCGGGAGCGCGGTGATGGTGAGCAGCGAGATGGCGGCACGGTCCAGCACCTTCTGCCCGTTCCGCACGCCGACCGTGGCGAGGACCCGGACCGAGTCGCCCGGCTGGGAGACGCCACCGGAGAGAATTCTCACGCCGGTGAGGCGGACCGCGCCGGTGGAGTCACGCATCGCGCCGCTGGTGTCCCGGCTCGACTGCGGGCCGGCCAGGATCAGGCCGCTCACGAGGACCCGGCTGCCGATCGGGAGCGCCCGAGCCGCGGCCACGGTCCGGGTCGGGAAGGTGAGCAGTGCCACCATACTACCCGGGCCGCCGGAGGGAAAGACTATCACCGCCTGCGGGGTCAGCCGGGTGGCGAGGGAATCGCCCAGAACCGACGCCTCCACTTCGACGGCGTAGGGCCCGGTAGGGATGTTGAGGAACCCCGCCTGACCCAGCGCATCGGTGGTGTCCACCGCGAGGGTGTCCGGCCCGCCGGGCACTTTGAGGAAAACCCGAACGCCGGCCAGCGCCGAGTCGGCGTTGGTGGGCAGGGCGTTCTGATCGCGATCGTAGAGCACGGTCACGGTGAATCCCGCCCCCGGCTTGGTCCGGATGCCGAGGTTCTCCCCGGCGTTTCCGCAGCCGAGCAGCGCCGTGCCCGCCAGGGCGAGGGGGAACACCGAGCGAACGATCAGTGGACGCAGGACGCGCATGACAACCTCGACTAGTAGGCGACCCGGAGCCCAAGCCGCAGGATCCGGGGTTCGGTGCGGCGCGACAGCAACTTGCCGAACCGGGGGTTGGCGATGAGCGGCAGCGTCACGTTGCCGAGGCCGTCGGTCGCCAGGGTGCCGGCGGGGTCGACCAGCACGAGGGCGCGGTCGATCAGACCGGTCGGCGTGGACGCGAGGTTGAAGACGTCGGCGGTCAGCTCCAGCCGACCCCCGAGGGCGCGCACCGGCAGCCCGACGGCCACGGTGAGATCGAGCGCATGATTGCCGTGCTCGCGGCAGCTGTTCCGATCGACGAAGCGCCCGGATTGCTCCTTGATACAGCTGTTCTGGTTGATCAGGGCCTGCATCCCGCCGATCGCGGCATCCACGAAGGCGGGGTCGTTGCGACCGGAGCCATCGGCGTTGACGTCGACCCCGTCGCGAAAGCCGGGCGTGAACGCGAAACCGGAACGGTAGCGGTAGCGAGTCGCAACCGTGACCGGCACGGGGCCGCCGCCGTGCCAGGAAAGCCGCAGGGAGGCGCGGTGCGGCAGGTCGAGGTCGGAGATGCCCTCGACCCATTCCTGACCGGGGCGATCCTCGGGGAAAGGCGAGAGTTCGTCGGCCGGATCGCCGTTCCAGCTCTGCATCGTGTTGTCGCGGGTGCGGCTCCACAAATACGCCGCGGCGAAGCCGATGCCGCGAGCTGGCTCGCGGGTGAGCGAGAAGCCGGCTTGGTAGTAGTCGGAGAAGCCGGTGGACACGAGCGCCGACACCATGTCGAAACCGGGGATCCGGCGGTTGGACCCGGGATCGGTGGTGACCAGCGTGCCGCGCTGCTGCAGCACGCCGTAGACCGGACGACCCTCCTGGGTGCGACCCGCCGGCGAGGGAAGGAGATTCAGGTCTTCCCGGCGGAGCAGGAAGTCGGTGTGATGGTAGCCGCCGGTGATCCGCAGACTGATGAATGCCGGCAGGGCGCGCTCGATCTGGAGATCCAGCTTGCGGGTGCGAGGGTCCTTGTAAGTGCCCCGGGGATCGAAGAGCGAGATCACCTGGCCGGCGTCGGGGGCACCGGCGGTATCGGGTACGGTCGGCCAGCTGGCGTAGGTGCCAAGCCCGCGACGGGCACGCAGTGCGCCGCTGGCGAGAATCACTTCGGAGAGCCGGGTGAGATCGAGCATGCCGTAGTGCCAACCTCCCCCCGCCGAAACCGTCCAGGGGTATCGCTGGCCGCCGGTCCAGATCACGCCGACATGCGGCGCGACATTGCTGCTGCCACCCGGTATGCGGAAGTTGGCCAGGCCGAACAGGCTGGTGAACTGGCCGTTCTGCGGAATCAGCTGCTGGCTCTGGTTGGGGAGGCGCTGGCGGTCGAAGCGGGCGCCGCCAATCAGCGAGATCGCATCTCCCAGGCGCCACGACCCCTGGCCGAAGAGGGCCAGCTCCTTGGTGCTGAACTTGGTGATGGCGGAGGGAGCCTCGGCAATGTAGAAGGCGCCCGTTGCCGCCCCGAAGTCGTCCAGGTCACCAAACTGAAAGATGCCGCGGCTGCCGTAGAGGTAGTTCTGGGTCCACTTTGTGGCTGTGAGCGAGACACCCGCCTTGTAGCGGCTCCGGCCCGCGCTGCCCGGGGAATACTGAATGGTCTCGCTCATGTCGAAGTCGGAACGCTTGAATCCGGCTGGCGTCGACGGTGCGATCCCGACGCCAGCGCCGAGGGAAGTGAATTGGGTGGTCGGCAGCGGGTCGGTGGCGTCCCAGTCCCGCCGGGACGTGCGATAGCCGGCTCGGACTTCGTTGGCCAACCCGCCGCCCCATGTCGCGATCCAGGAGGCGCTGCCGGTGAAATCGCGGGACTCCACCTTGCCGCCGGTCGAGGTCAGGGCATCGCGGCCGAGTTCGGGATTCCACTCCCGGTAGCGGGAGAGACTGCTCCGCAGCACAATCGCGTTCGACGCTGAGAGGCGCCAGTCGACCCGGAAGCCACCGGCACCCCCGCGCAGGGTCCGCAGCAGCGGCTGAGTGAACCGGCGCACATCGCGACCGAAGCTGTCGGCGGCGACGGCGGCGATGCCCTGGCTGAGCCCCACCGTCGACCCACCGAAGGAGGTACTGTCCGCCTCCCACGGCCGACCGCCAGGCAGCTCGAGCTCCTGATAGTGGAACCCGGCGATGAACTGCGCCTTGTCCTTGACCAGCGTGCCGGAGACGGTGGTGCCGGCCAGGATCGAGGTGAGCGACGAATCGCCCGGATTCTCGGCACCGCGGAGACCCGGTTTACCGCTGACGTAGGCGAAGGGCTCGAAGCGGAATTGACGGGCCCCGCGACGGGTCACGGCCGAGACCATGGCGGCGTTTCCGCCGTTCAACTCCACGTCGACCGCCTGGGGGACAATCTGGGGCGGGAGGAGGAGGTAGCTCGGCAGGGGTGGCGTTCCCGCGGGCGCGGGCCAGACCCCGGGATGGCGCATCCAGGTCGCGGGCAGGCCGTCGACCATCAGTCGGCTGCCGGATTGCGGGAGCCCGCCCAGCATATCCGCAAAGCCCCAGCCCTGGGTCCGCGGCGCGGCGACGAGCACCGCGTCGCGGCCTCCCTCGGTGAAGTCGGTCCGGGGCGCGAAGAAGCGGGAGCGGCTCGCTTCGCCCAGGCCGCCCAGCAACGGCGAGATCGGCACGATGCGCTGGTCAGCGATGTCGATTTCCTCAACCCGGGTGATGGGCGGCGGGCGCCGCACGACCCGCACGCGGACACTCGTCAGCGAGGCCGCCACGACCAGGATGCCCTTCTGGCGCAGCGGGGCAAAGCCGCTCTTCTCCACCCGCAAGGAGTACCGCCCAGGCGAGAGCAGGGGTACGCTGATCCGGCCGTACAAGTCGGAGCGCTGCTGCGTCAGCGTCGCGCCGGACTCGTCCTCCAGCGAGACGATCGCGTCCCGCACCGGTTCATCGACCCCGAGGATGATCTCCGCGGTGAGCCCACCTTCCGTCAGGCTCTGCGCCGCGAGTGGACGACACAGTATCAGCAGGCCGAGCGCCCACGCCGTGGTGTTGATGCACCGGCGGCGGGGCCCGCTCAGGGAAGCAACCATGGGTATTCCGGAGGAGTGGGGGAGCGCGGTCACTATCTCGCTGTAGATAGTGCAGTTATGATGCCACCCGCGCAAGCGGTTGACACCCGGGCTTTAATGATAAGGGAGTGTGGCAGTGAGACAACGAAGCTGGTGGGGCGTTGCCCTCACCGCTGTCGCGGTAGCATTCATCGCCTGGTACACGCTGCGGCCTTCGCCCCAGGACATCCAGAAGGCCGCGCAAACCGACTTCCTCTGTCTCTATGCCTGCGGTGACCAGGCGCTGCGCGACACGGTACTCAACATCGTCCTCTTCGTGCCGCTCGGCTTCGCACTCGCCTGGTGGCTGCCGGGCTGGGCGGCCATGCTGCTCTGCATCGCGGCCACCGGCGGCATCGAATACACCCAGTGGGGCTGGCTGGCCGGCCGCGATGCCAGCCTGCGGGACCTGCTGACCAACGCGATCGGCGGGGGACTCGGGCTGTGGCTCGCGCACGGATGGCGCAGGCTCCTGCTGCCGACTCCGGCCGCCGCCACCCGCCTCGCGGCCAGCGCGGGCTCAAGTTGGGTCGCCGTGGTCGGACTCACGGCGGTAGCCGTCCAGCCCTCCCTGCCTGACACCACCTGGTGGGGACAGTGGGCGCCACAGCTGGGACAGTTCGAGCAGTGGCGCGGGACGCTGCTCGATGCCGATGTGAATGGCGTGACGGTGCCGAACGGAGCGGCCGCGTCCACCGGCGCCCTGCGCCGGGAGCTCCTCTCGGACCGCGCGATCGTGACGGCCCGCATACTGACCGGCCCGCCTCCGACGGAGACGGCCCCGATCGTGAGCAGCTTCGACGGCGACCAGCGGGAGATCTTCGTCCTGGGGCAGCGGGGCAACGACCTGGTCTTCAGCATCCGGACCGGACTGCTCGCCGCCGGGCTGCGCGGCCCGCTGGTGCGTTTTCCCGGTGCGCTGGCCCTGCCGCCCGGCGAGCCGGTGACGGTGAGCGGTGGTATCGCCGACCGCGGGTGGCAGCTCCAGGTGACGACCGCCACGGCGACGCAGACCTCGGACATGCGCTGGAGCGCGGGGCTGCTGTGGAGTGGATTCCTGCCGTTTACGTATGTGATGGGCCCCGAAACCGCGCCGCTGAACGCCCTCTGGCTCGGATTGCTGCTGCTGCCGGCGGGTTACTGGCTGGGTCACGCCACGGACCGCCGCCGGGCCCTGCTCTGGCTGGGACTGATCGTGGGCCTCGGGCTGGGTATCCTCGCTCCGCTGGCCGGACTGAGCGCGAGCCCGCTCCTCGAATGGCTCGGCAGCCTCGTCGGCGGCGCGGCAGGGCTGCGCGCCGCCACCGCATCCCGGGGGCGGGGGGCGATGGCGCCGCCAGAGCCACGGATTACTCCAACTTCACGGTAGACTTTTCGCATGGCACTTCCGTTCCGCCGCCGCATCCTCCTGGCCCTCATCGCCCTCGGCACGCTGCCGGCGACGGTGGCGGTCATCGGCTGGGCGCTGGCGGTCCGGCCCTCCGCCAATTCCGCCAGTGTCACCCGCGAGGCCATCGAGACGGTCGCCGGCACCGGGCGGGTGCTGGTGCAGGCGGTCGATTCCACCCGGCTCTCGACCGCGGAGCGCCGCGCACTCGCGGCCCACGTGCGCACGCTTAACGACGCACTCAGCCGGGCCCAGCGGCAGGAGACCATCTCGACGCTCTACGCCGGCGGGCTCGCCGCGATCATCCTGGCGCTCGGCGCGCTGGCCCTCTACCTCTCGGTGCGGGTCGGCGATCACCTCGCCCGGCAGCTCAGCCGGCCCATCGACGAACTGGTGGGCTGGGCCGGACGGATTCAGCGGGAAGAGCCGCTGCCGCCTGACGAACGGGAGGGGGGCGCGCCGGAATTCGCCGCCCTGCGACTCGCCCTGCGGGAAATGGCGACGGGCCTGACCGAAGGACGCGCCCGTCGGATCGAAGCGGAGCGGCTGGCCGCCTTTCGCGAGGTGGCGCGGCGGGTCGCGCACGAGATGAAGAATCCGCTCACCCCGATCCGCTTCGCGGTGGCCCAGCTCAGCCGCACGGCGCGGCCGGAGCAGCGGGAATCGCTCGAAGTGCTGCAGGCGGAGTCGGACCGGCTGGAACAGCTGGCGCGGGAATTCACCGAGATGGGCCGGCTCCCCGAGGGACCGGCGGCGGATGTCGACCTGGGCGAACTCCTCACGGAGCTCGGCCGCACGACGCTGCCGCCACGGATGATCGTGACCTACGACATCGACCCGGCGACGCCGCAGATCAGCGGGTACTACGAGCCGCTGCGCCGGGCCGTGAGCAACCTGATCCGCAACGCGGTCGAGGCCTGTGGCGGGCAGGGCGCGCTCGAACTCGGCTGCCGCGCCCTGGGACTGAACGGCGCGGAACTGCGCGTGGTCGATCACGGACCGGGGGTACCGGCGGAGCTGCGCGACCGGGTGTTCGAGCCCTATGTGACCGAGAAGCATGGCGGCACGGGACTCGGCCTCGCGCTGGTGCGGCAGACCATCGAGGCCCATGGCGGACGGGTGCGACAGGAGGACACCCCGGGCGGCGGGGCGACGTTTGTGGTGACGCTGCCGAAGGTCAGGCGGGCCGGGTAAGTGACAGGTGGCAGCTGACGGCTGACGGCTGACGGCTGACGGCCTACGACCGCCAACCCCTACGGTCATGCCGCGGTCCGGCTTATCATCCAGTCATGCCGCCGCACATCCTGATCATCGACGATGAGCCCAATATCCGGCGCATGCTCGCCGCGCTGCTGCGCGCGGAGGGATTCGCCGTGGAGGAAGCCGGCGGCGGGCCGGCCGGCCTGCTGAGTGTCGAGCGGGCCGAGCCGGACGCCATCTTTCTCGATCTGTTCATGCCTCCGGGATTCGACGGGCTGGAAACGCTGCGGCAGATCCGGGAGCGCGGGGTCGAATCGCCGGTGATCATGATGAGCGGCAAGGCGCAGCTCGCCGACGCCGTGCGCGCCACCCGGCTTGGCGCCTTCCAGTTTCTCGAGAAACCCCTCAGCCCCGAAGCGGTTCTCGTCACCCTCCGTTCCGCCATCGAACTCGGTCGGACCCAGAGCCAGAACCGGGCGTTGCGCCAGGCGCTCGCGGTGCGGGAAGAGATGGTCGGGAGCAGCGTCGCCCTGCAACAGGTGCGGCGGCTGGTGGCGCAGGTGGCACCGACCGATGCGCGGGTGCTGATCACCGGGGAGTCGGGCACCGGGAAGGAACTGGTCGCGGCGGCGATTCACCGCGCCAGTCGGCGGGTGCGCGAGCCGTTCGTGACGGTGAACTGCGCCGCGATTCCGCGCGAGCTGGTGGAGTCGGAGATGTTCGGCCACGAGCGCGGCGCCTTCACCAGCGCGGGGGAGCGGCGACTGGGCCGCTTCGAACTGGCGGACCGCGGCACGCTCTTCCTCGACGAGATCGGCGACCTGCACCTCGATGCCCAGGCCAAGCTGCTGCGCACGCTGGAAACCGGCGTGCTCCAGCGGCTCGGCGCCGAACAGCCGACCCAGGTCGACGTCCGCTTCATCACCGCGACCAATCGGCGGCTGGAGCAGGCGGTGGCCAGCGGCAGCTTCCGCGAAGACCTCTTCTTCCGGCTCAACATCTTCCCCATCCCGCTGCCGCCGCTGCGCGAACGGCTGGGCGACCTGCCGATGCTGGTGGCGCACCTGGCGGAGCGGGTCCAGCCGGGACATGCGCAACAGTATTCGGCGGACGCCATGGCGTTGCTCACCGCCTATCGCTGGCCGGGCAACATCCGCGAACTGGCCAACCTCGTCGAGCGGCTCGCGATTCTGGGCGGCGAGATCGTCGGGCCCGACGAGGTGCGGCTGGTGCTGCCCGGAGCGGACGGCATCGGGAGCAGGCGGGGCGCCGCGGCGACGGCGCGCACGGCGGAAGGCGCCTCGCTGACCGACTCGCTGGATGATTTCGAGCGGGAGCTGATCAGCGCGGCACTGACCCAGGCGGACGGCAACGTCGCCGAGGCGGCGCGGGTGTTGCAGACCGACCGGGCCAATCTGTACCGGCGGATGAAGCGACTGGGGCTGGCGGCGCGGGGGGAAACGGTTGGCTGACGCACGGCGGATCCCGGTCGTGGTGAGGGGCAGGCGGGACGCCTGCCCCACCAGTGTGATAGCAGCAGGACATGCAGGGAGTGGCTTTTCGCTCTTCTCATTCTCCGCCTGCCCCACCAGTGTGATAGCAGCAGGATATACAGGGAATGGCTTTTCGCTCTCCCCATTCTCCGTTTTCATTTCCCTTTTGTCGCTCCTCCTGATCCCGGCCTCACTTCGGGCCCAGGACAGCGTGATCGTCATCGACCCCGACCAGCCGGCGGCCGACTCCACCGCGCTCGGCATTCCCCCCGCGATCCTCGACGAGCTGCTGGCCACCTGGAACGACTCCGCCACGGTGCGGCTGCCCGGCGGCCTCGTGCTCCCCGCGGGCGCGCGGCTCGGTGGGCCGGTGGCGTCGTACCGCGGCACGCTGCGGATCGGCGGCACCGTCGAGGGGCCGCTCACCGTCATCAACGGAGATCTGATCATCGAACGCGGCGGTCAGGTGATCGGCGATGCGCTGGTGGCCGGCGGGCGAATGACGGTGGACGACGGGGGGAACTTCACCGGCGACGCCCGGGTGTTCTGGGACGCCGTCCCGGTGACGCGCCAGTCGGATGGCAGCCTGGCGGCGCGGGAGCGGCGGCGCCAGTTAGGCGAATTCGCCACCGCGGAAAAGACCTTCCAGACGGGGCAGGTGCGCACGACGCTCCGGCTCACCACCAGCCAGACGTACAACCGGATCGAAGGGCTCGGGATCGTCTTCGGACCGGCCTTCGACTGGCGCGCGGCGCGCAATCTCACCGCCAGCCTCGACCTGCGGGCCATCCTGCGCACCGCCCCCGACGCCTCGCCGTTCCGCCGCGACCTGGGCTGGGTTGTCCGCACCGACTGGCGCTTCAACGGCGCCCGCGGCTGGGGACTCGGGGCGCGAACCTACTCGGTGATCTCCGGCATCGAGGAGCACACCCTGCCGCGCGACGAAATCGGCTGGAACGCCTTTCTCTTCCAGCGCGACAACCGGGACTACTTCAGCAGCGAGGGCGTGGGCGGCAGTGCCTTCGTCTACCTGCACCCGCGGCTGCGGCTCGACGCCAGCCTGCGCTACGAAAAGCAGGGCTCGGTCCGGGCCAACGATCCCTGGTCGCTGTTCCGCAACGACGCGAGCTGGCGACCGAATCCGCTGGTGGACGACGGGCACTATACCATCCTCGGCGCGAGCGCCGAATTCGACTCGCGCAACGCACGCAGCCGGGCGTCGTCCGGCTGGTGGTTCCGGGGAAGCGTCGAACATTCGTCGAGCGGCGACGTCGCTCCAGCCAGTCTCCCGACCACCGTGCGCCGTCCGTTGCCCACCCAGGGCTACGATTTCAACCGCTTCACGCTGGATCTCCGGCGCTACAACCGGCTCTCGCCCGACATCCAGCTCAATCTGCGCCTCTGGGCCGGGGGCTGGCTCTCCGGCGATCCGCTGCCGCTGCAGCGCCGGCTTTCCCTCGGCGGGCTGGACTTCCTGCCGGGCTATCCGTTCCGCTCGCTCAGCTGTGCCCCCGCGGGATTCAGCGACCCAGCCCGCCCGGCACTATGTGAT
>JAWXBX010000229.1:0-9023 GCA_034440415.1 Gemmatimonadota bacterium | reverse complement strand
TCCGTCGCCGTCTTCCCCTTCAGCTACGTGGGGCAGAACGAGGAGCTCCGTCCGGTGGGGCGCGGCCTCACCCATCTGATGATCACCGACCTGTCAAAGCTGAGCCGGCTGAAACTGCTCGAGCGTGAGCAGGTGCAGCTGCTGGTCGACGAACTGGCGCTGAACGATGCGGGCCGGGTGGATCCCCGCACGGGGGCGCGCTCCGGGCGCATCCTCCGCGCCGAGCGGGTGGTGCAGGGGTCGGTACAGGATGTCCCCGGGAAGCAGGATATCCGACTCGATGCCGCCATCGTCAATGCAAGCGATGCCAAGGTCGTTGCCTCCGGTACCGGCAGCGACCCGCTCGCGCAGCTCTTCGCCCTCCAGAAGCAGGTGCTCTTCCGTCTGGTCGACCAGCTCGGCATCACCCTGACGCCGGCGGAACGACGCGCCCTCAGTGAGCGGCCGACAGCAGACCTGCAGGCCTTCCTGGCGTTCAGCCGCGGACTCGAGGCGGAGGACCGGGGTGACTATCAGGCGGCGGAAGCCAACTACTCAGCGGCGGTGGCCCGCGATCCCAACTTCCGGGCGGCCAAGGACCGTCGGGCGAGCAACAGTCGCCTCGCCCTGGCGGGGCAGCTCTCTCCCCAGGTGCTTGCCGGTCTCGGCGGTCGCGACCTCGGGCCGCGTGGTGGAGAGCTGGTCGGAGCGACCGCCTCGCCGCCATCCACTCACGGCACGGTGCTGCGCACCGGCGTGCTGTATACCAGTCCGAGTACCGGCGGTACCCTGACCACCCGGTTCGGCGGCAGCGGCGGCGGCCCGATTTCCCGGCCACCCGGCACACGTCCGCAGCTACCCGAGACTCTCGGCGGCGACAACGCCGGCACTCCTGGTGGGTTGCTCGGCACCATCATCATCGTCATCGTCCGCCCATGACGCGCCGCCCCCTTCTCCCGGCGCTTGCCGGGCTCATCCTCGCGGTCCTGCCGCTGCAGCTCTCGGCCCAGCAGGGACTCTACACCGCCGCATCGGTCGCTGGCGGGGTGGAATTCAAGCAATACAACTTCGGAAATGGCTTCGGGGTCGACCGCCTGAGCCAGGTGGCATTCCCCATCGGTGTGGCCCTGCCGATCGGTCGCCGGTTCTCCCTCGATGTCGGCACCCAGTTCGCGGTCACCTCGGTGGCCGACACCCAAGGCGGGCGCAGCTCGTTCTCCAGCCTGACCGATACCCAGCTGCGGGGTGCCTACACTTTCGGTAACGACGCGCTCGTCGCCAGTCTGGTCCTCAATCTCCCTACCGGCAAGCAGACCACGACGCTCCAGCAGTTCGGTGTCTCCTCGAGCGCGTCGTCCAACTTTCTGCTCTTCCCGGTGAACTCGTACGGTTCCGGTGTCTCGGTCACCCCGGGAATTGCCGCTGCCACCACGACAGGCGACTGGAACCTGGGAGCCGCTGCCAGCCTGCGTATCAACGGCGAGTACCAGCCGTTCAGCGGCACCGGAAACACCGGTATCAAGTACCAGCCCGGTGTTGAAGGCCGCCTCCGTGTCGGCGCCGACCGCCTGGTCGGGGCGAGCCGCCTTTCATTCGGCCTCACCTTCAGCACCTTTGGCACCGATGAATTGCGCGGGGGAGGGCTTGGCAACGGGGCCTACGATCCCGGGAACCGGATCCTGGTCGATCTGGGCGTCCTCTCGCCGGTCGGCACGGGGACGATCTCGGTCTACCTCTGGAACTACTACCGCAGCGCGGGGAGCGGCGGGTCGGCCTCCGCGAGCAACAAGGAAAACGTCCTCACCGGCGGAGTCTCAGGCTCCTTCCCGCTCAGCCCGAAGGTCTCGATCGAGCCCCTCCTCGAGTCGCGCTTCTGGATGCCGGAGGACGGTAGTGGTCGGCTGTTCGGTCTGGGAACGGCGTTCCGGGTGGCGCTGAGCCCCGCCATCGCCCTGATCCCCGGAGTTCGGATTGACCGCGGGTCGATCCGTTCCCCTGGAGCCTCCAACCGTGTGGGCGTGACTGGGTGGAGCCTCAGCAGCTTCGTTCAATACACCTTCAAGTAGGCCGATCGGCAGGGTAGTTGCGCGGTAAACTCACACCAAGTGACCAGGACTGCACCGGTTCTGGTCATTCTTTCGTGCGAATTCTTGACTGGCCCCTGACGGTGTGGTACGTTGCCGCCACTTACGCGACCCGGTGGCTACCGGGACATACGCTGCAGGATTCCTGGACCAGGAGGGTTGGGTGGCTTCGGAACTCGGTGCCTCCCAGATCTCGACGCTGCTCGAGGCGCTCCCGGGAATCGCAAACGTTCTGCGAAGCCCGGTTGCAGATGCGCTCCTGAACGTGATCAGGGCGGCAGCTCGGATCGGGGAGTTTGAGCTGGCGGATGCGGAGGAACTGATCCGCTACGCCACTCGCAGGGGACTGGTCGGGAACGACGAAGGGGATCGGGTGCTCGTCGAGGTACGCGAAGCGGCCCAGCGCCGGGCCGAGAAGGCCGCCGAGAAGGTTCGCGCGGCTGCGGCAAAACCGAAGGCAAAACCGAAGGCAGCGGCCAAGAAACCGGCCGCCAAGAAGAAGAGATAGTCGAGCGGGCGGTCCCTCAGGGGCCGCCCGCTTCTGATTTCAGAGCTGACAAGGACGTGCTCCGGCTAGGTCCGGAATCCCGCGACGAGCTTGGTCAGACGGGTGGAGGCGTCGAGGAGCCCGCTCGCCGAGGAGGCCATGTCCTCGGTGGACGCGGACTGCTGTTCCGCGGCTGCCGACACCTCCTCGCTCGCGGAGGCATGTTCTGCCGCCACCCGGGCGACCTGGGCGGTTCGCTCGGACAGCTTGCCCACCACCGCCCGATTCTCCTCGGTCTGCCGGGCGAGGCCGCTCGCGGAGCTCTGCACTTCTCCGATGGCGCCGCCGATTGTGTCCAGGCCCTGGGCGACGGCGTGGGCCACCGTCTCGATGCCCCCGACCTTCGCCGTGCCGCGCTGCATGGTCTCGCTGACCTCGCGCACCTGCGCGCGGATGAACTCGACGGTCTTGGTCACATCCTCCGCGGCACGGGCGCTGGAATCGGCGAGTTGCCGCACCTCCTCCGCTACGACGGCGAATCCCCGGCCATGTTCCCCCGCGCGCGCCGCTTCGATGGCGGCGTTCAGGGCGAGCAGGTTGGTCTGGGACGAGATCTGCTTGATCAGGTCGATGAAGGTGGTGATGGATTCGGATTTCTCGGCGAGTGCGCGGACCTGCACCGCACTGGTCTGGACCACGCCGCGGACGTCCAGCAGCGTGGTGCGCGCGGTCTCGGCATCCTGCCGGTAGCGCAGCGCGGTGCGGCGAATCTCCTCGGCGAGGCGCACGGCATGCTGCGCTCCATCGGCGCTGGTCGCGGCCGCTTCACGCAACCGCGCCAGGAGTGTATCGGCCTCGGCCATGCCGGCGACCTGCTGATCGGCGCTGGTGGAAATTCGCACCATCGCCGCTGAGACTTGCCCGCTCGACGCGGCGATCTCCTCGCTCATGGCGGAGAAATCACTCGCGCTGTTGCTGAGCTGCTGGGCTTCCTTCGCCACTTCGCTCACGACGGTGCGGAGGCGGCCGGCCATGTCGTCCAGCGCACTCGCCAGTCGGGCAAGCTCATCGGGCATTTCACCGAGCTGTATGGGGCGCAGGTCGCCGGCCCCGAAGCGATCGGCGGCGCCGATCAGGCGGCCCATCTGTCGATCCACTACCCGGATCAGCGCGATGCCTGCGCCAATGGCGATGATCAGCGCGAGCGCGGCGCAGAGCAACAGCATTTTCTGGAAGAAGGCCGCCTTGGACTGCAGCCGCATGGCCCGGTCGAGCGCGTGCCGCCCCTGTTCCTCGGAGAGTTCCCGGACCACCGCAACGAGACTGTCCGTCGTGCCGCCGGCGCGGGCGGCCATCAGGCGGGCCTCATCGGGGCGGCCGGCATCGGCGAGAGCATGGGCGGTGGCGAATGCCACCTCCAGCTGGGCCTGGGTCACGCCGGCGAGATTGATAAGGCGGCGGTCGTCGGCGGTGAGGTAGGGGAGCGACCGCAGGCGGCCCTGCAGCACGTAGGCGGAATCGCCGCCGCTCAGAAACTCCGCCTTGGCTGCGAGGCTTGGGGTCAGAAGATACTGCTGTGCGGCACGGATCTCACTGAGGACCGCGCCGACCAGTCCACTCGCCAGGCTCGATCCCGACTGGAGTGCGGTGATGTCCTCCAGAGTCTGCCGGGTGATGGTGCGCAGCGAAGTCACGCCCAGCGTGGCCATGCCGAACACGAGGACCAGCGAGGAGGCCATGGCGATCCCGTTCAGTCGGCGCAGGCTGGACACGAATCTCACAGTCCCTCCACGGCGATGATCCGCCCATTGTGGACCTGCCCGATCACGACTCGCTGCTTGGGGACATCGCCATTCTTGTCGAACGCGATCTCGCCGGTGACACCCTCATAGACGGCGGTCGTATTCCCAATCGCAGCCACCCCATCGCGGATGCGCTTGCGGTCGGTCCCGACCTGCCCGATCACCCGTCGGAGCAGAAAGAGGATGTCGTACGTCGCCGCCGCGGCCTGGGTCGGCGGAGCGGCACCTCGATAGCGGTCGGCATAGGCGCGCACAAACTCCTGGTTCAGCGGTGAGGGAAAACTCGCCAGATAGCCGTTGGCGATATACGCCCCCTCGGCCAGTGGGCCGGTCTCCTCCAGCCGCTCCAGTCCGTCGCCCCCCAGCAGCGGAATCCGCAGTTTCCTGCTGGCGGCCGCGCGGAGGGTCGCTTCTCCCTCGGAGAGATTGCCGCCGAGGAAGATGAACTGGCTTGTCTTCCGGCGGACGAGACGGTCGAGGTAGGGGCCGACATCGGGAGTGCTACCCAGGTAGGGATCGGTGTCGTCGATTGTCCCGCCGAGCTCGGTAAAGGAGCGCGCAAAGCTCTGACGCAATCCCCGACCGTAGTCATCGTTCAGATAGAGAATGGTTCCATGGCGGAACCCCAGCCGGTCGGCGGTGAAGCGGGCAAGCGCGGCGCCGTACTGCAGGTCGCTTGGGCAGACGCGGAAGGTGTAGTCGCCGGCGCCGGTGACCTCCGGTGCCGTCGACGAGGGAGATATCTGTACCACCGGGTTGCGCGGGTCGTTGTAAACCGGGGCCGCCGCGAGGGTACTGCCGGAGTAGATATGTCCGATCACCGCGACCACACCGGCGGCTTGCAATGCGGCGGCCGCGCTCAGCGCGGAATCAGGGTCGCCGAAGTCGTCGCGGACGATCAGCTCGATGGGACGACCGTTGATGCCACCGCTCCGGTTGGCCTGTTCAACGGCCAGTTCAGCGGCGCGCCGCATCGGGGCGCCCACGGAGTCCGTGAAGGGCCCGGCGAGGCCGATCCGAATAGGACCCTGTTCGGCGGAGCAGGCGAGAGTCAGCAGCAGGACTGCACAAGCGGAGCCGGCTGAGTATCGCCGGTGCCGGGGGAAGTGCACAGATGTCTCCGGGGGGGAGGGCAGGAGTATCTGCACTCTAGCAGGCGGTCCCCATGTCGGCAATCCCGCGCGTTATCTTCCGGCATGACATCGTGGAACCGCCGGCCGCCGGCGATGGTCTTCGACCTGCACGGGTTGACCGTTCTTGATGCCACCCACAGCGCCGAGCTGTTCCTCCGGGCCCAGGTCGCGGTGCGGCGTGGGGCGGTCGTGCGGCTGATCACCGGTCGGGGCAGTCACGGCGGCGATGCGCCGATCCGGACCCGCGTGCGGTCGCTGCTCAAGCGGCTGAAAGAAGATGGCCGCGTGGTCGCGGATTTCGTGCTCGAGGATTCCGAAGGAAGCTTTCTCGTGAAGCTGGGCGGGTAGCGGGCGACGCGGTTACGGCCCAGGCGCTGGCTTCCCTCCCCTGGTATCCGCCGCCGGCCGCAGGCGGTTGCGTTTCCCCCAGCCGTCGAGGACCCGGCCGTCCACCAGACTGACCGAGGCGAGCTTCACGCCGCTCTCGATGCGCCATGTCAGCCGGAGCATCCGGCCCCGTCGAATCCACTGCTGCATCCACTGTCCGCCCTGCACTCTGGCACCAACCACACCATAGCTTCGCTCCAGCGCCTGCTTGAGGCTATCCAACTGCCCACCGGTCACCGGGCCGGAGAGCGTGAGGATTCCGCTGAGACTGTCGATGGCGGAGAGCCAGAGGGCAAGCGGCCGGCCGGAGGCCGGGTCGATCACCGTGCCCCGGCAATCCTGAACGGTGTGATCCCGCCGGGACCGATCACAATGCAGCCCGCGGCCACCCAATGCCGTCACCTGTTGCCCGACGGCGGCGAGCTCCGCACCGGCCTCGAAGCCGAGGAAGGCGAGTGGGGGGAGCAACGCGGTGGTCTGGGCCGGGAGGGGGGCGACGACCAGCAGCAGCAGGGCGATCAGGGCCGGCTGGGCGCGTAGCAGTGGTGTCATGCCTGAAGTATCGCGGATCGGTGGGGCGGACTGGAGTGGTCCGGCCCCGAGGCGGCAGGCGGTTCTGGACCGCATGCCACTCCGAGGCCGGTAGCGACGATCGGCGAAAGGCCCGCCGTGGAGGTCAGGCCTTGCGAACGTTCGCGGCCTGGAGACCCTTCGGTCCCTCGACGACGTCAAACTCAACCATGTCCCCTTCGGCGAGCGAACGGAACCCATCCATGGTGATGGCAGTGTGGTGGACGAAGACGTCCTTGCCACCATCCTGGGCGATGAAGCCGAATCCCTTCGCGTCGTTGAACCACTTCACGGTACCCTTCGCCATTGCTTCTACCTCGTATGGGGGAGCTCACCGGCTCCGGAACATCCCCGGCCGGAATGGCCTGGGCAGGACTGATCTCGGGGCTGCTGTCGCGGCACGACCACGGCTGCATGGATGGGGCTGCAGCGCGGACCGTGGCTGCCATGGCCTAAGGTTCAGAACGTCCGGCGAGTTGTCAAGCACTGCCGTCTCCGCCGGCGCTGCCGGCCCGGAGGCCGATGCGCTGGACTGGTGTTAGATTCCTGCTCTCACATTTCCGGAGCCCGTCGTGATTCTGCTCGCCCTCCTCGCCGTGATCCAGCAGCCGGTCGCGCCTCCGCCGCCGGCTCCCCCGAAGCCCCCGGCCACGCCGATCGTCCGTGCCGTGGTGCAGCCTGCCGAGGCAGCCGTCCTGGTCGGTGACACGCTCCGACTGACCGCGGTGGGATATGATTCCGCCGGCCGGGTGGTCCCCGATGTGAGCATCACCTGGCTGTCTTCGGGTGGCTTCTTCGAGGGGTCGGTGGATTCCACCGGGCTGGTGACCGGCGGATCGACCGGTACGCTTGCGGTCACCGCCCTGCTCAAGCCCAAGGGTGTCGGGCGGTCCACGCCGGCGATCGCCCGGGTGACCGTGCTGCCCCAACCCGCGGCCAAGCTGGTGGTGTCTCCCGCACCCGCCCGACTGTATGCCGGCCAGTCACTGGTGCTGGTGGCCACACCGTTCGCCGCCAACGACGACCGGCGCTACGACGAGGTCACCTGGACCTCGGACCGGCCCAGCATCCTGCAGGTGAGCGCCGACGGTCGGGTGAGCGCCCGCGCGGCGGGTCAGGCGACGCTCACCGCTACGGCGGGCCGGGCGACTCGACGGCTCGGTATCACGGTGGTGCCCAATCCGGTGACCCAGGTATCGCTCGAGCCGGCGGCGGCGCAGGTCCGCGCCGGCGATGTCATCCACTTCAAGTTCATCGCCCGTGCGGCCGGCCGGACCGTGGCCGACGCCCAGCCGGAGTGGGCGCTGAGCCCCGGCAGCGGGCAGGTGGAGGACGATGGGGCCTTCGTGGCCGCCGTTCCGGGGACCTACCGGGTCTTCGCGACATTCGCCGGCCGGGTCGCCGAGGCGGTCGTGACGGTGGCCCCCCGCGACGTGCGGCGCCCGACCACGCTGGTGGGCCGGCTGCCGATCACGCAGCAGGCGGCGGAGTTCTGGCTGCACCCCGATGGCCGGTATGGCTACCTGACGACGATCGGAGACCGGATCTACGCCATTGATGTCTCCACGCCGAGCAAGCCGGTCATCACCGATTCCGTGGTGGTCGACGCCCGGGTCATCAACGACCTCATGACCACGGAGGACGGGAAGTTCGGCGTGCTCACCCGTGAGGGGGCATCGAACCGGAAGAACGGCATCGTGATCCTCTCCTTCGAGGATCCAGCCCACCCGAAGGTGATTGGCGATTTCACCGAAACGGTCTCGGGCGGTGTCCACTCGACATTCATCTATCAGGGCTACGTCTACCTCACCGATGATGCCACTGGCTCGATGCGGGTCATCGATATCCGGGATCCGCACACGCCACGACAGGTCGCCCGGTGGGAGACGCCGCGCAGTTCGGCGGGACGGATGCTGCATGACATCGACGTCAAGGACGGGCTCGCCTACCTCTCCTACTGGAACGACGGGCTGGTCGTGCTCGACGTCGGCAACGGTGTTCGGGGCGGCCGCCCGGAGAACCCGGTCCTGGTCAGCCAACTCAAGTACGACCTCAACTCGCTGTACCGCGACGTCGAGGCGGTGGGCGGTCCCGGCTTCATCCGGGGCACCCATACCGCGTGGCGCGCCGGGCGGTACGTCTTCGTGGGCGACGAGGTGTTCTCCGCCAAGCCGCGGGCCACGGAGGGGGGCGGCGTTGTCGGACTGGGCCGGGCCTATGGCCGCCTGCACGTCGTGGATGTTGCCGACATCGCCAACCCGAAGGTCGTGGCGTGGTACGAGCCCAAGGATGGCGGCACCCACAACGTCTGGGTGGCGGGCGATACGCTGTACCTCGGTAACTACCAGGGCGGGCTCCGGGTGCTGGATATCTCCGGCGACCTGCGGGGTGACCTGCAGCAGCAGGGTCGCGAGATCGCCCATGTCGTGACCGGCGACAAGCAGGGCCAGGTACCGAATGCGCCGAACACCTGGGGCGCGATTTACCGCGATGGCTACATCTACGTGGCCGATATCAACTCCGGGCTGTGGATCGTGAAGGTGGATGCGAAGTCGGAGCTGACGCCGTAGGACCCGGCGGA
>JAWXBX010000228.1:0-8986 GCA_034440415.1 Gemmatimonadota bacterium | reverse complement strand
GGACGCGGCGTGGAGCAGCTTATTCCCGCGCGCCGGTCCGTGATCCGGATGTATCTGGCGGGGTACGACCGGGAGGAGATCGCCGACCTGCTCGGCTGGACCGAGCCGAAGACGCGAAACCTGCTGTATCGGGGGCTGGCCGACTTGCGCGAGATTCTGACGGGGATGGGCCTAGGACCGGAGGCGCTGGGATGAGCGACGAACGCCTGCGTACCACCTATGATAGGATGATGATGTTCCGGGCGGAGACCAGCTCGGATCGTACCGCCTGCCCGGCGGTGGAGCGATTCGGTGCCCTGGTGCGTCGGGAGGAGGACGAGGAGAGCCGCCTGACCCTGCTCGATCATGTCATGAGTTGTCCCTTCTGTCAGGCGGAGTTCGAGCTGCTCCGGGTCGCGGCGCGCGCTTCGGGATCGGCCCCCGTGCTGCCGGGCGATGCCGGCACGTAGCCTGGGATGTTTCTCGGGGCAGCATCACTCACGCCGCGCTCCGGACTTCCCGGGACGCGGCGTCGGGTTGTCACCGCAGCGCGAGCGGCGTGCCCGGGGTCGGTGCCGCGGAGCGGGCGAGGATCGTCGCCGCATGCGGCGCGAGCGCACGGTCGACCTCGCTCGGGTCGAGCTGATCGGCGCGCGGATTGGCGGGAAGGCCGAGCCATGGGGCGGGTGCGGCGTAGTCGTAGTCGCCCATGACCAGTACCGGCGTGCCGTAGCGCTTCACCTCCGACCCGCGTCCCGGGACCCACTCGTCGGACCACTGATAGAGCCAGCGCGCATCCACCTCGAGCAGTCGGACGCAGCCATGACTTACCGGCCGCCCGGGAAGGTCATACTGATGGAACGCGATGCCCTTCAGCGCGACGAAGTTGACGTACCAGTCGAGCAGCCAGCTCGGGTCGTCGGTGCTGATGGCCTGGCGTGATTTCCAGTTGGTGAAGAAGAGTCCGCTGTCGGTCGGGGTCGTCCGCTTGCCTGTGCTGGTCGGGCCCCAGCGCACCAGGACACCCTGCTCGTAGGCGCCGAAGGCCTGCATCTGGCGCGAGACCAGAATGAACTTCGGTACGGTAGTGAGGGCGGGGAGTGAGGCCGGCAGCGGGCTGTAGCTGAGCTCCGTGTCGAAGGAGTCGGGCACAACAAGCCACCGACGGCGCATGTAGTCGGCGTCGATCCGGTTCAGCTTGTGGATGATCTGCCGTTCGGTGGAATCGAGCGCGGCGAACCGCCCCCACGACTCCGCCGGCACCAGGTGGTACTGCCGCGTGCGGCTCCAGCCGAATGATGTGACCGCGGTCGGATGACCCGCCAGCAGGTTGGCGGCCTCGCGGGCGTGCGGCACCCCCACCCGATACTCCCTGTAGTGCGCGCCCAACATCGCGGCCCCTGCGCCCAACACCGCCACAACACGTGCCCACCGTCCGAGCGCCGCGCGACCTGCCTGATTCCGGTCCATCGTTCTCCTCTTGGGCCCTGGAACTCCCGGGTCAACTGCTGCCCCGCCAACGGCTTGCCGAGTGGGTGTGAATGGCGAGTTCCGCCGCCGCTCGTCGCCGTGCCACTGCTGTCCCCTGGGGGAAAGGCAACTGGTGGGCCACCCTCCGGTCGACCCTCTCACGAGGGAAGTGAACGCCCGGCGCCACCGTGGTGTTCCCCCGCGCCGAGCGCGGACGTTGGGCATGCAAACGCCCCCTCTCCGCCGGAGCGAGGAGGGGGCGTCGGGTGAGGCGAGCGTGAAGCTGGCGGACTGCCCCGCTAGGGGCCGACGTTATGCTCGCCGGTGGCCGCGGCGATCGCCTGGCCCACCGTCTTGTTGCCGAAGATCTTGCGGCTGGTGCCCATCGCCCGCTCCCGCAGGCCGTCGAGGATCTCGTAGAATGTCGGAATCGCGATCAGCGTGAGCAATGTCGATGTAATCACGCCGCCGATCACCGCGACGCCGAGCGGCGCGCGGAACTGCGCGCCTTCACCGCGCCCCAGCGCGACCGGAATCATGCCGGCGATCAGCGCGAACGTGGTCATCAGGATGGGCCGCAGGCGGATGGCGCCGGCCTGGATCAGCGCTTCCCGCAGCGGCAGTCCGTCCTTCTCGCGCGCCCACTTGGCGAAGTCGATCAGCAGGATCGCATTCTTGGCCACGATCCCCATCAGCAGGATGATGCCGATCATGCTCATGATATTGATCGTCTTGCCGGTGATGGCGAGGCCCAGCATGACACCGATGAGCGAGAGCGGCAGCGACAGCAGGATGGCGAGCGGATCGAGGAACGAGCCGAACTGCATCACCAGGATCAGGTACATGAGCATCACCGCCACGCCGAGCGCGACGAAGATGTTGCCGAACACCTCGCTCTGCTGTTCGGAGTCGCCGCCCTCGGTGATGCGGACCCCGGGCGGCAGCTGCACCTGTGCGACCTGCTTCCGCACCTCGGTTATCACTTCGCCGGTGGAGCGACCGGAGACGTTCCACTCGACATTGACCACCGGATCGCGATTGAGGTGATTGATGACCGCCGGCCCGACGCTGGCGGTGATGTCGGCGACCTGACCCAGCGGAATCGTGGTCGGCAGGCCATTCGCGCCGCGGATCAGCAGCGGCAGCCGCCGCAGGTCCTCCACTCTGGTGCGGCTCTCCGGCACCAGGCGCACCTCGACATCGCGGGTCTCGCCGCTCGGGTCCACCCAGTCACCGGCATCGATGCCGGCGAACGCCGGCCGCACCGACTGGGCGACGTCACCCACGGTCACACCGAGGCTCCCGGCCAGACCGCGGTTGAGGGTGATGGTCACTTCCGGCTTCTGCCCCTTCGAGGAGAGCCCGAGGTCGACCACGTTCGGCACCCGGGCGACCGCGGCGGCGATCTGTTCCGCCGTGGCGGTGAGCGTCGGCACGTCGTCGCCGCGCACCTGCAGCTGGAGCTGCTTGCGCCCCCCGCCAAAGTCGGTGGTGAACACCGAGACCTTCACGCCGGTGAGTCCCGCCACCTGGTCCCGCACGCGCGCTGCAATATCTTCGGCGGTCGCGTCGCGCGCATGCCTGGGGGTGAGCCGCACGAACAGGTTGCCCTCGTCCACCGCGCCGGCGCCGCCGCCTCCTATCGTGATGTAGGTGTAACGTACCTCTTTGTGCCGCTGCACCAGCGCGATCAGCTCCTCCGCCTTGTGCCTGGTGTAGGTCAGGTTCGAACCCGGCGGCGTCTCGATCTGGATGTTCATCTCCGCCCGGTCCTCCTCGGGGAAGAAGCCGACGCCGACCAGCTGCAGCGCCGGCATCGCGAGGGCGAAGGCGAAGGTGGAGAGCGAGATCAGCACCATCGTCCAGCGATGATCCAGCGCCCAGCCGATGACCAGCTTGTACCGCTCGGCCAGCCGCTCGAACCATTCGTTGAAGCGGTCGAGCCGCTTCGTGAGCCAGCTCTTCTCGTGTTCCTCCTGGTGCGGGTCGGGCCAGTAGGCCGACAGCATCGGATCCAGTGAAAAGGAGACGAACAGCGACACCGCCACCGAACAGGCGATCGTCAGCGCGAAGGGTTTGAACCACTGGCCCGAGACGCCCTGCAGGAAGGCGATCGGCAGGAACACCGCCAGAATGGAAAACGTCGTCGCCGTCACGGCGAGCCCGATCTCGTCGGTGCCCTCCCGCGCGGCGGTGATATGGTCTTTGCCCATGGCGACATGGCGCACGATGTTCTCCCGCACCACGATCGCATCGTCGATCAGGATGCCGATCGCCAGCGAGAGACCGAGCAGCGACATCGTGTTGAGGGTGAAGCCGAAGGCGTACACCGCGATGAACGACGCCAGCACGCTGACCGGCAGCGCGAGGCCGGTGATGACCGTCGAGCGCCACGAGTTGAGGAAGAGGAAGACCACCAGCACGGTAAGCAGCGCGCCCTCGAGCAGCGTCTCCTCGACGTTGCGCACCGAATTGTCCACCCGCTCGCCGGCGTCCTTCACCAGCTCCAGCGTCACGCCGGCCGGCAGGCCGGCGCGCACGGACACGAGCCGCTCCATCACCTTGTCGGCCACTTCCGTCGTGCTGTAGCCCTTGGCCTTCTTGATGTTGATCCCGACCGCTTCCTTGCCGTTGTACAGCGCAAGCGTGCGCGGCTCCCCGGTGCCGTCGATGGCCTCGGCGAGCTCCCCCAGCCGGATGATTCGTCCGTTCCGTTCCGCCACGACCAGCCGGAGGAAGTCCTGCGGCTCGGCCGGTCGGCCCTGGAGCCGGATGCTCTTTTCCTCCAGATCGCTTTCGATGCGGCCCACCGGACTGGCGATGTTCTGCAGCCGGATCGCGGTTACCACCTGCGACACACTGACCCCCGCGGCCTGCAGCGCCTGCGGCCGTAGCAGGATGGTCAGCTCCCGCTCATGCTTGCCGAGAATGTTCACTTCGGCCGCGCCGGCGATCGAGCGCAGCTCGCGCGAGATGCCGGGATCGGCGAGCCGGGTGAGCTCGGCGGCGGTGAGCTTGTCGGACGTGAGCGCCAGCGAGATGATCGGGCGGTCGGTGTCCGAGATCTTCTTGATGACCGGCTCTTCCAGCTCGTCTGGCAGATCGTTCCGGATGCCGGAGATCGCGTCGCGGATGTCCTGCGTCGCCTCGGCGATCGGCTTGTCGAAATTGAACTCCACGATCAGCTGGCCGTAGCCGTCCTGCGCCGAACCGTTGAGCTTCTTGACCCCGCTGATCGAGGAGACGACCTCCTCGATCGGCTCGAGTACCTCGCGTTCCACCCCGTCCGGCGAGGCACCGGGGTAGATCAGGCCGACCGAGACGAACGGCGGCTGCACATCGGGAAACTCATCCGTCTTGAGTCGCAGCAGGCTGATGACGCCGAACACCGAGAGCGCCAGCATCGAGACGACGGTGACGACCGGCCGCTTGATGGCAAAATCCGAGATGAACATGGAACTACTCCCCGCTCGTGCTGCCGTTGATTTCCGCCGGACTGCCCACGCGCACCACCATGCCCGGCACGAGCCCACGTGCGCCGCCCAGGAGCAGCGTGTCGCCCGGCATGATGCCGCTGGTCACCTCCATTTGTTCCCGCGCCGCGTCGATCAGGCCAAGTTCGACCTCGACCCGATCCACCTTGCCCAGCTTGACCCGCATGACCACCGGACGGATGCCCCGACGATCCACCGCTCCGCTCGGAACGACGACACCCTGCCGGATGGTCGTGGCCACGCGACCGTCGGCGAACAACCCACCCACGAGCCGGCCGCCGGCGTTGGGCACCGCCACCGTGAGCCGGGCCTGCCGTGTGGCGGGATCGACGCTCGGATTGATCCGGCTCACCCGGCCGGTGATCGGGGTGTCGCCCATGCCGGCGATCACGAGGCTGACCGGTGTCCCGACCGTGATACCCTCGAGCCCCTCGGCGGGGACCTGACCCTCGAACTTGAGCGAGGCGGGGTCAATGATTGTGAACAGCGCGGTGCCTGTCTGCACCACGTCGCCCACGCTCACCGGCCGCTCACTCACGATGCCGCTGAACGGGGCGCGAATGATGGTGCGCCCGAGCTGCTTCTCCGCCGCCGCCGCGCCCGCGCGGGCCGAGGCGAGCTGCGCCTCCGCCGAACTGGCGCTGAGCTGGGCGGTCTCGACGTCGCGGGCCGCCACTGCGCCGGCTTCGGCCAGCGCCTTGGCCCGCTCGACTTCGCGGGTCGCGATCTGCAATGCAAGCTCCGCCGAACGGACCGCGGACTGACTGGAGGCATAGGCCTCGCGGATGGCGCTGTCGTCGAGCCGGGCCAGCACCGCGCCGCGCCCAACGGCCTGTCCCGGTTCAGCCTCGACGCTGATGATCGTGGCGCCCAGTTCCGCGCGCAGCGTCGCCTGCCGCTCCGCTTCGAGCGAACCGGAGATCGCCGGACCGACCGACAGCTCGCGGTTTTCGGCGATGGCGACATTCTCGCGACCAACCCAGGCCGCGGCGTCGGCGACGGCCGGCGTGGCGGGCTTCGCGCCGCAGGCGGCGAGACTCAGGCCGAGTCCGGCCAGAACGAGACTTCTCATCGAAATCCTCACTGTGTGTTTCCTGGTGTATTTCCTGGCCGCGAAGCGGTGGTGGGTGCTGATGTTCATTGGGCCAGCAGGGGCAATTCGTTCAGCAGCGCGACCCGCACGCGCGCGATCTGCAGGTCCCGCGCGCTGGTGGCACGATTGGCCCGGGACTGCTCCAGCAGGATGCGGGAATCGGCGAGCTCGGTCTGGGTCGAGATCCCCTCACGGAAGCGGATCGTCGCGATCGCATAGGCCCGCTCCGCCTGACCGACCGTCCCCTGGCTCGCCTCCCAGGCAGCCCGCGCCGCGCGGAGTCGCTCCAGCGCATTGCGACTGTCGACCGCGGCGCGCTCCCGGATCAGCTGGGCCTTGAGCCGGGCATCCTCGAACGCGGCGTTGGCGACCTGGATACTGCCGCCGATCCGCCCGCCGGTGAACAGCGGCACCTTGACGGTGATGCCGGCGCTCCAGTCGGTCACGAAATCGCCCCACGCTGGCAGCAGATCGCTGGGATAGCCCAGCCGCGAAAAGGTCGACGCGAGCGTCACGACCGGGAACCGCTCGGCTTTCGCCACGCTGAGGCGCTGCTGCTGCTGCTGCACCGTCGCCTCCGCCTGCCGCACCGGGGCGCGGTTGGCGGTGGTGGTGTCGGGGGTGCGCTCGACAAGGCTGTCGATGGCCGGCACACTCGGCAGCACGCTGTCGGTCACCACCGTCGTGAGCAGCAGTGGCGTGTCGAGCGGCAGGTTCAGCAGCTGCTTCAGCTTGAGAAAGGCGCTGACCCGGTCGGCTTCGCGCTGAATGACTGTGGTGCGCTGGTTGTCGCGGGTCACCAGTGCGCGGAGCACGTCGTACTCCGGCTGCGATCCGACCTGTTGCGCGAGACGGGTCTGGTCGTAGGTCGAGTCCGCCAGCTGGAGCGAGCCGCGGGCGATGGCCAGCAGTCGGTCCGCCAGCGCCGCGTCGTAGTACGCCTGGGTCACATCGAGCGTGAGCTGGGCTTCCTGCGCGCCGAGGCCGATCTCCGCCGCACGCCGGTTGAAGCCGGCGGCTTTGGACTGCGCCCGGATCCGGCCGCCCGCAAAGACGATCTGCGAGGCGGAGAGCCCGAGGTTGTACTGGTTCTTCTGGCCGAAGGGCAGGTTGCTGAGGCCAGCGAACGGGTTGAGCCGCGAAAGGCACTCGAGCGCGTTCTCCAGCGAATCGACCCGGGTACCGGTCGGCTGGCTCGGGTCGGCGGTGAAACGGTTGCACGAGTTGACGATCGTGGTGTCGGTGGGCCCGCTCGATCGGCTGAACTGCGACTTGAGCGTGCGGGTGTACGACGCCGTGCCGTTGATCTGGGGGAAGAATTCGCTGCGCGACTGCCGTTCCTCTCCCCGCGCGCGGGCGACGGCCACGCGGGCCAGGGCGACGGTCTCGCTGGCCGGCAGGGCGCGCTGCAGCGCTTCGTCGAGGGACAGTCGCTCTGAGCCGGCCAGTGTGTCGAGGGCCGGCTGCTGGGCCGCGAGCACCCCGGGGGCGAGCACGAGCAGTGCCGCGCGACCGAGGGCGCGAGCAAGAGGGCGGATCATGCCGGCTCCTTCAGGGGTCGATTGCCGGTCGGCGGGTAGCCAATGGCGTTCAGCATCAGAGAGACGTAGCAGGTGATGATGACGGTGGCGGGGGGAAGTTCCGCCGTCTCGAAATGCTCCCGCCACATGGCGTGGGTGAAGATCGCGCCGAGCAGCAGGCCGGCGGCGGCTTCGCTGCGGAACTCGGCGGGGGCCAGGCCGACAGCCCGCATCCGTTCGAGATACGCGGTGAGCTTGTGGTGTTCGCAATCCGGCTCGGCGCAGACTGCCGGCGCCAGCTCCGGGTGGTGCAGCATGTCGCCCATCACCTGGCAGACCAGCCGCCGTGAGTCATGCCAGTGGTGAAAGAGCGCGCTGGCCCACGCTCCCACCTCGGCGGCCGGATCGATGGGTTCGCCAAGCGGGGGTAGCCGGGAGGCGGATTCGAGCCGGCTCAGGGCGGCGGTGATCAGCGCTTCCTTGGTGCCGAAATGCCGGAAGAGGGTGACCTCGTTCACCTCTGCGGCGGTGGCGACCAGGCGCGTCGTGGTGCCGCGGAAGCCATGTTCGGCGTAGACCCGAACTGCGGCGGCGAGGATGCGATCGCGGATGTCAATCATGGGGGCGGGTAGTGTAGCGGTGGAGCTTGGTAGAAGCAAGTGGTTGCTTGCACAACATTGGACAGCGGGGGGAGCCGTCAGCCCTCAGCCATCAGCCATCAGCCGTCAGCCCTCAGCCATCAGCCGTCAGCGAGGCGATCGGCACCGCGACGTCCCCGATCAGTATCTGTATCTTCCCCTCATTATCAGGCTAATGGCCGACGCAGTACTTCCTGAACCACGAGCCAGCATGCCCTGCCGTTTCCTGCTCATCTTCTGCTGCATGCTGGGCTGTCGCCCGCGGACGGCACCGCCGCATCGGCCGGTTGTCGACCCGGCCCCGGCGGAACTGCTCCAGCCGCTCGACAGCGCACCGCTCATCCGCGAGGCAACCGTGGTCGCCTTCTGGCTGCCGGCCAGCGACACGCTGCAGGGGGATGGGGCGGACCAGTTGGAGGATTTCCACGCCTATACCGGGCTGGTTGCGCCGAGCCTGGCGGATGACAGCATCCGATTCGTCGCCACGACGGCCGACTCGCTCATCGTCCTGCTGGAGGGTGGCCCGACCCGGCGCATCATGCTGGCCGGGCTCGACTTCCCCTTTGGGTATGTGCTGGTGGAGCCCGGCTTCCCGGAATCGATCCTCACCGGGGTGTCGAGCGACGAGGAACTGCTGGACCAGGTGGACTGGTACTTTGGCCTCGATGACGGCAGCGAAGCGGATGAGCCGCCGCAGGTGGTGAGCCGACCGGCTCAGCGCAGCAGCATCTCGCGCACCTTGGCGGTGAGCAGGCCCGGGGAGAAGGGCTTGTGGAGGAACGCGGTGTCCGG
>JAWXBX010000227.1:0-28702 GCA_034440415.1 Gemmatimonadota bacterium | reverse complement strand
TGGGTGCGGTGGGAGGGTGTGTGCTCGGTGGCGATCTCTCGCGCAGAGATCAGTGGATCGTCGGGATTACGGTGCTCGGCCGGGCGGTGCGACCGGTCACCCGCGCCGGCGCGCGGCCGGGAGACCAGCTCTGGGTGACGGGTACGCTCGGCGCATCTCGGGCGGGGCTGGCGGCGCTGCTGCGGGGCGAAACGCCACCTCCGGCGGCGCGCGAGGCGTTCGCCCGCCCCAAACCGCGTATCGCGTCGGGGCTGGCCCTCGCCCGCGCAGGCGCGACCGCGCTGCTCGATCTCAGCGACGGACTGGGTGGAGACGCCGGTCACCTGGCTGCGGCGTCCTCACTCGGGCTGCACATCCAGCTGCTGCAACTCCCCGTGGCCGGGCCAGTCCTGGTCGAAGCCACGCGTGCCGGCGTTCCCCCCGCCGTGTTCGCGGCACTGGGAGGCGAGGACTACGAACTCCTCGCCGCCCTGCCATCGTCCTTCGGGCCGGCAGATGCCGCCGCCATGCAGCGTGAGACCGGGGTCGCGCTCACGCTGATTGGCGAGTGCCGTGCCGGGAGTGGCGTGCAGCTGCGGCTGGGGCAGGATGCCATCGCCCTGCCCGGTTTCGATCACTTCGCATGATCGCCTGCCTGCGGTACATCCTCAGCATGTGGTGCTGCACCGTCTATCACTCGGCGCGCCTCGTCCTCGCGGGACTTCGCGGTGTCCCGTTCGTTCCGGGCGGGATTCACGATCAGGTGCCGCGCGACTACGGGCAGGCTCTCATCCGGTGGAACCGGCTCGACATCCGTGCGGAGGGACTCGAGCAGATCCTCGGCGGTGCGCCTTGCGTGTATGTCTCCAATCACCTCTCATGGTTCGATATTCCCGCGCTGCTCGCCGTGCTCCCCGGCTCGCTTCGTTTTGTCGCCAAGCAGGAACTGATGCGGGTGCCACTGTTCGGCGCGGCGCTGCGAACCGGCGGGCATATCGCGGTTGATCGACGGAACCTGGCATCCGCCGTCGCAGCCTACGAGTCGGCTGGCGGGACGATCCGGAGCGGACGGTGTGCCGTCGTGTTCGTGGAGGGCACCCGGAGCCGGGACGGACGGCTGCAGGCCTTCAAGAAGGGGCCGTTCGTGCTGGCCATCGTGGCGCAGGTTCCCGTCATCCCGGTGGTTGTGGTGGGGAGCTTTCACGTCCTCCCGCGCGGCAGCATTTGGCCGCGGCCGGGAACGATCGTGGTCCGGGTCGGTCAGCCGATCTCCACGCTCGGCATGTTGTATGAGGATCGAGACCGGCTGAGCGCCCAGTGCCGGGCGGCCATGGTGGGGCTGGGGGCGATCGCCTAGCGCCGACCCCCTTCCGTTCCCTTTTCCCCATTCCCCCCTCCGCTTACGTTCCTCCCGTCCCTCACCCGGAAGCTCATGTCCACGATTATTGAAGTTCATGGTCGCGAAATCATCGACAGCCGCGGCAATCCCACCGTCGAGGCGGAAGTCGTCCTCTCCAGCGGCGCCAACGGCCGTGCGGCCGTGCCGAGCGGCGCGTCGACGGGTGAGCACGAGGCGGTGGAGCTGCGCGACGGCGACCCGAAGCGCTACCTCGGCAAGGGGGTGCTGGAGGCGGTGCGCAACGTGAACGAGGTGATCGGGCCACGGCTCGAGGGCATGGCGGCGGAGGACCAGGTCTCGATCGACCAGGAGATGCTGGACGTCGACGGTACACCCAACAAGAGCAACCTCGGAGCGAACGCCATGCTGGCGGTCTCGATGGCCGTGGCGCGGGCGGCGTCGCAGGATGCGGGGCTGCCGCTCTACCGCTACCTCGGCGGACCGCTCGCGCGAGTGCTGCCGGTGCCGATGATGAATATTCTCAACGGCGGGGCGCACGCGTCGAACAACGTGGACGCGCAGGAATTCATGGTCGTCCCGATCGGGGCCGATACCTTTCCCGACGGCCTGCGGATGGGGATCGAGGTGTTCCATGCGCTCAAGAAGGTGCTGACCAAGATGAAGCTCAGCACCTCGGTGGGCGATGAGGGCGGCTTTGCGCCGATGCTGCCGTCCAATGAGGCGGCGCTGGACGTGGTGATGGAGGCCATCCGGCAGGCGGGCTACGAGCCGGGACGGGATATCGCGATCGCGCTGGATGTCGCGGCCAGCGAGCTGTTCCAGGATGGCGAGTATGTCTTCAAGAAGGGTGACGGCAGCCGCCGTCCCGCCAGCGGCATGGTCGACCTCTACGCCAGCTGGGTGGATCGCTATCCCATCGTCTCGATCGAGGATGGGCTGGCCGAAGATGACTGGGACGGCTGGAAGCTGCTCACCGACCGGTTGGGCCAGCGGGTGCAGATCGTGGGCGACGACCTGTTCGTGACCAATGTCGATCGGCTCTCCCGCGGTATCGAGAATGGCGTGGGCAACGCGGTGCTGGTCAAAGTCAATCAGATCGGCACGCTGACCGAGACCCTCGAGTGCATCGAGATGGCCAAGACCGCGGGCTTCGGGGCGATCATCTCGCATCGGTCCGGCGAAACCGAGGACACGTTCATCGCGGACCTCGCGGTGGGCTCGGGTGTCGGCCAGATCAAGACCGGCAGCGCCAGCCGGACGGATCGCGTCGCCAAGTACAATCAGCTGCTCCGGATTGCGGAAGAGCTGGGTGATATCGCCTCGTACCCCGGGCGGGACCTGTACGCGCTGTGATCCGTGCCCGACGGATCGGCGCGGCGGTGATTCTGCTGGCCATCCTGTACGCGCTGGTCGGTGGTGAGTACAGCACGATGGACTGGCTCACGTTGCGGCGCCAGGAACGGACGGTCCAGGCGTCGATTGCGGACCTGACGGTCGAGGTGGACAGCCTGCGACGATTGGCCCGCCAACTGGTCACCGATCCTCGGCTGCAGGAACGAATCGCGAGGGAGGAGTTCGGGATGGTGCGACCGGGAGAATTCCTCTATCGGCTCGACCGCGACAGCCTTGACGCGCAATAGCCCCGGTCGCTAGGATTGCCGCCACTTGAGGGGTCGAGGCCAGCCTCGACCCCACGACGTTTGTGGCTGGGTAGCTCAGCTGGTTAGAGCACGGCACTCATAATGCCGGGGTCGCGGGTTCGAGTCCCGCCCCAGCTATTGGCCTCACTTCGTTGCGGCCAGGAATCCAGGGACTCGCGCTGCGCGTCGAGTCCCGCCCCAGCTATGTTCGTGAACGATACGAACCGGAGGCCGGACTCGGCCTCCGGCTCGAGTCCGGCCCCAGCTCTGCCCCAGGAGGGGGGCTGTGTGTTCTGGGACGCATGCTGCGGGTCGAGTCTCGTTCACAGTCAGCCCCTCCCAGTCAGGGGCTTTTTCACGCCCAGCCCGGTCACACCCGCAGGTCATGCTCTTTCGATCTAACTCTCTTTTCATCCCCTCGACTGATGGTCCCGGTGTCTGAAGCGCCCGATCTTTGATGGCATACTTGCGGGACAACTGCTCCGGCGGGGAACGCGCTTTCGGGAGAGCATCGTATCGTGGCAGTGGCGACCGCACGCGGGTGGACGCACCCGTTCGACCGGGTTGTTCCCGCCGTTTTCACCGTGTTCGCACTCAGCGCCTGCGGCGGCGATAGCCTGATGCTTCCCCAGGACGGCGGCCCGGCCACGCTCGTGATTCTGGGTGGGGATGGTCAGATCGATACCGTCGGGCAGGATTTGGCCGATTCGCTGGTTGTTCGCGTGACCGATCCTGGCAATCGACCGATCATGCCCCAGGTGATCCGGTTCCTTGACCCGCTTGGCACGACCGGCGCCCGCGCGTTTCCCGACACCGCGCGGACCGATACCGATGGGCGCGCCAGGGTGCGCTGGATGCTGGGCACGGTGGCCGGTCCGCAGCTGCTCCGGGCCCGGGTGGCCGCGCCTGGAGGAGAGCTCACTGCCGAATTCCCCGCCGCTCGCCGGCAGCCCATACCCGAGTGATGTACAGTAGTTGACGAACGCGCAGGGCTTCACTGGCTGCGGGTGCCGCTGCGCGGGGCAGGCGAGCTGACGGCACCCCGGAGAGCGCGCCGCGGATTACGCGGATGGATAGCGGTGCGGCTCGAATCCGCCCCTGCTGCTTGTCTGGAGCCTGCCGGCCGCCTCGCCGTTGCGAGGTCGATGATGTCCCTGACGGTGCCGCCGCACCCGAACTCGGTCCGACGGTTCCGGGGCGGGCTGTCGAGGCATGGAAAGAACGAAGGCCATCGGCCGGTGGCATCCCTGCGGATGACGCCGGCCGATGGCCTCGATCGTGGCGGGTTTACGGAGTGTACTTCTCGGTCACCCCGGTCGTGGAGGCGGCGGTGCCGGCGGTATAGCCGCCGCTGGCATAGAGCACGCCGTTGATGAAGTCCATCGCCATGCCGACCCGGCCTGTCAGCATGTTGGCGCCCTGGGTCCAGGTATTGGTGGCGGGGTCGTAGCTGTCGAGCCGATTCGATGTGGTGCCGCCTGGGAGGAAACCGCCCACCGCGTACAGCTTGCCGTTGGTGACCGCCACGTTCAGGTGGTACCGCTGCGCCGGCACCGGCGCTCGGTTCGACCAGGTGTCTGTCGCAGGGTCATACGCCTGCATGGCACCGTCGGGGCCAGTCGTGGTCGACCCGCCGACGGCGTAGAAGAGGCCGCCCAGGCTGGCGCCGACGAGGTCGCCGCGCGCTGCCGGCAACGACGCCTTCTGGGTCCAGGTGTTGGTGCCAGGGTCGTAGGCGTACAGCGTGTTCGATATGCCATTCCCGGCGCCACCACCGCCGGCGACATACAGAATGCCATTGATCACTGCGGCGGCAGCGAAGTCCTTCACTTCCGGCAACGGTGCTTTGACAGCCCACGTGTTGGTGGTGGGGTTGTAGGCATCCATGGAGGCGAGCTTCACCGAATTCTGGTCGGTGCCGCCCACCACATAGAGCAGTCCGTTGATGACCCCGAACGCGGCCCCATTCCGCCGTATAGTGGGCGTGGTCTTGGTGGTCCAGATATTGGTGGCCGGGTTGTACGCTTCGAGCTGGTAGGCAACGCCGTTGAACGTCCGGCCGCCTGAGACATAGAGAATGCCGTTGATCACCCCGTACGAGGTATAGCGACGGGCGGTCTTCATCAATGCGAGTCCGCCATTCCAGAAGTTCCCAGGGGGTGCCGTGCCCGTCGCCGTGAAAGTGACAGAGCTGGTGGGAGTCGCGGCGGAGCTCGCCACAAGAATATTCGAGCCCGGGGCGGACCCAAGCACCCAGCTGCCCACCGTCGCGATGCCGTTGCTCCCGCTTACCACGGTGGCGCCCGTCACCGAGCCGCCGCCCAAGTTCACGGTAAATGTCACCGAGACTCCAGCGACAGCGTTGCCCGACTGGTCAACGACCAGGACTGCAGGTGCAATCGGGACGGCCGTTCCGGTGACAGCGCTCTGGCCATCGCCGGCGCTCAGGATCAGCGCCGCGGGTGCACCGGGTGTCAGGGAGATTGAGCCCGATGTGATGGTCGTGAGGCCGGCGCCGCTGAAGCTCAACGAATAGCTGCCCACCGTCCCGGTGATGACCAGATTGGTGAAGACGGCGCGTCCGTTGGCATCGGTGGAAACCGTGGTCGTGCCGCCGAGTGTGGCGCCGACCCCGTTCAGGGAGACGGTGATCTGGACACCCGCCTGGTTGATCGGATTGCTCTGCGCGTCCTGGAGCTGGATCACGGGCTGAGTCGCGAGCGCAACGCCTGACTGCCCCGTCGTGGAAGGAGCCGTCGCCAGACCGAGCAACGGTACCACTGCGGTGGTAGCGGTCGCCGAGAAACTGACCGGGTTCCCCGGGAGCGCGGCGACGATTGCGGTGAGCGTGTTGACTCCGGCGAGCGGCCCCAGAATCCAGCTGCCCACCGTCGCGATGCCCTGGGCGTTCGTGGTCGCTGAACCGCCGGTGACGCTGCCGCCGCCGGAGCCGACGGCGAAGGTGACGATCTGGTTCGGGACCAGGTTGCCGAACTGGTCCGTGAGCCTGACCGACGGAGGTACGGCGACGGCGGCCCCGGCGTCCGCCGTCTGGCCATCCCCGGCAACGGCAACGATGGCCGTCGGCACTACGGCAACCGCCGTGGCCGTGAAGAGGCCATACACATGTCTGACGCCGGCGGCGTCGACGGCTCGGACCTCCAGGGTCTGGGGCGAACCTGCCACCGTGCCGAGGGTCCAGATCTCCGCCGCGATGCCGGCGGCATCCGTAAGGGCCGAGCCGGCGAAGACGCTTCCGCCACCGCCCGTCGTCACGAAGTTCACAACGACGTTGGGTACCGGTTGGTCATTCGCGTCCGTGGCCAACACCCGGATCGGCTGGGGGAGATCTTGTCCCACCGTGCCCGTCTGGCCATTCCCCGAGACGATCACGTAGGCGACGACCGGGCCCGTCGGTCGAGGCGATGTGGGGTCACCGGCGCAGGCCCAGATCAGGGCGAGCGGGACCAGGGGGAGCAGTAGACCGAGGTGACGAACCCGCATCGGAATCTCCAAGGAACAGGGCTTGCCGCCCGCGGATTGCGCCGCGGCGGACGGGGTCTCGAGCTGGCAGATGTGGTTGCGAAACTTGTTCTCGCTATGTGCACGACGCGCGCCCCAGCCGGGGATTCTCACTCCCCCGGCCAGCAGCGCCTTTGACAGATCCTAAGTTGATGATGCGTAAGTGCTTGTGACGTTGTTCAAGGTGTCCCACCCGAGGTGGTTTTATCGAACCCTGTTGCGGGCTCGCCTCATCTGTGGGGTGGTTGGTCCGAAGGGTCAGGTCCGAACTCCTCAGGAGCGCGCGAACTCGCCGCACCTGCGCCATTTCTCACCCGCCGGGGTACCCACCTGCGTGATCCAGATCACAGGCCGCCACGCCGTAGTGGCGATCCCGGTGCAGCACGAATAGAATGCTTGCCATGATGATTCCACTTCTGCCTCGCCCGGCCGCGCTGCTCCTCATGGCAGGCGCGTTGCTGGTCGAGGCCTGCGGCTCTGCCGGGAACGACTCACAGAATCCGGGGCCGGTCGCAAGTGTCCAGGTGACCCCTCCCTCCGACACCCTGTTCGTTGCGTCCGCGACTCAGTTGACCGCGGTTGCGCGGGACTCGAGTGGCACGGTGATGTCTGGGGTGAGCATTGCCTGGTCGTCCAGCAATCCCGCGGTGGCCGTCGTGTCAGTCACCGGCCAGGTGACGGGTGTGGCGGTTGGCACGGCGACGATTACCGCCGACGCGGGACCGGCGGCTGGCACTGCGAGTCTGACGGTGCAGTCAGCTGGCCCGGGTACCGTGATCGTCTCCCCCGGCGGAGCGGGGACCGCGGTCGGAAGCGTCACCCAACTCAGCGCCGTCGCGCTCGACAACACCGGCACGCCGATCCCCGACGCCACCGTCACCTGGACCAGCGGCAACACGTCCATCGCCACCGTTCGACATGGCGGATTTGTGACCGGTGTCTCAGCCGGCACGGCGACAATCACGGCGACGCATGCGGGCATGAGTGGCAGTCGCCCGGTTGCGGTGCAGGGCAGCTTCCCCCGGGCGGACACCGCTGCCGTTCCCCTGATCGACCTCGGTACCGCCACCTATCAGGGTTTCGTGGGCGAGCTCTATCCTGACGGCAACACGATGCCTGCGGCGCATTCCGCCGCGGGCCTGGCGTTCGCGCAGGCCGTTGTGCCGCTCAACACCAGCGGGCAGCCGAGCCCCTCCGGCAAGTACGTCCTCCTGTCGGTGGGCCTGTCGAATACGACCCAGGAGTGGTGTTCCACGTCAACCCCGTCGCCGTGCACCAGCTGGAGCTTCACCGGGCAGGCCGCGACTGATGGCTCGGTGAAGTCCACCGGCTTGGTGATTCTCAACGGTGCCAAAGGGGGCCAGGTCGCCCCGACGTGGACTCAGCCTAACGCCGCCAATTACCAGCGGGTCGTCGACAGCATCCTCACGCCCGCCGGTGTGACCGAACAGCAGGTACAGGTGATCTGGGCCGAGATCGCCAATGGCCGTCCCGTGACGGCGCTGCCCAGGGCAGGTGCCGATGCGCTGACCCTGGAGGGGCAGGAGGGACAGATGCTCCGTGCCTTCCGCAGCCGGTACCCGAATCTGAAGCTGGTCTTCTTCTCGGCCCGGAATTACGGCGGCTATGACAACACGGGCCTGAATCCCGAACCGTACGCCTACGAGAGCGGCTTCGCCATCAAGTGGCTTATCGAGGCACAGATCCGGCAGATGGCTTCCGGCGGCACCCAGGTGGACCCCATCGCCGGCAATCTCAACTATTCCACCGGTGTTGGGCCGTGGGTAGGGTGGGGTCCGTACCCGTGGGCCAGGGGCACAACGCCGAACAGCGACGGGCTCTCCTGGATCCGCGCGGATTTTGAATCCGACGGAGTCCATCCTTCCACCGCGGGCGAGACCAAGGTCGGTGCTCTGCTCCTCACCTTCTTCAAGACGAGCCCGCACACGAAGTGCTGGTTCCTGACCAGCGGAACCTGTCCCTGACCATTCCTCGAGGCTGTATGTATCTCCCATCCCGGACCTGTTGCTCGCGCTCGCTCTTCCTCGTTCTGTTCTCCCTTCCAGCAGCCGTCTCCGCCCAGCAGCACGCTACCCCGAGCAGGCGGTTGGGCGTTGCGACGGTTCAGAGCTGCGCTCAGGTGCGCGCGGCACTGGCCGCCCGCCCGCGCGGGCCGGCGGTGCGCGGTGCCACCGTCGAGGGGATCACCGAGTACGTCCTGGCCAATGGCCTCCGCGTGCTGCTCTTCCCTGACAATTCCAAGCCGACGGCCACGGTGAACATCACCTACCTGGTCGGTTCCCGGCACGAGGGCTATGGCGAGACCGGGATGGCCCATCTGCTCGAGCACATGGTGTTCAAGGGCACGCCGTGCCACGAAAACATCCCGCAGGAACTCACCGAGCACGGCGCCCGTCCCAACGGGACGACATGGCTTGATCGCACCAACTATTTCGAGACCTTCAGCGCCACCGACGCCAATCTCGCGTGGGCGCTGGACCTCGAGACCGACCGGATGCGCAACAGCTATATCGCGCGCTCCGACCTGGAGACCGAATTCTCCGTCGTCCGGAACGAGTTTGAATCGGGGGAGAATGATCCGTTCGGTGTGCTGGAGGAGCGGGTGCTGAATGTCGCCTTCCTGTGGCACAACTACGGCAAGTCGACCATCGGCGCACGCTCGGATATCGAGCAGGTCCCCATCGAGCGGCTGCAGGCCTTCTATCACCGGTACTACCAGCCCGACAACGCGGTGCTGGTGGTGGCGGGGAAGTTTGATGAAGCGAAGACGCTGCGGATGATCGAAGACAAGTTCGGCCGGATCCCTCGCCCGGCCCGCACCGGCGCGATGAAGCTCTGGCCGACGTACACCTCCGAGCCGACCCAGGATGGCGAGCGGAGCGTGACGCTGCGGCGGGTGGGCGATGTGCAGGTGACGATGGCGGTCTATCACGTCCCCGCCGGTGCGAGCGAGGATTATCCCGCCGTCCAGGTCCTCAGCCAGATCCTGAGCGACGAGCCCTCGGGGCGTCTCTATCAGGCGCTGGTGGCGACGAAGCTTGCCGCCAGCGTCGGTACGGAAGATTACCAGCTGAAGGAACCCGGGGTCCTGGTCGCCTTCGCCCAGGTCCGCAAGGAATCCTCGCTTGACAGCGCCCAGGCCGCGCTGCGTGCGGCGCTCGCCGAGGTGGTCACCCGCCCGCCGACCGAAGAGGAAGTGGTCCGGGCGAAGACCTCGCTGCTCAAGAACATCGATCTGCTGCTGAACCGCTCGGACCGGGTCGGGCTCGAGCTGTCGGAGTGGGCCGCCAGCGGAGACTGGCGCCTGCTGTTCGTGCACCGCGACCGGCTGAAAAAGGTGACGGCCGCCGATGTCGCGCGTGTCGCGGCGGCCTACCTCAAGCCCTCCAATGCGACCTACGGCACCTTCATCCCGACCGACAAGCCCGATCGTTCGGAGATCCCCGCCGCGCCCGATGTGGCATCGATCGTGAAGGGTTATCGCGGCGATACCGCCCTCGCCCAGGGTGAGGTGTTCGATCCCGCACCTGACAATATCGACAGCCGCACCCAGCGGAGCACACTGCCGTCAGGACTCAAGCTGGCTCTGCTGCCCAAGCGCACCCGCGGCCAGACCGTGAACCTGCGCCTGGTGCTCCGGTTCGGGTCGCTCGCCACCGTCACCGGCAATGTGACCAGCGCGGACCTCGCCGCCGACATGCTCATGCGTGGCACGCGGAGCCGGACCCGGCAGCAGATTCAGGATGAGTTCGACCGGCTCAAGGCCCGCGTCGGCCTGTCAGGCACCGCGACCAGCGCCCAGGCCACGATCGAGACCACCAGGCCGAATCTCATCCCGGCGCTTCGCCTGCTCGGCGAAGTCCTGCGGGAGCCGGTGTTCGATCCAAAGGAATTCGATGCGCTGAAGCAGGAGAATCTCGCCAGCCTCGAGGAGCAGCGCTCCGAGCCGACCAGCCAAGGCTCACGGGCGTTCGGGCGCTACCTCAACCCGTTCCCCAAGGGCGACCCGCGCTACACCTCCACGGTGGATGAGGATGTCGCCGACTATCAGGCGGCGACACTGGAGGACGCACGGCGGTTCTACGCCGGTTTCTATGGCGCCAGCAACGGTGAACTCAGTGCGGTGGGTGACTTCGATCCCGCGGAGCTCAGCCAGACGATCTCCACGATTTTTGGCGACTGGAAGAGCCCCCAGCCCTTCGTGCGTGTGCCCCGCGAGCTGAAGGCGGTCGCACCCGCCACGATCAGCCTGGAGACGCCGGATAAGGCCAATGCATTCTTCCTCGCCGGGCTGACCATGCCGGTGCAGGATGCCGATCCGGACTACCCCGCGCTGGTCCTCGGCAACTACCTGCTCGGCGGCGGGTTCCTGAATTCGCGGCTGGCGGTGCGCATCCGGCAGAAGGAGGGCATCAGTTATGGCGTTGGATCCCAGGTCAACGCCGCCGCACTTGATCGGGTCGGCAGCTTCACGACCTTCGCGATCTACGCACCGGAAAATGCCACCCGGCTCGAGGCCGCCTTCCGTGAGGAACTCGACCGGGCGCTCCGTGATGGATTCACCCCGGAGGAGGTGCAGGCCGCCCGCGATGGCTGGCTTCAGTCCCAGCAGGTGACCCGGGCCCAGGATGCGTCGCTCTCGGCCCAGCTAGGGAACGGTCTCTTCCTGGGCCGTACGCTTGCCTTCGACAAGACATTTGAAGCGCGGATCGCGGCGCTGACGCCGGCTGCGATCACCGCCGCGATGCGGAAGTACATCGATCCATCGAAGCTTGTCATCGTGAAGGCCGGGGACTTCGCGAAGGGGAAGGCGCCGGCAAGTCCGTAAGGCCGCCCCTTCCCGGAATACGCAGGCCGTGCGGGCACCAACGCCCGCACGGCCTTTCCTTCTGCGTGGGTTTATTTCTTGTAGATCGGCAGGAAATCCAATCCAGGCGCATTGGTAAGCTGGACCGGGTTCGAACCGTCGGCCTTCATCCACCAGACATCCTGGTTGCCTGAGCGGTCACTCGAGAACACGATGGCCGAGCCGTCGGGAGACCAGGACGGGTAATCGCTATTTGTGGTTGTGGTCAGTCGAGTCTGATTCGATCCATCCGGGGCCATGACCCAGATGCTCAACGGGTCGGGCGTGCTTCCATGATTGCTGGTTGAATAGGCGATGAATTGACCGTTCGGCGACCATGCCGGCCACAGCGCCGCCCCACACCACCCTCCAGCCCCTTCATAGGTGAGCCGCGCCACGTTTGATCCATCGGCATTCACGACGAAGATGTCGATGTAGCAGGTGCTCCAGTGCTGCACGTTACGCGCAAAGGCGATCTTCGTTCCGTCGGGGCTCCAGGCCGCGCCGAAATCCCATTCACTCGTTACCTGGGTGAGCCCGGAGCCGTCGGCGTTCGCCGTGAAGATCCCGACGAGGTTGCGCCGGAAGGCGAGTCGCTGCCCATCGGGTGCCCAGACCGGGTACCCGGCATCTCCTCCGCTGGTGACCTGGTGCATGTTGGTGCCGTCGCGATTCACCATCCAGAGATCGGAAGCTCCGTCGGGGCCCCGGGCAAAGACGATTCTCGATCCATCGGGGCTGAGTGCCGCTGTGGTGAAATCGGGCATCTGCAGCGTGGTCACCCGCTGCACCTGCGATCCGTCGGGCCGCATGACGTAGATGTCTCTCGTTATGGAGCAGCCGCCGCAGGGCGGGAAACCGTTTCGGTCGGACAGGAAGACGATCCAGTCCGGGTCGGCGACTGCCTCGACCGTGATGCACGCGCTGGTGCTCAGATTGCCACTGGCATCCCTTCCTCGTACGCATACCGTATTGAACCCCGCGGCCGCGAACGCCGGCAGCTGAGCGGTCACATTCTCCATTGAACTGTTGAATGCGCCGTCCGCGGCGGTCATTGGCTGGAACGCCCCGCCGTTCACCTGATACTCGGCGCTTGCGATCGCGGAAGTGACCGGAGAGGTATCGGTCACGACCGCCAGCAGCGTGAATCCCTGGCCAGGCGTCACGGTGTCCGGGCTCGTCCTGACGCCACTCACTACCGGGGCGACGATGTCCTGCACGGTTGCCGTGCAGGTGGCCCAGAGTTCCTGCTTGCCCGTGGTCGAGTTGACCGACCGAACTTCAAGTTGCTGGACGCCCGAAGTGCCAAGCGTCCACCACATCTGTGAGGTCCCCTTCGTGTTCGTGAGTGTCGCTCCGGCGTAGACGCTGCCGCCGCCATGGGTCACGACCCAGTTGGTGAGGTAGTTCGGTATCGCCAGCCCCGAGGCATTCGTGGCCTTGATGACGAGGGGTTTCGGGAGTTGCCGGCCAGGAGGCGCCACCTGCCCGATGCACCCTGAGACCGCGATGTTTACTGGCTGAATCGACTGCGCTGGCTCGATCGGACTCTCGCAGGCCGAAAGCAGGAGGCTGGATATCACGGCCGGACCTGCCAGGCGATTGAAACGATTCCCTCTCCACATGGTGAATTCCTCGATTCGTGATTGGAATGGCTCCGGCAAGTCGGAGCCGAGTCACCATAGACGTGGCGCGTCAGGGAAGGGTTATGTGTAGGGTTCGCGCGACGATGTGGCACCTGGAATCGCCCGTGGACGTTCATCGACCGCCAACAGCGGGCTGTTCGAGACTGAATAACGCCGGTATGACGCTCGGAGCGTGCATCCCCGCCGCATCCGCTCTACATTCTGGCCGGTCATGTCCACCACCTTCCACCTCCGCCTGCTGGGAACGGTTTCGCTCACCCGAGTGGGTGTCGAGCCGGCGCCAATCCTCCTCGGCCGGGGAAAGGCGCTGGCCGCCTTGGCGTATCTGCTCTGTTCTCCCCGGCGCTCATGCTCCCGGGACCATCTGGTGGACCTGCTCTGGGCGGACAGCGAGCCCATCGCCGGGCGCCGGAATCTCCGGCAGATGCTCTACACCCTGCGGGAGCTTCTGGGCGAGGCGGCGATCGCAGGCGTGGGCGACGTCCTCACCCTGCACGCCGAGATTGGTTCGGATCGCGCCGAATTCCTGGCGGCGTTCGAGGCAGGCGACGCGGCGCGCGCCGTAGGCTGCTATCACGGCGATTTCTTTCCAGCCTTCGCGTCGGCCGGCAGCGCGGTCTTCGAGCACTGGGCCGACCTCGAGCGTCTCCGCCTCCGTGATGCCCACCAGCGGTGCCTCGAATTCCTGACACGGGCCGAACTCGCGGCCAACCATCCGCGGGAGGCGGTTGGACTGGCGCGCCGGCTCCGTGACGCCGATCCGTCGAGCGAACTGGGGTGGCGAGTCCTCCTTGAAGCGCTGGTGTCGGCGGGGGACTGGGCGGTGTCGGCGGTGGAAGCGGACGAGTTCGAGCGGAGGATGCGTGATGTCGGGCAGACGCCGGCACCGGCCACGCTGCGACTCCTGCTCGCGGCGCGGCAGGCCCCGATCCGGTTCACCGACGGGGGCGGGCGGCTGCTAGCCGAGATGGTGGGTCGAGAGGCGGAACTCGCCACGATTCTCGGGTTATGGCACGAGGTGCAGGTGGGGCGGCTTCGTCATCTCCTGGTGCTGGGGACCGCCGGGATCGGCAAGTCCCGTTTGCTGGGCGACGCCGCCGCACGTCTGGCCGCACTGGGAGCCAGGCTGGTCTTGCTGCGGGCCAATCAGGGCGAACGGGGGCTGGCCTGGGCACTCGCGGGCGATCTCACCCGGGCGCTGTTCGCTCTGCCGGGTGCCGCGGCAGTCTCGCCGGAATCGCTCGCGGCACTGGCGGAGCTCGATCCCGGAATCGCCGCGCGCTTCCGGATCGCGGAGCGGGCGCCGGCATCGCCGGAGGAGAGCCTGCGGCGACGCATACTGGCGCTGACGGATCTGCTCACCGCGATCGCGGATGAGCACCCCCTTGCAGTGATGCTTGATGATCTGCACTGGGCCGATCCGCTTTCGCTCCGGCTGCTGGCCGGCGTCGCGTCCCGCTGCACCTCCGTGCCGATCCTGCTGCTGACCACCAGTCGTCCTGTGACGCTGCCGGATGCGGCACGCGCCGACCTGACCCTCACGCTTCGCCCGCTCGAGCGCGACCAGTTGGGCGAGCTGATGCGGAGCATCGCCGAGACGCCCGCACCGCTTCGCGCATCGGCCTTCCTGGAACAGCTCCGATCCGCCACGGGCGGCTTGCCACTCCAGGTGGTGCAGGAGCTGCAACTCGCGCTGGAAATCGGCTGCCTCCGGAAGACCGCCGAGAGCTGGATCGTGGTGGATCAGGCGGCTCTCGAACGGCAGCTGCGCGTGGCCAATGCGACCGAACGGCGCCTGGCCCATCTGTTGCCCGCGGAACGTTCGGCGCTGCTGCTGCTCGCTGTCGCTGGAATGCCTGTCCCGGAGGCCATCCTGGCGGAAGCCGCCCAGCGTCTCGGTTTGAGCGGGCACGCCGTCCTCTCGTCGCTTGAACAGCGGGGCATCGCGGTGCTGTCGGCCGGCTCATGGAGCTGCGGTCACGATCTGCTGCAGGAGCCATTGGTCGCTGGCGCCAGCGACGCAGAGCGGGGCAGGGTCGCCGTCGCGCTCGGTCAGGCGCTCGCCACCGCGAGCCCTGAACATGTGGACCCGCGAGTGCCGGTTCGCCTCCTGATCGATGGCCATGACCTTCGGACAGTAACCGATCTGTTCCTCCGGTATGAAGCGGGCCGGCGAGCGCGGCATGACTGGCGTCATCCGGAGATCCTTGCTCAGGAATTGATCGGTGAGGAACATGGAGTGATCGCCGGGCGGCTCGTCCAGGGGTTGCCATGGCATCGGCGGTGGCGGCTGCGCGCCCCTGGGCGGATGGGAGCGGCCGGGGCAACGGTGGCGCTTCTGCTCCTGCTCCTAGTCACAGCTGCGTTCATGAACCGTCGGCCGCATCATCTGGCGCTCCGGCAGCAGCCGGTATTCGCGGCACCGCTGCTGGATCCTCCTCTGGTCATCGATGTCCTCGACCGGCTTGGCCGGCCGACCTCCCTCGGCAGCGAATCGCTGCGGGTCACCCTTGGCTGGCATTCAGGCGTTGAGCGCATCGAGGGGGAGACTTCGCTCTCAGGGCTGCACTCACCGGTGACATTCGGCTCGATGCGAGCCCGCTCCACCAGCGACTCGGTCCCGAAGCGGTTCACGATGCGGGTGAGCATGCCGGGAGTACCGCCACTTGAAACCGACACGATCACCGGTAGTGCGTGGCTGACGCTCGACTCGGTGCGACTGGACGAGCGAACCGTCGCGGGACCGACCGCGAGATTCGCTGTCAGGCGGGGACAACCGCTGAACGGCTGGGCCTTCTGCCGCATCACCAATCCAAACCGGAACGCGGTGATGCTGCTCGCCGTGATTCCCACCTGGGGTGATCGTCGCCGAAGTTATTCGGCCGGGCGAGAGGTGCCCAACGGCGCCGCGGGTGCTCCGATCAAGGTCCCCCTCAATCTCACCGCACCCGGACGGCCCGGGGAAAATCACATCATCCTGGTTGCGGCCATGGAGACGGAGGCCCAGTACATCGCTTCCGGGACCAACTGGGTGTTCGGGAGTCCGGTCTGGGATGACGGCAACGATATCGTCGACTGGTCCCGCACGCAGTTGGACCAGGCGCGCCGTCTCGGGCTGGTCACCGGGGCGAGATGGATGCTTCCCGTGGACGACTCTCTGAAGACGACCACCCGGCTCTCCGCGGAGTCGCGGCGCAGCCGCAGCATCCCGGCGGTGCTCGGTGCCGCGGTGCTTCCAGCGGCGGTGCTAGACATCGTCGTCACACCGTGACCCCGCGGTCGCGGAGGCGGCCACTCGCCACTCGACGCCGACGGGCCTAACTTCCGATCATGCCGGCACCGCCTTTTTACTACCGATCATCCGAAGGCATCCGGATCACCGTCCGGCCCGCCTTCCTGCCCGAGCGCTCCCACGCCTCCAAGCAGCAGTTCGTCTTTGCCTACTTCGTCCGCATCGAAAACACCGGGGCGGAGCCGGCTCAGCTCCGAACCCGCCGCTGGTTGATTCACGATTCCATCGGCGAGGACACCGTCGTCGAGGGCGAAGGGGTGGTGGGTGAGCAGCCTGTGCTGGCCCGAGGGCAGGTGCATGAGTACCAGAGTTTCTGCGTGCTGAAGTCGGCCAGCGGCTGGATGGAGGGGCAGTATTTCTTCCAGCGCCCCGATGGCACCACGTTTCCCGCCGATATTCCCCGCTTTCACCTGACGGCGGGCGAGTCCGCCGAGCCGCTGCACTAAAATGACCCTCGTCGTCCGGGTCGAGGCGGTACTCGCGGCATGTCGGCTCGGGCCGGGCCGGTTGCTGATCGCGGTCAGCGGTGGCGCGGATTCGATGACGCTGCTCGACATCCTGCCTCGGCTTCCTTCGCTCGCCGATCATCGGCTCATCGTGGCTCACGTCGATCACGGGATTCATCCCGCGAGCGCCGCGGTGGCCGGGCAGGTCCGGCTCGCGGCGGATGCGGCTGACCTGCCGTTCCTTTCGACGGCCCTCCGCCTCGGCCCAGATGCCAGCGAGACCGCGGCCCGGCGGGCTCGACTAGGCTGGTTGCGGGCCGCTGCCGCGCAGGCTGGGGCCCGGTGGATCGTGCTGGCGCACCATGCGGATGACCAGCACGAAACCACGCTGATGCGATTTCTCCGTGGGTCGGGGCCAGCCGGTCTCGCCGGGATGCGGGTCAGGGAGGGTGTGCTGCTCCGTCCGCTCCTCGGAATCCGGCGGGCGACGCTCCGCCGGTACGCGGCGGCGCGCGGCCTGACCTGGTCGGAGGATCCGGCGAACACCGATCGGCGCCACCTCCGTTCCTGGTTGCGGCATGCGGTTCTGCCCTTGCTGGAGGCTCGCCTGCCCGATCTTTCCGCGCGCCTCGATCAGGGGAGGCGGCAGGCCGCAAGTAACCGGCGCGCCTGGGCCGCGGCCCTTCGGGCCTGGCCCGGCCTGTCGTTCGGCCAGGCGCAGGGCGGCTGGTCGGTCAATTGGGGAGTGTTGCAGCAGCTCCCGGATTCGCTCGCGCTGTCACTGGCTCAGGCGTTGGTGCGCCGAGCCAGGGGCCCCGCCGGCCGGGAGCGAATCGTGCATGCCCTGGCGAGTCTCGCCGCTGCCCAGAGCGGGGCCAGCGCGGACCTGGGCCGCGGCTGGCGCTTCGAGCTCGCGTTCGGTCGTCTGCTGGTGCTGGCGCCGAGGCACTCGCCGTCAGCGCCCGGTTCGACTGCCGGTGCGGGGGTGAACACCCTGGACGGAGCGGCCGGCCAAACCACCTGGGGTCGGTGGGACGTACGCTGGGTGACAGAGACGGCCCCGTCGGTGCAGCCGCGCGACGGTCATACCGCCTGGTTCATCCCCGCAGCACTGTCGCTTCGGGCCTGGCGACCGGGGGATCGTCTGGCCCCCCTCGGGGGTATTGGGCAACGACTGGCTGTGCGCTGCTTCCAGGAGGCGCGGGTAGCCCGGAGTCTTCGCCTCGATTGGCCCATGATTGAAGGAAGCGGCGAGCTGGCATGGATTCCCGGGGTCTGCCGGTCGGACCGGTTCCTTCCCCGGGCCGGAGAGGTAGCCGTGAGGATTGATGTCGAACGTTCGCGCTGAGCCTCGCGCCGGCGGCTGCATCATCCGCTCGGTGGTGTACGACGCCGACAGGATCGGGCGACGGGTCGCGGAACTCGGTCGCGAAATCACCGTGGCCTACCCGGATGGGGAGCTTGTGCTGATCGGCCTGCTCAAGGGAAGCTTTATTTTCCTGGCTGACCTGGTCCGGGCCATCGCCCGGCCGGTGCAGGTCGATTTCCTGGTGGCGAGTTCATATGGCAGCGGGACCGTGTCCAGCGGCGAGGTCCGGTTGCTCTACGAACCGGCCGCCGCCCTGACCGGGAAGCACATCCTGCTCATTGAGGATATAATTGATAGTGGCCGTACCCTGGGGGCTCTGCGGGACCGTCTTCGGTCTCGTGCACCACTGAGCCTCGCGATCTGTGCCTTGCTGGACAAGCGCATCGCACCCCCGATTCCGGAAGTCCGGTTCGTGGGCTTTCAGGCCCCACCGCTGTTTCTGGTGGGTTACGGTCTGGATCACGCGGAGGAACTCCGGCACCTCCCGTACATCGCGGAACTAGGCTGAATGGCTGAACGCATGCCCCCGACGCCCCGCCCCGACTGGCGGAGCTTGAGCAAGAACCTCGCACTTTGGCTGCTGGTGGCCCTCGTGGCCATGGCGCTGTTCCAGTTGATGAACAGCCAGCGCAGCTCGATGCAGGAATTCACGTACACCGCCTTCAAGCAGCAGCTCGCCGCCGGCAATGTGAAGACGGTCACCGTCTACGACGGCAAGCAGCTCGAAGGCGAGTTTGTCGCCCCGATCACGCAGGACAATCGCAAGGCGAAGAATTTCGTCGTGCTGCTGCCGATCAGTAACAGCGAAGCTTTTCTCGGCGACCTCGAACGGGCGGGCGTCCCGATCTCCGCCAAGGAGCCGAAGGTCGGCGTGGCCAGTTTTCTGGTGGCCGCGCTGCCATGGATCGTGATCATCGGTCTCTGGGTCTTCCTGCTGCGCCAGCTCCAGGCCGGCGGCAACCGTGCATTCTCCTTCGGGAAGAGCAAGGCCAAGCTGCTCACGGGCGATACGCCGAAAATCACGTTCGCCGATGTGGCGGGCGCGGACGAGGCCAAAGTCGAACTGCAGGAGATCATCGAGTTCCTGAAGGACCCGCAGAAGTTCACCCGTCTCGGCGGGCGACTTCCCAAGGGCGCGCTCCTGGTCGGGCCTCCCGGCACCGGCAAGACGCTCCTCGCCAAGGCCGTCGCCGGCGAGGCGGGGCGTCCCTTCTTCTCCATGTCCGGTTCCGATTTTGTCGAGATGTTCGTCGGCGTGGGTGCGAGCCGGGTGCGCGATCTCTTCGAACAGGGCAAGGCCAACGCGCCGTGCATCATCTTCATTGATGAAATCGATGCCGTCGGCCGCCATCGCGGGGCCGGCCTGGGTGGTGGGCACGACGAGCGGGAACAGACGCTGAACCAGCTGCTGGTCGAGATGGACGGATTCGAGTCGAACGACGGCGTCATCCTGATCGCGGCGACCAACCGCCCCGATGTGCTCGATCCCGCGCTGCTCCGGCCGGGCCGGTTCGACCGCCAGATCGTGGTCGATGCGCCGGATTTGAAGGGTCGTGAAGGGATTCTGCGGGTGCACACCCGCAAGATTCCCCTCGCCGCGGACGTTGTGCTCGAAACCATCGCCCGGGGCTCGCCCGGGATGGCGGGCGCCGATCTGGCCAATCTCGTGAATGAGGCAGCCCTCCTCGCGGCCCGGCGGAACAAGAGCCTGGTCGACATGCAGGATTTCGAGGATGCGAAAGACAAGGTGATGCTCGGGGTCGAGCGGAAGAGCCTGGTCCTCTCGGAGGATGAGCGCCGCCTGACCGCATTTCATGAGGCGGGCCACACGGTCGTCTCGCTCAAGACCGTGGGCAGCGACCCGATTCACAAGGTCACGATCATTCCCCGCGGGCGGGCCCTCGGCCTGATGCTGTCCCTGCCGGACAAGGATCGTTACGGCCAGACCAAGGAGTTCCTGATCGGCCGGCTGGCCATCGCGTTCGGCGGCCGGATGGCCGAGGAGCTGGTCTTCGGCAAGGACAAGATCACCACCGGGGCGGGGAGTGATATCGAGCAGGCCACCGCGATCGCGCGTCGCATGGTGACGCAGTTCGGCATGAGCGACCGGGTCGGGATGATGGCGGTCGGCGAGCGCGAGCACGAAGTCTTTCTGGGTCGCGAATTCGGCAATCGGCGGGAAGTGTCGGAGCGGACGGCTGAACTGGTGGACGATGAAGTGAAGCGCTTCATCGACGAGGCGTACGAGAAGGCGCGGCGGATCCTGACCGATGAACGCGAACTGCTCGAACGTATCGCGCTCGCGCTGCTGGAGCGGGAGACGCTGGACCGCGCCGACATCGACCTCATGGCGGTCGGCAAGCCACTACCGCCTTTGAGGCCCTCAGTGCCTCCCCCGGCACCGGTCACGCCGCTGTTGACGAAGCCGGACCCGCTGCCGCAGCGGACTCCCATCCTCGGTGCGCCGCCCGCCGAGCCTATGGGCGCGTGATCGCCCGCACCCTCGGGGCCCACTCACCACGCGCGATTCGGGATGCCCTGCGGGCGCAAGGGTGGGACGAGGTCAGGTCGGATGCGGCATCGGAGGGAATGGCGGGACTGGCCATCGAGATCTCAGGTCTCGATGACGGAGTCCTCGAAGCGCTGGTCCGCCATGGCGGAACTCTCGGACTCGATATTCTGACTGGAAGCGACTGGGCCGTGGTCGGTGGCACCGAGGCACGACTCGGTGCGCTGGCGCGGCCCTGGGTCGTGCCCCCTCCGCTGGCCGAGCTCGCCATGGTGGTTGGCCAGGCGCTGACTCCGGAACAGCCTCGCCACTGGGCGACGGCGCGTGGCACGATTCAGCTCGACCATCCGGTCATCGTCGGCATCCTCAATGTCACCCCCGATTCCTTCAGCGACGGTGGCCAGTTCCTCGGCCCGGACAGCGCGATCGCCCAGGCGGATCGCCTGGTGGCCGATGGTGCGGAGATCCTCGACATCGGTGGCGAGAGTACCCGTCCCGGGAATGAGCCGGTACCGGCGGCGGAAGAACGGCGGCGGATCGTGCCGGTCCTGACCGCGCTCGAGCGCCGGCATCCTTCGGTCGCGCTGTCGGTGGATACCGTGAAGGCGACGGTGGCGCGAGCCGGTCTCGATGTCGGCGCCGCGATCATCAACGACGTCTCCGCGCTGAGACTCGATCCCGCGATGGGGGCGCTCGTGGCCGAGAGCCGTGCGGGCATCACCCTCATGCATTCGCGCGGGAGCGTGAGCACCATGGCCCGGCTGGATCACGCGGAATACGCTCCCGACGTCGTCGTTGGGGTCCGCGATGAGCTCAAGGGCGCCATCGACCTGGCGCTCGCCGCCGGGATTGGTGTGGATCATATCGTCATCGACCCGGGCTTCGGCTTTGCCAAGACGGCGGAGCAGAACCTGCTCCTGCTTGATCAGCTCGCCGCGCTGCGGGTCCTTGCCCGGCCCATCCTCGTCGGGCCATCCCGGAAGCGGTTCCTGGGAAGTGCCACTGGCCGTGAGGTTGGTGAGCGGGATGCGGCCACGGCGGCCGCCTGCGTGATGGCCTACGAGAGGGGCGCACGGCTCTTCCGGGTCCACAGCGTTGCGCTGGTGCGCGATGCTCTTGCCGTTGCTCACGCGGTGCGGGGCCTGTAGGGCCCGCATTGATGCGGGCTGGACCGGCCCGGCACCGATCATCCAATAACGGAACGAACGCATGACTCGCCGACCGCCCTACGCCGTTGCCGCCTGCGCCGCGCTGCTGGTGCTTTCGGGCTATGTCTTCACCCTGGCGCCGACGGTGACGTTCTGGGATGCAGGCGAGTTCATCGCGGCGGCCAGGAATCTCGGCATTCCGCATCCCCCCGGGACGCCGCTTTTTCTACTGATGGCGCATGTCTGGGGCGCGCTCGTGCCGCTCACCGAGTATGCTCAGCGGCTCAACCTGCTGAGCGCGACGTTGAGCGCCGTCGGCGCCGGCTGTTTTTTCCTGGTCGCTCATGACACACTGAGCCGGGCCACCGCGGATCTCGAGGCCGGGGCAGGGCGTCTTCTCAGTCTCGGCGGCGGCCTCGCCGCCGTGCTGATCGCCGGTTTCACCTTCACCACCTGGCAGAACAGCAACGAAACCGAGGTCTACGCCCTCGCGACCTGCACCATCGCGGCGATGGCATGGCTCTGCCTCGTCTGGCGCGATGCACGCGGCACGGCGCGGGCGGCCCACACCCTCCTCCTCATCCTGTACCTGGCCGGCCTGTCGATCGGGAACCACCTGCTGGCCCTGCTCGCCGGTCCGGCGGTGGTCGCATTCCTCGTTGCGACCCTGCGTGAGTCGCCCGCCGCCACGCCCGCGGATCGAGGCACCGAGTGGGCCCAGGCGCTGGTCATGGGTGGCACGTGGGCGCTGCTGATCGGGACCGGGTTAGGCAGTACCGTGCTGGCCACCCTCGGCGCGCTGTGCTGTCTCGCGGCGGCGGGCATCGCCTGGCGGGCGGGGAGTCTGCCCTTCGCCGTCGTCGCCCTTGGCGTGTCGCTCATCGGGGTGACGAGTTATCTCTTCCTCTACATCCGGGCGGGTCAGCACCCGGTCATCAATGAGGCGCAGCCGGACAACTGGGATGCGCTGCTGGCGGTGATACGGCGGGAGCAGTACCCGATCCGGACCCCGCTGGATGACCCGACGGTGCCGCACGGCCCGGACAATCCGGGGCGCAGTCTCCGGATCATCGGGCTGCAGCTGGTGAACTACATCCAGTACTTCGACTGGCAGTGGGCCAATGGGATCACCCGGACGATCTCCGTGGCCGCCCGCGAGATCCCGGTGCGCAGCTTCGCCACCCTCCTGTTCCTCACGCTCGGAATACGCGGCTTCCTGCTGCAACGCCGCACCTCCCGCCCCTCCTGGTGGCTGCTGTTCATGCTCTGGCTGGTGACCGGGCTCGGCCTGATGGCCTACATGAACTTCAAGCCAGGATTCAGCATGGCCTATGACCTCTACCCCGATGGTGGCGATCACGAGGTGCGCGACCGCGACTACTTCTTCGTCGTGAGCTTCGCGGTCTGGGGACTCTGGGCGGGAATGGGGCTGGTCTCGGTCGCGCGTGCGGCGATGGCACGGTGGAAGATCCGTCCGGCGCTGGCGGCCATACCCATCGGCCTCGTCGCGGTCCTGCCATTTGTCGGCAATTTCACCGCGGCGAGCCGCCGGCATGGACCCGACACCACGCTCGCCGCCGATTTCGCCTACAACCTGCTGAACTCGGTCCCGCCATATGGCATCCTGTTCACCTATGGTGACAACGATACCTTTCCCCTCTGGTGGGCGCAGGAGGTGAATGGGGTACGACGGGACGTCCTCGTGGTCTGTCTCGCGCTGACCGAGACCGACTGGTACAAGCGGCAGCTGCGCGAGGCGCCGGTGCGCCCCTTCGACGAAGCGAGCGCGCCCGCCATCTGGCAGGGACGTCATCCGGTGGCGCCGACCTGGCAGGCACATTCGATGACCGATGAACAGATCGCCGCCGCGCAGCCGACACTGCTGAGCCAGGACATCCCGGTCCAGATCGGTCCGATTCGTCATATCCTCCGACGCAACACGCCGCTCTACAGCCGGGATTTCGCCGTGCTCCGGATACTGCAGGACAACCTCGGGCGCAGGCCCGTCGCCTGGTCGCTGACGACCGGCGGGGGTTTTTACGGGCTCGAGCGCTACGTCCTCCAGCAGGGCTACGCGATGGCGCTGCAAACCACTCCCGTGGATACCACACTGCCAACCATCGACGCCCGACGGCTGCTTGGCGCCGCGCTGGACGTGCCCACCACCGAGCGGCTGGCTTGGGACACTTACCGGCATGCCCGACTGGCGGAGCGTGGCAAATCGGCGCTGGAACCGACCGCGGAGGGCGTGTCCAGGAACATGGCCCTCCCATTTCTCCAACTGGGAATCGCCTATGAGGCCAGGGGGAACCGGGATGCGGCTATCAAGAACCTGACCCGCGCCGGCGTGATCTCCCCGCGCCCCGAACTGCAGGCGGCGTTGATGAACCTGCTGACGGGGCAGGACAGTCTGGCCGCGAGTATGCCGTAAGCCATGAGCTCCCAGCTGTCGGTCGTCAGCCGATCCACGCTGGCTGACGCCTGACGGCTGGCTTCCCACCTTTCCTCAACTTCCACCCCGGCCTACATTTACACCCTATGCTGTACCCTGAGCTGGCCCGACGTACCGCGGAGGTCCGCGCACGGATCGCCGAGCGGCAGACGAGGAGCGGGTGGAGCCACCCGGTCAGTATTATCGCAGTCACCAAGACGCATCCGGTCGAAGCGGTGCGGGAAGCCTGCGCGGCGGGGCTGACGGCGGTCGGCGAGAACCGGGTACAGGAAGCGTTGGGCAAACAGGACGCCGTGGTGGATCTCGCGGTCGAGTGGCATCTCATCGGTTCGCTGCAGAAGAACAAGGCGCGTCAGGCCGTGAACCGGTTTGCCCTGATCCACTCGGTGGACCGGCTCGACCTTGCGGCCGAGCTCGATCGGCGAGCGGCGGTGGGCACCCGACAGCCGATCCTGCTGCAGGTGAACTGTTCGGCGGAGCCGCAGAAGGGCGGCGTGGAGCCGGGCGATCTTCCGGCGCTGGTGGATGCGGTGCTCCCACTGGAACGAATCGAGTTGCGCGGCCTGATGACGATGGCCGCGTTCACCGAGGACGAGAGCCGGCAGCGTGCGTCGTTCCGGCAGCTGCGTGAGCTCCGCGAAGTGGAACAGCGGCGCGGCAGAACGCTGCCGGAGCTGTCGATGGGGATGTCGGGGGACTATCTCGTGGCGGTGGAGGAAGGTGCCACGATGGTCCGGTTGGGGACCCTGCTGTTTGGAGAACGCGGCTTATGACAGACGACGTGTTCCACCTGATGCCCAACGATGTGCGGGCGCAGGAATTCCAGCGCACCTTCCGCGGGTACGACCCGGCGCAGGTGGATGAATTCCGTGGCCGGGTGGCGGAAGAGCTCGACCGGGCACTTCGGGAACGGGCCAAGCTGGAAGAGCGCCTGGCGGGTTTTCAGGAACAGCTTCGGGCCTTCCGCGACCGTGAGCGTGCCATGAATGAGGCTCTGCTCGTGGCCCAGCAGCTTCGGGTGGCGGCCCAGGAGCAGGCGGAGCGCGAATCCGAGGCAATCCTGCGCGAGGCGCGGGCGGATGCGTTGCGGATGCTGGATACCGCGCAGAATGAGGAACGCCAGATTCGCGAGCGGTTCGAGCAGCTCAACCGCCAGTTCGCCGCCTACCTCTCGAACTTCCGCGCACTGCTGGAGCGCCAGCTCGGTGAGATCGACGGGCTCCAGGCCCACGCCGCGATCACCCACCAGGTCCAAACGGAGCTCCTTCTGAAGCGACATGCATGAGCGTGACTGATCTGTACGACCGGATCCAGCAGGCCGCGGCGGTTGTCCGCGGCCGCACCGCGTTGACGCCCGAAGTCGGGATCATCCTTGGTACCGGACTCGGTGGCCTGGTGCGCGAGATCAAGGCCGAGGTGATCATCCCCTACGAGGAGATTCCCGGCTTCCCGCTGTCGACGGTTGAAAGTCACGCCGGCCGGCTCATCATCGGCACGCTCGGCGGCCGCCCGGTCGTGGCCATGCAGGGGCGGTTCCACCGTTACGAGGGCTACTCGCTCCAGGAGGTCGCCTTCCCGGTGCGGGTGATGGGCGCGCTGGGCGCCAAGGCCCTGATGGTGACCAACGTCTCCGGCGGGATGCATCCGCTGTGGGCGCCGGGAGACCTCGTGCTCCTCGCCGATCACATCAACCTGCTGGGGGACAACCCGCTGATCGGGCGCAATGACGACCGCCTCGGGCCGCGTTTCCCCGACATGTCGGATCCCTACGACACCGGGTACCGGGCCATCGCCCGCGGCCTCGCGGTGGAGCAGGGGGTGATGCTCCGTGAAGGGGTCTACGTCGCCGTCACCGGTCCCTGCCTCGAGACCCGGGCGGAGTACCGGATGCTGCGGGGGATGGGTGCCGACCTGGTCGGCATGTCCACGGTTCCCGAGGTCATCGTCGCGGTGCACCAGGGCATGAAGGTCATCGGCATCTCCATCATCACGGACCAGTGCCTTCCCGATGCGCTGGTGCCGGCCAAGCTGGAACACATTCTCGCGGTGGCGGGCAAGGCCGAGCCGCAGCTGACACGCCTCGTCACCGCATTGGTCCCTCGTCTGACGACATGAGCTACCAGCCCTGGCCGGACGGGGGCGCTGATCGGCTGGAGCAGGAACTGCTCATCCAGTGGGAAGCCGAGCAGCTCTTCCAGCGCACGCTCGACGCCACCCGGCAGGGGCAGCCCTTCGTCTTCTTTGAAGGGCCGCCGACCGCCAATGGCAAACCCGGCATCCATCACGTCTTTTCCCGGACCATCAAGGACCTCATCTGCCGGTTCCAGGCGATGCAGGGCCGATCGGTCACGCGCATCGCCGGCTGGGACACCCACGGCCTGCCGGTCGAGATCGAGGTGGAGAAGCAGCTCAAGCTGAACGGCAAGAAGGCGATCGAGGAGTTCGGGGTCGAAGCGTTCAACCGGCTCTGCCGCGAGAGCGTCTTCACCTACAAGTCCGAATGGGAGCAGTTGTCGAATCGGATCGGCTACTGGCTCGATTACGAACACGCCTACGTCACCTACACCAATGAATACGTCGAGACGGTCTGGTGGCTGCTGGGCCGGCTGTTCGAGCGGAACCTGCTGTACCGCGGCCACCGGGTGCTGCCCTACTGTCCGCGGTGCGGCACGGTGCTGTCGAGTCATGAACTCGCGCTCGGGTATGAGGAGGTCCGCGACAAGTCGATCTATGTGACCTTCCCTCTGGCGGACGGCACTGGCCGCGAGCTGGTGGTGTGGACCACGACGCCCTGGACGCTGCCGTCCAACGTGGCGGCGGCGGTGCATCCCGACATCGAGTATGGCGTCTATCAGCATCCGAAACATCCCGGCCGGTCCTTCGTGATGGCTGTCGCTCGCGAGGAAAAGCTGCGGGAGATTCTCGGCGAACCACTGACTCGCTCGGCCACGGTGCTCGGTGCGGGCCTCGCGGGCCTGCACTACACCCGGCCACTGGATGTCGTCCCGCTCCCAGACGACAAGGCGCACTCCGTCGTCATCACCGGCGACTTCGTCACCGCGAGCGATGGTTCCGGCATCGTGCACATGGCGCCGGCGTTCGGTGCCGACGACTATGCCGCAGGCCAGCGGCACCAGCTCGCGCTGCTGCGGCCCGTGGCGGCCGACGGGACGTTCGTCGGCACCACGTGGCCCGAGATCGAGGGGAAGCTCGTCACCGCCGATGAGACCAACGAACGGATCATCCGACGGCTCAAGACTGACGGCCGATGGCTGCGAACCGACCAGTACATCCACAGCTATCCCCATTGCTGGCGCTGTCACAGCAAGCTGATCTACTACGCCCGGGACAGCTGGTTCGTCCGCACCTCGCAGGTGAAGGAGCGGATGCAGGAGTTGAACCGGGGGGTGAACTGGCAACCGCCGGAGGTGGGGGCGGGGCGGTTTGGCGAGTGGCTCGAGAACAACGTCGACTGGGCGCTGTCGCGCGACCGGTACTGGGGCACGCCGCTGCCGGTCTGGGTATGTCAGTCGGAGCCGACCCATGTCGAAGTCATCGGAAGCTACGCCCAGCTGGCCCATCGCTGGGGCCAGCCGCTGCCGGACGGCTTCGATCCCCACAAGCCGTTCATCGATGGATACAGCTGGGCCTGCGACTGTGGCGGCACGATGCGCCGCGCCGCGGAGGTGATCGATACCTGGTTCGACTCCGGGGCCATGCCGTATGCCCAGTGGCACTATCCCTTCGAGCATGCGGAGGAGTTCGCCGCACATTTCCCCGCCGATTATATCTGCGAGGGGGTCGACCAGACCCGCGGGTGGTTCTACTCGCTGCTGGCGATCGCCACGACGGCCTTCGACAGCCCGGCGTACCGGAACGTGATCGTCAACGAGCTGGTCCTCGATGCCGATGGGCAGAAGATGTCCAAGTCCAAGGGTAACACCGTCAATCCGTGGGAACTGGTGCAGGAGTTCGGTGCCGACACCATGCGACTCTACCTGCTGGTCTCCAGCCAGGTCTGGCTGCCCAAGCGGTTCGACCGGAAGCAGGTCACCCAGGTCACCGGCGACTTCCTCCGCGCGCTGCGCAACAGCTACGAGTTCTTCCGGCTTTATGCGGCGCAGAATCTCCCGGTGCCGCCGCGCCGCGAGCGACCGGATACCGATCGCTGGGTGCTGGAGCGGCTGGACGCGACGATCGCCGAGGTGACCCGGGCCTGGGGTTCGTACGAACCGACGGCCGGCGTCCGGGCCATCATGGATTTCGTGGTGGACGACCTGTCCAACTGGTACGTCCGGGTGACGCGCGAGCGGTTCTGGGCCCCGGATAGCCAGGCGGATGCTGCGGCCGTCGCGACGCTGCGCGAGTGTCTGGTGGAAGTCAGCCGGCTGCTCGCGCCCGCGGCGCCGTTCGCGAGCGATTGGCTGCACCGTTCCCTCGCCGGCACCTCGGTGCACCTGGCGGGGTGGCCC
>JAWXBX010000226.1:0-16130 GCA_034440415.1 Gemmatimonadota bacterium | reverse complement strand
CGGTAGGGGCCGCATGCATGCGGCCCCTACCGGGCCCGGCGCCGCATGGAACGCGTTGCCCATGACCGGATGGCTGTTGTGGGGCCTAACGCTCCTCACCGGACTGTGGCTCTGGTCCCGGTCCGCCTCCGGGTCCGGCGACCCGGCGCGGCGGTACGCCGTGGAGCTGACCGGCGACGGGACGATCGCCAACGCCGTCGTGGGTGCACTGGCGGTCGCCCCGGGGGGAGAGCGCGTAGCCTACGTCGGCAAGTCCGCGGCGGGCGAGGAACAGATCTGGGTGCGGGATCGGGACCAGCTCCACGCCCGCCCGTTGTCCGGCACGACGTCGGCGGGCAGCATCGGCTTCTCCCCGGACGGGCGGCAGATCGTCTTTATTGACGGCGCGTCCGGTGGGCTGAAGGTCATCCCGGTCGAGGGAGGAAGCCCGATCACCGTGGTGGACTCGCTGACTTCCCAGGGAGGCACGGCGTGGGGCCGAGATGGATTCCTGTATGCCACCGGCGGGTTCGACGGCAAGACCGGCATTGTGCGGATCCCCGCGACCGGCGGGACGGCGGAGCCGGTCACGACGATCGACACTGCCGCAAACACCCTGGCACACATCTACCCGACGCCACTGCCCGATGGTCACGGGCTGGTGTACGCGATCTTCTACGGCCCCACCCGGCAGACCGAAGGGGATATCGCGGTCGTCGATTTCACGACCGGGCATTCCCGGATCCTGGTGCGCGGCATTCGGGCGCGATACCTGTCGCCAGGAAAGCTGCTGGTGGTCCGGACCGACGGGTCACTGGTGGCGCTTCCATTCGATCCGAAGCGCCTGACCGCGACCGGCCCCGCGATTCCGGTGCTGGCGGGAGTCGCGGTCACGGCGGGATACCTCGCCGACTTCGACGTCTCGGCGGCGGGCGAACTGGTGTATTTCGGCGGTGAAGCCCACGGCGTGCATGAACGGGTTCAGCCGGTCTGGGTGACTCGCAGCGGAACCCCGTCCGTCATCGATACCGCATGGCAGTTCAACCGGCCGTTCAACGGCGGGCTCAGCCTCTCGCCGGACGGGCACCGGCTGGCGGTAGCCATTGCGGGCGACCGTACCGCGGACATCTGGATCAAGCAGCTCGACCACGGCCCGCTCTCGCGGCTCACCTTCGAGGAGTTCCTCAAGTACCGGCCGACCTGGACCCCCGACGGCCAGGCAGTGACCTACATCGTGGACCCGGGGAACAACAACGCGGCGATCTACCGCAAGCGTGCCGATGGCAGTGGCGCGCCGGAACGGCTGTTCGGATCCGATCGGTCGGTCGCCGAGGCGCTCTGGTCTCGCGACGCTCGGTGGCTGGTGCTGCGGACGACGGTCCCCACCCGTGACATCCTCGGCCTGCGGCCGGGCACCGATAGCACGCCGGTGCCAATCGTCGCCAGCCCCAAGTTCGAGGAGCGGGCGGCGACGCTGTCGCCGGACGGGCGGTTCATCGCCTATCAGTCGGACGAATCGGGGCGGGACGAGATCTACGTCCGGCCGTTCCCCAAGGCGGATGACGGACGGTGGCAGCTGTCCACCTCAGGCGGAGGGGAGCCGCTCTGGAGCCACGGGGGACGGGAGATTTTCTTCCGGGCGCGCTCGGGGGAGATGATGACCGTTCCCGTCACTCTCGCGCCGGCATTCTCCCCCGGGACTCCCCGGTCACTCTTCCCGGCAACGGGTTATGCGAAGAGTCCCGGCAACCGGGCCTACGACGTCACGCCGGACGATCAGCGCTTCGTGATGCTGCGATCTCTCGATGATTCGTCCAGCCGGCTGGCGGTCCAGCTGGTCTTCGTCGAGAACTGGTGGGAGGAGCTGCGGGCGAAGCTGGTGAAATAGTAGCGACCGTCGTCATTCCCGCTTCGCGGTCCCCAGCAGGTCATCATCGCCGCCCCGCGCCTCGAGGCCAGTCACTTTCCCATCGCTGCGGGAAAACTCAAATACGAACTCCGTCATCAGGTCGGTCAGCTCGCCATTCACCACCGTCCCGACCATGAACCAGTCATCGGCGATCTTGACCAGGACCAGGTTGGCGGCCTCCGGCCACGGCGCCGGCTTCCAGTGGCCGGCGAGCATTCCTTTCTCGTAGGCCATGGTGATCCTGGTCCTCGGGGTGCTGTCAGGCTCCTGGGCCCACTTGAAGAGATATGTCCCGAGGAATGGCTGGGCGTCAGCGGCGGCCATGGTCAGCCGGTGCTTCGGTTCCACCGCCAGCTTGAAATTGAGCTCGGTCGTGCCCCAGCGGAGCTGCAGCGTTGCCCCGGTGGGCCGCACCTCGGTGAAGCCGAAGGTCAGGACCTCGGTGAACGGCCCCTCGCCGGGGTGAACCACATAGCGGATCTGCTCAGGTGTCGAATCCGGCATCACGGTGTGGTACAGGTGGTGCCTCGGATCGAGCACCATGATCCACTGCTCCGGCCCCACCACCAGCCACATCGAGTACTTGCCCGGGCGTACCAGGTGCCCGTCGAGCTGCACGTTCCGGTTGACCTCGATGGTGGTCGCGTAGTTGGCGCCCGGGGTCCACACCTCTTTCCATTTCACGAAGCCGCCGAAGATCGGGCTCCGGCCACGGACCTGGGGCCGGGCATAGTCAAGCGCGATCGTCGTCCCGTCAATGGTCTGCGAAATGGACCCGCGCTCGCTGGCGCGGACCTGGGCAGGCAGGGCGGCGGGCAGGGCCAGCAGCAGAATGAGGCAGGCGCCAGCGAGGCGCCTGGTGGAGCCGTTCATGGGGAATCTCCCGCTGGGAGTGAGTGACGTGAGGCTGCGAAGGTATCGCATCGGCCCGGTGTGGTCCAGCGGACCGACCTCGCGTTTCCGGCACGGCGACTCGACGACCGACGACACCGCGATGGGTGCTCCCGAATCGCTGACGTCCGGGCGTTGCTCGGCGCCATCGGACGGGTCATCACCGAGAGTGAAGCCGCATGGGTGACGGGTGACTGAGCGTCCGATCTGCACCCTTCGGTCGCCTCTGGAAGGGAGCCGCCCCCCGCGCTCGCGCATTCGGCTGTCATGCTGCATCTTCCCCGCTGTGACGACCCCCCCTGCCAGCCTGAGTCTCGCGCTGCACGACCGCTACACCATCGAGCGGGAGCTGGGGCAGGGGGGGATGGCGACGGTGTACCTCGCGCATGACATCAAGCACCAGCGCAGCGTGGCCATCAAGGTGCTGCGCCCCGAGCTCGCCGCGGTGATTGGCGCCGAGCGGTTCCTCAGCGAAATCAAGACCACCGCCAACCTGCAGCACCCGCACATCCTGCCGCTGTTCGATTCCGGCGCCGCCGATTCCTTCCTGTTCTACGTTATGCCGTTCATCGACGGGGAATCGCTGCGCGACCGTCTCACCCGCGAAAAGCAGCTCCCCGTCGCCGATGCGGTGCGCATCGCCAGTGAAGTCGCCTCCGCCCTGGACTACGCCCACCGGCACAACGTCATCCATCGCGACATCAAGCCGGAGAACATCATGCTCTCGAGCGGCCATGCCGTCGTGGCCGATTTTGGCATCGCCCGCGCCATCGATGCCGCCGGCGGAACCCAGCTGACCGCCACGGGTATGGCGATCGGGACACCGGCCTACATGAGCCCGGAGCAGTCGGCCGGCCAATCGGATGTGGATGGTCGCTCGGATCAGTACTCCCTCGCGAGCGTGCTCTATGAGCTTCTGGCGGGAGAGCCGCCCTTCACCGGCCAGACCGCCGCGGCAATCATCGCCAAGCGGCTCGGCTCGTCGAGTCCGCAGGTGAGGGTGCTCCGCGAGACCGTGCCGGCCACCGTGGACCGGGCGCTGCAGAAGGCGCTGCAGCGGACCCCGGCGGACCGGTTCACCACCGTAAGTCAGTTCGCCGAAGCGCTCGGCGCGGCTCGTGAACGGAAGGCGTTGCCGGTGCGCGCGCTGCTCGCCCTGGTCGCGATCGTGGCGGTCGCGGCCGCCGGGTGGTGGGCGCTCAAAGGCGGGCGCGTCGCCGGCAATCTGGACGCCAATGTCATCGCGGTCATGCCGTTCCGCGTGGGCGGCGATCCGGGTATCGGCTACCTGCGGGAATCCATGCTCGACCTGCTCGACGCCCGGCTTGCCGGGCCGGCCGGCCCGCGCACGGTGGAGCCCCGCGCCCTGCTGAGCGCGTGGCGCCAAACCGGTGGTACCGACCTCGTAGACCTGTCGGACGAGGAGTCGCGCCGGCTGGCCTCTCGTCTCGGCGCGGGGCGCATTCTCCTCGGGAGCGCCATCGCCACGCCCACCGAGCTCACCCTCCGCGGCTCGCTGCTCCGGGTCGCGGACGGAGCGGTGGTGGCGGATGGGGCGGTCGCGGGACACGCCGACAGTGTCGCCGTGCTGGTGAATCGCCTCACGGCCCGCCTCCTGAGCCTCGACGCGGGTGAGGGACGTGAGCGTCTCGATGGCTTGGCGGCGACCTCGCTCGAGGCGCTGCAGGACTACCTCGCGGCCCGGAAGGCGTACCGGAGCGGCGACTACTTCACGGCCATGGACCTGTACGCCCGCGCCTTCGGACGTGACTCCACTTTCGCGCAGGCCGCCTTCGGGCTGCTCACCACAAATCCTCTGATCGGCACGATGTTCCGGGTGGACGGCCTCCAGTTGACTCCGACGGTCTGGCGGCTCCGGGACCGGCTGAACGCGCGCGACGTCGCGCTGCTCCGCGGGATGACGTTCGTGGGCCCCAACTATCCGGGCCCATCCACCTACGCCGAGATCATCGCGCAGGCCGAGGTGGCGGCGTCGGATGCGCCTGACAGCCCGGACCACTGGTTTGCGCTCGGGAGTGCGCTCGCGTGGACCGGCGCGGTGAGCAGCGTTCCCGACTGGCCCGCGCGCGCCGCCCGGGCTCTCGACCGGGCGATTGCGCTGGACTCGAGTTTCACACCAGCGGTCGCCCTCCGTCTCTTCGTGGCCATGATGATGCAGGATCAGCCGGCCACCCGGCGCTTCGCCGCCTTGCAGGAGGCGCCCGTGACGGCGGGGCTTGCCGACGGAACGATGTTATGGGCGGCCGCGGTCACCCAGGGCGACAGCGCCGGCGCCGTACGCTGGCGCGGTCAGGGGAGTGAGTCGCACCTCAATTTCATCACCAAGCTGGTCAAGATTCCACTGCACGCCGTCACAGCCGGGCTCCCCCTCGCCGATGCCCGCTGGGCCAACGAGACGCTGCGGCGGGAGGGGGCGACCGAGCTGGAACGGAGCGGCGCCCAGCTTGGCGAGTTTGCCGTGGCGGCCGCCGAGGGTCGGCTCATGAGGTTCAGCGAGTGGAGGTACGGTCCGGCGGGCCTTGCCAATCCCTGGAACGCGGCCAGCCTGATCGGGCAGGCACTGATCGAACCCGCGGCTTATGGGCCACAGGTGCAGGAGCTGCTCCGCCAGTATGACGCCACGACGTGGCCGCCGCTGCGGGATTGCTACGTCGAGTTGTACCGCGTCAGCACCGGCGATACCAGCTCCACGCGCCAGGCCATCCGCCGCTTGCACACCTTTGCGGCCAGCGATCCACCGCCAATCGCGGCCGCGGACTGGGGGCCGCTCGAGTTCCGGGTCTGTCCCCTCCTGATGGAGACGATGCTGGAAAATCCGCCGTACGGCAGTGGAACCGGCAAGCATCTCGCGGAGCTGGAGACGCTGATGCGCGACGGTCCGCGCTGGTTTACCGGGGGAAACGCCGGACCCACCGCCCCGGTCGTCCAAGCCAACTGGACCATCGCGCGGCTGCGGGAGGCGCAGGGGGACATCCCCGCGGCACTCGCGGCCATCCGGCGGCGGGAGAACTCGTACTATCCTGCCTATCTCTGGACCCTGCCGGCGTTCCTCAGGCAGGAGGGCCGGCTGGCGGCCCTCGTGGGTGATACCGCGGGCGCTCGACGGGCATACGATCACTACCTGACCCTTCGCACCGATCCGGACCCGGTGTTCCGGCCCCAGCGGGATTCGGTGTTGGCCGAGCGAGCGGCGTCGAGGCCACATTTGGTGACGCAATCCACAGCCAGGGCGGCCGCGCCGCCGACGGGGTCGTGACCAGACGTGACTGAATCCATCGCACGCCGCCCCGCCGTTCCTTCGGCGCCACCCCCACCGCCAGGCGGACCATGAGTCTCGAACGCCTCAGGGCAAGCCTCGCCGACCGCTATCGCATCGAGCGCGAGCTGGGCCAGGGTGGCATGGCCACCGTCTACCTGGCGCATGACATCAAGCACCAGCGCAGCGTGGCCATCAAGGTGCTGCGGCCCGAACTCGCTGCCGTCATCGGCGCCGAGCGGTTTCTCTCCGAGATCAAGACCACGGCCAATCTGCAGCACCCGCACATCCTGCCGCTGTTCGATTCCGGCGCCGCCGATTCCTTCCTGTTCTACGTGATGCCCTTCATCGAGGGCGAATCCCTCCGCGACCGGCTCACCCGGGAGAAACAGCTCCCGGTCGCCGATGCGGTGCGGATCGCCACGGAAGTCGCCTCCGCCCTGGACTACGCCCATCGGCATAACGTCATCCATCGCGATATCAAGCCGGAAAACATCCTGCTGCACGATGGCCGCGCCCTCGTCGCGGACTTCGGCATCGCGCTCGCCGCGAGCAAGGCGGGCGGCAGCCGGATGACCGAGACCGGCATGTCGCTGGGCACGCCGACCTACATGAGCCCCGAACAGGCGATGGGGGAGCGCGAGATCACCGCGCGCTCTGATGTCTACGCCCTCGGCTGCGTCACCTACGAAATGCTGCTGGGCGAGCCGCCCTTCACCGGACCGACGGCGCAGTCGATCGTGGCCAAGGTGATGACCGCCGATCCGGTGGGGCTGATCGCCCAGCGAAAGAGTGTGCCGCCGGCGGTGGAAGACGCGGTGCTGACCGCGCTCGCGAAGCTTCCGGCCGACCGGTTCGCCAGTGCGGCGGAGTTCGCCACTGCCCTCGTCGGCCAGGGCTCCGGCGCCCGGCGGCTCGGCACGGCGACCGCGCGCGCGGCCACCCCCGGCGCGGTGGCGAAGTGGCGCCGGCTGGCCACCATCCTCGCCGGGTTGCTCCTCGCCACCGGCGCGGTCGCGTTCTGGGCGCTTCGCCGGCCCGCGGCCGCGCGGCACCCGACCTGGCTCTCGATGAACCTGCCGATGACGCTCCGGGTCGCGCCGCAGGCCGATCCGGCGCTGTCGCTCTCACCCGACGGCAGCACCCTCGCGTACACCGCGGAGGGGACGGGGAGCAGCAGGCAGATCGTCGCCCGGCGCATCGGGGACCCCCTGCCGGCGCCGATCCCCGGCACCGAGGACGGCGGCAGCGCCACCTTCTCCGGCGACGGGGAGTGGCTGGTCTTCCTCGACCGGACCGCGCGGCCCAGGAAAGTGGCGCTGACCGGGGGAAGCACGGTGGCGATCCCGATACAAACGGGGATCACGCTCTCCCAGATCCGGTGGGCCTCAAAGGACCGATACGCGGTCACGCTCGGCAACGGGCAGCTCGGGATACTCCGCGCCGACGGCGGGGTCGACAGCCTCGTTCCCCTGGACACGACGCGGAACGAGGTGACCCACGACGTGATGAGCGTGTTGCCGAACGGCGACGTGCTGGCGATCGCCACCGTCTCGTTTCCCGAGGGGACCATCATGCTGGTGGACCCCGCGAGCCGTGAACGCTTCGACGTTCCCGGCGTGACGGACGCGATCTACGCGGGGTATGCCCAAGGCCACCTGGTCTGGTGCCTGCCCGATGGCTCGCTCCACGCGGTGCCGTACGATCTCAGCGCCCGGCGGCTGCGCGGCGCGGCGACCCCGCTCAACGCCCGGGCCCAGACCACACGCGGCTTCCGCCCGAAGGTGGCCCTCTCGGCCGAGGGTGCACTCGCCTACGTCCCCATCCAGCTGCCGACCGTGGTTCAGGTGGATCGGGCCGGCCAGACGCGCCCGCTCCTCGGCTTGCCGCGGAACTACCACAATCCCCGGCTCTCCCCGGACGGCCGCAAGCTCTCGCTCGACTTCACCGACCTGGTGCGGGACATCTGGATTTACGACTTCCGCGACACCACCCTGAGCCGGCTGACCTTCGAGAGCGACGGACACGACGGCTTCTGGGCGCCGGACGGCCGCCGGATGTACTACGCCTCGAGCAGGAAGGGCGTCATCGGCATCCTGGCCCGGAGCACCGACGGCGGAGGCGGCGCCGATTCGGTACTCTACAGCGGCGCGCAGCTCAGCATGCACGGCATCACCCCCGACGGACGCACCGGGATCGTGGCCCGCCTCCACGGGTTCACCTTCGACCTCATGACGGTGCCGCTGACCGGCGAGGATCGGCAGGGCACGCCACTGCTCGCCTCACCCTACGACGAGTACTTCCCTGCGCTCTCCGCCGACGGCCGCTGGCTGGCCTACGTCAGCGACGAGTCCAACCGCAACGAAGTCTACGTCCGCCCCTTCCCGGGGCCGGGCAGCAAGGTGCTGGTGTCGCAGGGGGGCGGGGTGGAGCCGATCTGGTCACGGGACGGGCGGGAACTCTTCTACCGGGGATCGACCGCTGACGGCCCGAAGCTGATCGCGGCGCGGGTGGAGCCCGGAGCCGAATTCCGGGTGGTCCAACGCACGCCGCTTTTCGAGGACAGCGACTACGAGGGTGCCACGCCCCATGCCAACTACGACGTGATGCCCGACGGCCGGAGCTTCATCATGGTGCGCCAGGGCCGCTTTACCGAGGTGAGCTACATCGCCAACTGGCCGGCGCTCCTGCGCCGAGCGGCGGAGCGCGCCCAATGAACCAGGCCCATACCGGCCTCGCCGCGGCGCTGGCCGACCGCTACCGCCTCGAGCGCGAGCTGGGGCAGGGCGGCATGGCCACCGTCTACCTGGCGCACGACCTCAAGCACCAGCGCAGCGTGGCCATCAAGGTCCTCCGGCCCGAACTCGCCGCGGTGATTGGCGCCGAGCGGTTCCTCAGCGAAATCAAGACCACCGCCAACCTGCAGCACCCGCACATCCTGCCGCTGTTCGATTCCGGCGCGGCGGACTCGTTCCTGTTCTACGTCATGCCGTTCATCGAGGGCGAATCGCTCCGCGATCGGTTGAATCGGGAGAAGCAGCTGCCGATCAACGATGCCGTGCGCATCGCGACCGAGATCGCCGGCGCGCTGGACTACGCCCACCGCCGGGGCGTCATCCACCGCGACATCAAGCCGGAGAACATCCTGCTGCATGATGGCTCGGCCCTCGTCGCCGACTTCGGCATCGCGCTGGCCGCGAGCAAGGCTGGCGGTACCCGGATGACCGAGAGCGGCATGTCGCTCGGCACGCCGCACTACATGAGCCCCGAGCAGGCCATGGGTGAGCGCGAGATCACCGCGCGCTCCGACGTCTACGCCCTCGGCTGCGTGACCTACGAGATGCTGCTCGGCGAGCCGCCCTTCAGCGGCCCGACGGCGCAGGCGATCGTGGCGAAGGTGATGACGGAGAAGCCGGCGGGGATCAGCAGCCGGCGCGACCGGGTGCCGCCGCATGTCGAGGACGCGGTGCTCACGGCGCTCGAGAAGCTGCCGGCCGACCGCTTCGCGACGGCCGGGGAGTTCGCGGCGGCGCTCGGCGATGCGGGAACCGCCCCGCGCCGGGCGGCGTCGGGCGCGGCGGTGGCGGGGATGTCCGCCCGCTCCCGCGGCGGCTGGGCCGCGCGGCTGCCGTGGGCCGTGGCGGCGGCGGCGGCGGCGCTTGCTGCGTGGAGCTGGCTGAGCCGCCCCGCGCCCGCAGCGCCGAGCTGGCAGCAGGTCGCGCTCGGCGACAGCGTCAGGCTGAATCCGTTCGCGCCCGGCCTGGCCCTGGCGCCCGATGGCCGGACCCTCGCCTTCCGGGACGCGGCGGCCGACGCGCCGCTCTGGGTCAAGCGCTGGGGCCAGCTTGCCCCCGAGCGCCTGGCGGGGACGGAAGGCGCCTCGTCCCCGGCGTTTTCCCCCGACGGGACGATACTCGCCTTCACGGCGGGCGGCCGCCTGCTGCGGATGCCGTCGGCTGGAGGCCCGGCCATGGTGCTGGCGGATTCGGCGGCGGGGCCGTTCTACAGCCTCGCCTGGCTGCCGGATGGCTCCATCATCTACGTCGGGCGCACGCTGGACGTCCTCCGCCGGTGGCGCCCGGACGGGCGCACCGTCGAGGTCGCGCTCGACGATGCGACGCTGCATGGCTTCGGCTTCACCGACCTCGCCGCCCTGCCCGGCTCGCGGGGCCTGTTGTTCGTCGCCTGCCAGTCGAATTGCAACACCTCCGCGCTCCGGGTGCTCGACCTCGCGACCGGCAGCCAGAAGGCGCTGGTGGCGAGTGCCCTCACGGGACGCTACGTCCCGCCCGGCCACCTGCTCTACCTGCGCCGGGACGGGGCGCTGCTCGCCGCGCCGTTCGACCTTGACCGGCTGGAGCTCACGGGCGCGGCGGTGCCGGTGGTGGACGGCCTCTGGAACCTCGGCGTCGGGGTCTTCGACGTGTCGCGGTCGGGGACGTTGGCCTTCGTGCCGGGCGGCGAGGGCCAGGCGGGGACCGACGTGGTGCGGGTGACCCGCGGCGGGATCGTGACGCCGCTGGACACGGTGTGGCCCGGGCCGGTAACCGCGCTGGCGCTCTCGCAGGACGGGCGCTGGCTCGCCGTCAGCATCGGCGTCGGGCAGGCGGGGTCGGACGTCTGGCTCCGAGCGCTCGATCGCGGGCCGGTTACCCGGCTCAGCTTCGGGGGGCAGGACCGGCGGCCGGCGTGGTCGCCGGACGGGCGGATGGTCGCGTTCATCCGCGACACCAACAACGGGGGGCGGGTCTACGGGCGGCTCGCCAACGGCATTGGCGAGGAGCGCCTGCTCGCCCAGCTCGACCGGCCGGTGCAGGAGGTGGCCTGGTCGGGGGACGGGCGCTGGCTCGTGGTGCGCACCGACAACGGCACGGCGGGCGCCGGGGACATCGTGGGGATCCGCGTGGACGGCGACACGACGCCCATGCCCCTCGTCGCGACACCGAAGACGGAGCTCCAGCCCATGGTCTCGCGGGACGGGCGCTGGCTGGCGTACGCGTCGAACGAGTCCGGGGCGGCGGAAGTGTACGTGCGGCCCTCCCCCGAGACCGCCGGCAGCCGGTGGCAGGTCTCCAATGGCGGTGGTGACCAGCCCACCTGGTCGGCCGATGGACGGGAGCTCTACTACCTCGCCCCCAGCGCGCGGCTCATGGCCGTCCCGGTGCGCACCGCGGGTGGCTTCGCGATCGGTACCGCGACGCCGCTCTTCGGGACGGAGCAGTTCCGCATCGATGGGTTCCACCAGAGCTACGCCCCGACCCCGGACGGCAAGGGGTTTCTCTTCATCGGGCAGGGCATGCGCGCCCCCCGGGGCGGGAGGGCGCAGGTGGTGATCGCGGAGCAGTGGCTCGAGGAGCTGCGGCGGGGGCTGCGCCCATGACCAGCCCGCTCGCGCGCCTCACCGCTGCCCTTAGCCGTAGCTACCGCCTCGAACGCGAGTTAGGCGCCGGCGGTATGGCCACCGTCTACCTGGCCCACGATCTCAAGCACGATCGCAAGGTGGCCATCAAGGTGCTGCGGCCCGAGCTCGCCGCGGTGATCGGCGCGGAGCGATTCCTCTCCGAGATCAAGACCACGGCCAATCTGCAGCACCCGCACATCCTGCCGCTGTTCGATTCCGGCGCCGCCGATTCCTTCCTGTTCTACGTCATGCCGTTCATCGACGGCGAATCCCTGCGCGACCGGCTCACCCGCGAGAAGCAGCTGCCCATCACCGATGCCGTGCGCATCGCCACCGAGGTCGCCGGCGCGCTCGACTACGCCCATCGCCACAACGTCATCCATCGCGATATCAAGCCGGAAAACATTCTGCTGCATGACGGCCGCGCGCTGGTCGCCGATTTCGGGATTGCGCTGGCCGCGAGCAAGGCGGGCGGCAGCCGGATGACCGAGACCGGCATGTCGCTGGGCACGCCGACCTACATGAGCCCCGAGCAGGCGATGGGCGAGCGGGAGATCACCGCGCGCTCTGATGTCTACGCCCTCGGCTGCGTCACCTACGAAATGCTGCTGGGCGAGCCGCCGTTTACCGGGCCCACCGCGCAGGCCATCGTGGCGAAGGTGATGACCGCGGAGCCGGCGGCCATCACCGGGCAGCGCAAGACCGTGCCGCCCCACGTCGAAGCCGCGGTGCTCACCGCCCTGCAGAAGACGCCCGCCGATCGCTTCACCTCGGCGGCCCAGTTCGCCGAAGCGCTGGCCAATCCGGGCTACGCGACGCTGGCGCGGTTGGCGGAGCATGGCCGCCCGGAGACACTGGCCGCCTCGCGCCGCAACCGCTTGAACCGGTGGTTGCCCTGGGCGCTGGCCGCATCGCTCGCGCTCACCTCGTTCTGGCTGGCACGCCGCGGCGGCGCGGGTGGTGACGCCACCGGCACGATCCGCTTCGCGGCCGACCTGGACACCGCCCAGGGCTTCGCCAGTACCTCGCCGGTCATGGTGGCGCCTGACGGACGGGCGATCATCATCAGCGCGCAGATCGGACAGCAGGGTGTGCTGCTGATGCGCCGGCTCGACCGGCTCGAGAGCAGAGTCATCCCGGGCAGCGAGGGCGCCGCACGCGCCTTCCTCTCCACCGACGGCCGATGGCTCGGCTTCGTCGCTGGCAACAAGCTCATGAAGCTGCCTATCGAAGGTGGCACGCCGGTCGCATTGGCCGACTCGGTCGGCTGGGGCGGGGGAACATGGGCCCGCGACGGCACCATCATCTACTCCAAGAGCTACCAGACGGGACTCTGGCGGGTCAGCTCCGCCGGCGGGGACGCCCGCCTGGTGACCACACCGGACTCAGCGACGGGTGAGCTGGCCCACTGGTGGCCCCAGCTGCTGCCCGACGGACGGCATGTGCTCTTCACCGCCTATCGCACTCCCATCGACCGGGCGACCGTCGAGCTGCTGGATCTCACGACCGGGTCCCGTCGGGCCGTGATGCAGAACGGGGTCATGGGCCGTTATGCAGCCAGCGGACACCTGCTCTTTGCCCGGGAGGGATCGATCCTGGCGGTGCCCTTCGACCTGGGGAAGCTGACGGTGACCGGAGCGGCGGTGGTGGTGGTGGACGATGTGGCGATGACCTACTCCGACGGGTTCGCCGCCTACGATGTCTCGCCCTCCGGAACACTCGTGGTCATGCCGGCGTCGGTGGCCGGCTCCCGGTTCCAGGTGGTGGAGGCGGACCGTCGAGGCACCGAGCGCCTCCTGCTCGCCAGCCCGGACCGCTATCGGAATCCGCGCTTCGCGCCGGACCTGCGCCGCATCTCGCTGGACATCAGCCCGGCCCGCGGCGCCACCGATGTCTGGGTGGTGGATCCGGCCCGGGACAGTCGTACCCGGGTCACCACGGAGGCGGCGTCCGACTTCGCCGCGGTGTGGACCCCCGATGGCCGCGAGCTGGTCTACATGAGCGAGCGGCCGCTGTTCGAGCTCTATCGCCGCGCCGCCGACGGTAGCCGCCCGCCCGAACTGCTGCTCGGCGGCGAGCACGACCGGGTCCTCGGCAGCATCTCCACCGACGGGCGACTGGCGGTCTTCGTCCTGAGCAAGCTGACAGGTTCGGACATCTGGACGGTGACACTGCAGGGAACGCCATCGCCCCGGGAGTATCTCATCAACGGGTTTCTGCTGGGACATCCGGTGCTCTCGCCGGATGGCCACTGGATGGGGTACGACTCGGATGAGACCGGGCGGGTAGAGGTCTACCTCCAGTCGTTCCCCGACCCCACGACGGCGAAGCGGCAGGTCTCCACCGGCGGCGGCTCCGAGCCGATGTGGACCCGGGGAGGGCGCGAGCTGGTCTTCCGCCGGGGCGACAGCGTCATGGCCGTGGCGGTGGAGCCGGCGAACGGCTCGACCGGCACACCAGCGCTGCTCTTCTCCGGCCCATACTTTTCCGACCCGAGCTGGGACAATTCGCGCAGCTACGACGTTTCTCCCGACGGCCAGCGGTTCCTGCTGCTCAAGTGGCCGGCCGGTGACGTCCGCCGCCGAGTGCTGGTGACGACGGGGTGGTGGCCGGAACTCAAGTCGCTGGCGGCGGCGGGTGGCAAGCCGTGACCGACGACACTCCCGCGCCGGCGGAGTATTCGCCCGGCTACCTGCGCTACGCTCTTGGCCTGCTCACCGCCGTCTACACCTTCAATTTCATCGACCGGCAGATCCTCGTCATTCTGCAGGAGTCCATCAAGCAGGAGATGGGGCTGAGCGATGCCGCCCTGGGCCTGCTGTCCGGATTCACCTTCGCCATCTTCTACGTCACCGCCGGCCTGCCCATCGCGCGGATCGCCGATCGCGGCGTCCGGCGCAATGTCATCGCGGTTTCGGTCGCGGTCTGGTCGCTGATGACGGCCATCTCCGGCCTGGCGCAGACCTTCTGGCAGCTCCTCGCCGCCCGGATCGGCGTGGGCCTGGGCGAAGCCGGCGGCAGTCCGCCGGCGCATGCGATCATCTCGGACTACTTCCCCTTCGAGCAGCGGGGCCGGGCGCTCTCCATTTTTCACACCGGCATCTATCTCGGCATTCTGACTGGCTTCCTGGCGGGCGGGTGGATCAATCAGTATTTCGGCTGGCGGATGGCGTTCTTCGTGGTGGGACTTCCCGGGCTGTTCATCGCATTGCTGGTCCGCCTGACAATCCGCGAGCCGCGCCGCGGGCACTCCGATGGGGCCGTCGTCGCCGCACCCCAGCCGCCGCTGTGGAGTACGATCACGCAGATCTGGCAGCTTTCCTCTTTCCGCTGGATGGCGCTGGCCACCGGGTTCACCGCCTTCGTGACCTATGGCGCCGGGAATTTTGCGCCCTCGCTGCTGGCGCGCTCGTTTCATCTCGAGCCGCGGGACATCGGGATGGTCATGGCCTTGACCGTGGGCGTCGGCGGGATGTGCGGCACCTATCTGGGTGGCACACTCGCCGACCGGCTGGGGCGGCGGGACCGCCGCTGGTATCTCTGGATGCCGGCCGCCTCCCTGGCGCTCTCCCTGCCGCTGCGGCTGGTGGCCTATCACTCGACCGATATCCGGGTCTTTCTGGCGGTGGGCTTCGTGGCCGAGGTGCTCGGCGCGACCTGGCTTCCCCCGGTCGTGGCGATGTCCCACGGGATCGTCCCGCCGGCGCTCCGTGCGCTGGTGTCGTCGGTGCTGTATTTCGTACTCAACCTGATCGGGCTGGGGCTTGGGCCGCTCACCACCGGACTGCTGAGCGATCGGCTCAGCGGCCAGCTGGGTACCGAGTCGCTCCGCTGGGCCATCATGCTCGTCTGCCTCGCCAACATCCCGGCGGTGGGATGCTACCTGGCAGCGGCCCGCGGCCTCCGGCGGGATCTCGCGCAACATGCGCACTGACACTGACCGCGACCCGGGCGCGAGGAAGTCCTTCAGGGCGGCTTCAGCCGCGAACTGGTTAGCGACTTCAGCCGCGCGCAACTCATGACCGATGCCTCGCCTCGCCGCCGCCCTGTCCGACCGCTACCGCCTCGAGCGGGAGCTGGGGCAGGGGGGCATGGCCACGGTGTACCTCGCGCACGACCGCAAGCACGACCGTCAGGTCGCCATCAAGGTGTTGCGCCCGGAGCTGTCCGCCACACTCGGCGATGAGCCCTTCCTCCGCGAGATCGAGGTCGCCGCCCGGCTGGTGCACCCCCACATCCTCGGCCTGCTCGATTCCGGCGACGGGGACGGCTTCTTCTATTCTGTGATGCCGTATGTGGAGGGGGAGACGCTCAGAGCCAAGCTCGACCGCGAGACCCAGCTCGGCATCGAGGAGGAGGTAGGGACCACCACCGCGGTGGCCCCCGGGTCGGCGTTCGCCGTCGGCACGCCCCGGCCGCTCTTCTCCCTGTCCGGCTACCGCGCCGCGCGGAACCGGCAGCCGTACGACGTGGCTCCCGATGATCGTCACTTCCGGATGATCCGGGAGCCGAACGAGGGGGGCGGCGGCACGGTGGTGTACGTGGAGAACTGGTTCCAGGAGCTGCAGACCACGATGATGGCCAAACAATGAGCAGCCCGCCAGAGCACGCCGCCGGACCTGGACCAGCTGACACCGAGCGTGAAGCGACGAGGTGCCCGGGATGCGCCGCCG
>JAWXBX010000225.1:0-25249 GCA_034440415.1 Gemmatimonadota bacterium | reverse complement strand
TCTGCGATGCGGCTGGCGGAGAAGGGCTATCGTGTGCTCGTGCTGGAGCGCGGCCGGCGCTTCCGCGACGAGGACTTCGCCAAGAGCACGTGGGACCTGCCCCGCTATCTGTGGGCACCCTCGGTGGGATGCTACGGCATGCTGCAGATCAGCCCGTTCAAGAATGTCTTCGTGCTGCACGGCGCCGGGGTTGGCGGTGGGAGCTTGGGGTATGCCAACGTTCTGATGGAACCAGGCGATGAGGCCTTTGATTCGCCCGCCTGGCAGAAGCCGGTCGAGTGGAAGCGCGAACTGCGGCCGCACTACGCCACGGCCAAGCGCATGCTGGGTGTGACCGAGAACCCCAAGCTGTGGCCGGCCGATCACCAGCTGAAGCGGATCGCGGAGGAACTCGGGCGCGGGGACAGTTTCCGGCCGGTGCCCGTCGGCACGTTCTTCGGCCAACCCGGGCAAGAGGGGACAGAGGTCGCCGATCCGTACTTCGGCGGCGAGGGACCGGCGCGCCGGGGATGCACCCATTGCGGCGGCTGCATGGTGGGCTGTCGGCACAACGCCAAGAATACGCTGCCCAAGAACTACCTCCACTTCGCCGAGCAGTGGGGAGCGACGATCGTTCCGGAGGCGACGGTGGGGGACATCCGGCCGCTGGCCGGACCGCAGAAGGACGGCGCGCGCTACGAGGTGCACTATCGCCGCACGACCGGACTGCTCCGTCGCCGCATGCCACCGCTCCGAGCGCGCAACGTGATCGTCTCGGCGGGCACGCTGGGCTCGCTCCGCCTCCTGTTCCGCTGCCGTGACGTCACCCGCTCGCTGCGGGACCTGTCGCCCCGCCTGGGAGACATGGTCCGGACCAACAACGAGGCGCTGCTCGGCAGCGTCGCCCGGCAGGCAGACGTCGACTACTCGAAGGGCATCGCGATTACGTCGATCTTCCGGGCCGACGCCGTGACCATGATCGAGCCGGTACGGTATCCCGCCGGTTCCTCCGCGATGCGGCTGCTCGGCGGACCGATGATCGAATCGGGTGGCCTGCTCTCGCGTCTCGGTCAGTCGGCGTTTGATATCGCGCGGCGACCGGGTGAGTTTCTGCGGACCCACGTCCTGCCCGGCTGGGCGGAACGCACCACCATCATGCTGGCGATGCAGTGGGAGGACAACCGCATCCGCCTCCGACCGGGCCGCAGCATCTTCACCGGATTCCGCAACGACCTCGTCTCCCAACCCGACGAAGAAGCGACCATCCCGACGAAGATCGAGATCGGGCATGCCGTGACGCGCACCTTCGCCGAGCGGACCAACGGCATCGCGATGGGTTCGGTGAACGAAGCGCTGTTCGACATCCCGATCACCGCCCACATTCTCGGTGGCTGTCCGATGGGTGCGAATGCGGCGGAGAGCGTGATTGACGCGGACTGCCAGGCGCACGGCTATCCCGGCCTGTACGTGATCGACGGGTCGATCATGCCGGCCAATCCCGGGGTGAACCCCAGCCTCACGATTACCGCGCTGGCGGAGTATGCGATGAGCCGGGTCCCTGCCGCGGGCGCGTCCTAGCTCACCAGTTTGGTTCACGGGGCGGGCGACTTATACCGTTAGTCGTCGCTTGAAGGGCTGGCTCCACAATCCCGCCCTTGCGCCCCCCCCAGCACGCGTACCTTTCAGACGTCCCCACCACAATGTGACCCAGGTCACCCGCCGCCGCGTCCCCGGGAGTATCGATGTATTCTCATGGTGCCCATGCTATCTCATCAAGGAGCGGCCGCATGCTGACCGGCCTCGCGCTCACATTCTGCGCCATCTCAGGCCTCAGTTGTTCTGATGAGGATCTGACGGCACCGCACGCGGCCCAGCCGGCGGTGAGCGTCAACACGCTCATCACCTCCGACACCCTCTGCGCCCGGGTCCAGTTCAGCATCACCAGCGCCACGGCGGTCACGACCGTCTTCCCCAACCGGACCACCTGCACCACCAAACTGGTGCTGATCCGGGGGCAGGCCGCCACCTGGGCGCAGAGTCCCAACCGGCGGCTTACGCTCTTTGTGCGGCTGCTCAACAAGAGCGGGCAGACGCTGCAGCTGCCCGTGCGGCTCTACCTCCCGTCCACCGGGATCAGGGTGGTGGCTCCGGCCGGCACGCCAGCATCGAAGGTCGTGCCGCTGACACCGGACAGCGTGGAGGCGGGCGGCGGGAAGATCTGGTTCATTGGCGGGACGGGGACACTGGCGGCGAACGACTCGACGGTGCAGGACACGATCAAGGTGAACGTGATGAGTCCGGTGACGCAGGCGCGGTTTCAGTTCACGGCGACGGCGAATACGGCCTCGGCGGGAGGACCGGTGCCGGCATTGCCGCCGGACTCAACTGCGGCATGGGTACTCGCCGACTCCAGCATCGACACAACGGGGTTCACGAAGAACCTGCTCGTAGTGCTTTTCCAATCGACCGCTACACAGGCTGACCGGCAGGCGGCGATCTCGATGGTTGGTGGAGTTGTGGTGGGCGGACTCCCTATGACCACGGGGGATGGATACTATCTGGTCCAAATCGCCGACAGCGGTGCCGGACTGCAATTGGATTCGGCAGTGGTGAGGCTGAAGCAGCTGCCGACTGTAGTTGACGCCGGCCGCGAATGGCGGGGCACCGGGGCGAGCTATCTCCGGCCGATTGATGGGATCAATTGGGCGCGAAACGACTGGCGCCTTAACCCTGATAGCGCGGTCGGCGACAATTGGGCGCTTGAGGATATTGCTGCACCGATGGCGTGGGGTTGCTCAACGGGAGACACTACTGCCCGAGTCGCGGTGCTCGACCACGCCTTTCAGGCATCAGAAATAGCGAGCAATACTTCTGTAGGTGCCACGTTACTCGGCAAGTACCCCAATGATCCCGCTCTTCACGGCACAATCGTGTCAAATATTTTGGCGGCGAGGGGGAATGATGGGAGCGGCATGACAGGGGTGATGTGGCGAGCCGGGCTACACCTGCAGGAATTCGGCGGCGCTCACCCATCACCTGAAAGGATAGGGAAAGAGATCCAGAAGGCGGGCCAAGCAGGAGTGAAAATCGTCAGCCTCTCCTACAACTGGACAATCCCTTGGGGCGCGTACGTCCCAACTGGGCTCGCACAGGATACCGCATTCGTCTGGAAGAACCTCGCGAAAATGATGAGATACCTGAGAATGTCCGAGCAGGCCGGCAAACTCCCGCTGATCGTTGTCTCGGCCGGGAATGATCCAGTGGATGCATTTCTTACTGGCTATCCTGCCCTCAAGGATAGCTTCCCGACCAGCGTGATTGTCACCGGAGCCAGTACCAAGCCGCCACATGCACGTTGGACCAATGCCAGCACTGGGAAAGGGTCATCCACCGGACCGCGAATCGACATTTACGCTCCCGGTGATGGAGTGTATACGTACGGACCGGGAGGATACGGCCCTGGCAGCGGCACGTCCGAATCCGCGCCGCTTGTAGCAGGCGTGGCGGGCCTATTGCTCTCCTTCGATCCTCGGCTCACCGCGATCGAGCTCAAAGTCCTTATTGACTCAGGCGCCGTGTTGGGTGGGCGCCTGATTCCGCGTGGCGGGAGCGTTGCTACTTCGGCGCCTCTCCTCAACACCTACGAATCCCTGAAGCTCGCGGCAGAGCGGCCCGGCGCCCCGCTGTGCGGCAACCGGGTGTGGCCCGAGGGAGACCTGGTTCGGGTGCAGCGGGGCACCACGACGGACACCGTCCGGGACGCCGGGACCCCGGTCCTGAACGTCACCACGATGCACGGCGGTAAGCGGCTGCTCTACACCACCGGGACCGGGTCCGGCGCCATGCAGTACCAGAACGGGGCGTGGGTCCTGGCCGCGTCCCTGCCGAGCGACACCATGTTCAATGGCGTGACCAGTCATCTCTCCCACGATGGCGACAGCATCGCCACGGTCTGCTGCTCGGATGGCGGGCCGCTCACGGTGGAGATCGGTGCCGTTGGCGCACCGCCGGCCCACACCTACACGGTGCCCGTCGCGGGCCGGAGCAGCCAGTTCGTATGCGAGCTCGAGTTCAACGGCGTCTGCCAGCAATCGTTCGACGCTGGCGCGGAGTTCTCACCCTACCCAATTGATGACAATTTTGGGTACGCCGCCTCGATCCAGTATTCGTCGCGTGGGGACGAGGTCTATCTGTCGGTCCCTACCTTTCAACAGAACATCCTCATCAAGCAGCCCGCCGTCAGCTGCCCCTTCATCTTCCCTCCGAATCCGGCGTTCCAGTGCTTCCCGATCACGATCGGCTGGGCCGTGACCAGCACGACGGTCTATGCGATCGACATCCGGACCGGAGCACGACGGACGGTGGAGACCCTGGCCGGGGCGGGCATCTGGCAGGTGGGGGTGAACGAGAGCAATACCCAGATGACCTCGCTCCGCGCGAACTACCACTACGCCTACACCAGGACGTTCTGGACTGGGACCTCGGGCGGGCCGTACGGGAACTTCGTCGGCTGCGCCTGGGAATTCACTCCGATCAACGGGGCCACCTCCCCGGCTGCCCGGAGCTTCCCCCTCCCGGCAGGGAGCAACTGTACCGGCAGCAGCTACCGCGGCACCTTCGCCCCGATCCGGGCCGCATTGCGCCGATAGTTGGTCACGAGCGTTGGAAAAACGCTAAGCGGTCCGGGGAAGGGGGCGACAGACCCAGGCACAGATTGCTTCGGTCGCTGCGCTCCCTCGCAATGACAGCGCCGACTCTCACGACTGGCTACTCTCTACTCCCTCACACCTACTCCACTCCGCACCACCCCGCCAGCAACGCCGCCTCCACCTTGATCGCGGTGATCAGCTCGTCGATCGGCAGGTATTCATCTGGCGCATGGGCCAGCTTGATGTCGCCCGCGCCGTACATGACGCAGGGCATCCCGCCGAAGGCGATGAAGTGGCGCATGTCGGCGCCATAGGTCACTCCCTGCGTGCGCACCTTCTTGCCGGTCACGGCCAGGTGCGCCGAGCGGATGGCCTCGCAGATCGGGGCGTCGGTCGGCGTCTCCGCGGCGATGAACTGACCGCCGAAGTAGGTGATCTCCGGCGGATGCTCCTTCAGCCACGGATCCTGTTCCGCCACCGAGTAGATCCGCTCCGCCACCAGCAGCTTGAACGCCTGCATCTCTTCGCCGGGGAGGAACCCGATCCGGATCTCGGCATCGAGCCGTTCCGGCACCGTGGAGGCCCAGTTCCCGGCGCGCACGACGCCGATGTTGATGGGGACCTTGTTGGGGAAGACTCGGTAGAGCGGGTGGCGCAGCTTGGCGTTGCGGTCCCGTTCAAAAGCCTGCAGGTCGAGGAAAATCGGCATGAACTTCTCGAGCGCCGAGATGCCCTCATCCCGCGTGGCAGCGTGGGCCGAGCGGCCGGTGATCGTCAGACGGAAGACGAGCGACCCTTCGCAGGCCGTCACCAGCGCCAGTTCGGTCGGCTCGGTCACCAGGGCGGCATCGGCACGGTAGCCGCGCAACACGGTGCTCAAGGCGCCGAGTCCGCCATCTTCCTCGCCCACCGTGGCGGTGACGGTAACGTCGCCCTTGAGGCGAATGCCGGCGGCGGCCAGGGCATCGAGCGCGGCGATATGGGTGACGAGCCCGCCCTTCATGTCGCAGCTGCCCCGGCCGTACACCTTGCCATCGACCACATTGGCCGCGAACGGGGGCTGGCTCCAGAGGGCGGGATCACCGGCGGGCACCGTGTCGATATGCGCATTGAGCAGGAGCGACCGACCGCCACCCGTGCCCCGGCGGCGACCGGCGACGTTCATCCGGCCGGAGTATCCGACCTGCTCGCCCACATGCTCGAGATACGGCTGGATCTCCTCCGCCGTGGCGGCCCAGCTCTCGACCTCCAACCCGCGCTCGGTGAGCGCCGCCGCGACCGCGCTGCCCATCGGTCCCTCCGCCCCTGTCACCGATTGCGCCTGCACAAAGGTGCGGTGCAACGCCACGGTCGTGGCGCGCGCCGCGTCGACGGCGTCGCTGAGCTGCTTGAGAAGTGCGGGAGCGAGGGGTGGGTGCATCTGCGGATCTCCGGGGCGCATTGACCGAGGGGGTCCGTCGGGTGGGACCGGGGGGAAGATAACCCGGACGGGATTGGCTGGTATTCGCCCGGCGGCAGGTCATCTTTCGTCCTTCCTATTCCCGCCGGCGGTGCCGGCACAGCCGGGAGCCCCCGATGCGCGATCTGCTCGACGACTATGCCGCCCTCGCCGCCACCGGCCAGCCGATCGGGCGCGCGGTGGTGACCAGCGTGTGGGGTTCTGCCCCACGACCCGAAGGTGCATGCATGCTGGCCACCCCCGGCGGTCGGCTGGCCGGCTCCGTCTCCGGTGGCTGCGTCGAGGGCGTCTTGGCGACGGAGATCGCCGAAGCCATCGGGCGGGGCACGCCGAGGCTGGTGACCTTCGGAGTGAGTGACGAACGGGCGTGGGAGGTCGGGCTCTCCTGCGGCGGCACGATCAAGGTGTTCGTGGAGCCGTCGGTCCGGCCAGAAATCCTGGCGGTGGCGCAGGGCGAGGGGGGCATGGTCGTCGCCACGGTCATCCAGAGCGGTTCTTCGGAGGTGAGCGTGGGTGACTCGGCCGTCATCCATGAGGCCGGGGCGAGCGATCGCGGGAGCCGATGGCTCGACGATGCCGTGCATACGGCCGCGCTGACCGCACTGGCCCGCGAGAGCTGTACGAGCGTCGAAGCCGCCGCCAATGGCGCGCCGTTCACCGTATTCCTCGAGGTCTTCCCCCGGCGCCCAACGGTCGTGATCTTCGGCGCGGTGCAGATCGCCGCCGCGCTGGTGACGTTCGCCAAGGCGCTGGGGTACCGCACCGTCGTCGCCGATGGTCGAGCGGCATTCCTTACCCGCGAACGCTTTCCCGACGCCGACGAGCTGATCCTGGCCTGGCCTGCGGAGGCATTCGACCGTATCGGCCTCGGGCCCGCAACCTACGTCTGCCTCCTGTCGCACGACCCGAAGTTCGATGACCCGGCGATGGAACTGGCGCTTCGCTCTCCCGCACGCTACATCGGGGCGATCGGCTCAAAGAAGACCCAGGCCGCACGACGCGAGCGGCTGCGCGCCCTGGGATTCTCCGACACCGACCTCGCGCGCCTGCACGGTCCCATCGGCCTGCCGCTGGGCGGTCGCGCGCCTGCGGAGACCGCGCTGGCGATCATCGCCGAGATGACCCAGGTCCGCTACCGGGCGGGGGCCGCATCGCCGGCGGGGCCGCATGCGTAGGGGCCGCATGCGTAGGGGCCGCATGCGTAGGGGCCGCGTGCGTAGGGGCCGCATGCGTAGGGGCCGCGTCGCCGGCGGGGCCGCATGCGTAGGGGCCGCATGCGTAGGGGCCGCATGCGTAGGGGCCGCGTGCGTAGGGGCCGCGTGCGTAGGGGCCGCGTGCGTAGGGGCCGCGTGCGTAGGGGCCGCGTGCGTAGGGGCCGCATACATGCGGCCCCTACGAACGGCCCCGACGCGCCCCGCCACGTCGCGTCTTCGTCACCGGCGGTACCGGCTACCTCGGCACCCGGGTCGCGCCGGCGGATACCTTCGTCCACCTCGTCGGCGTGAGCCATCCGAGCCCGGCAAAGGCGGAGGACTTTCTCCGCGTCGATCTTGCCTCGGTCGCCGCCGCCGTCCCGGTCGCACTCACTGCTGGCATCCGCCACTTCGTGTACGTCAGCGTGGCGCAACCCGCCCCGGTCATGCAGGCGTATGTCGCCGCCCGGGCCCGCGCCGAGTCGATCATCCGCGACAGCGGGATGCCATGCACCATCCTGCGGCCGTGGCACGTCATCGGTCCGGGGCACTGGTGGCCAGTCGCGTTGCTCCCCGGCTACTGGCTGGGCGAACTGCTGCCCGGCACCCGTGCCTCCGCACGCCGACTGGGCCTGGTCACGGTCCGGCAGATGGTGCGCGCGCTGGTGCATGCTGTTGAGCAGCCTGCTGAAGGGGCCCGGGTGCTCGAAGTACCCCAGATCAGGAATGTCACCGCATGAGCCTTCCACCGCGTCGCCAGACGATCCCTCGGGTTCTCCAGCTTTCGCTTCTCATCGGCGCGGCACCTTTCGTGGCACAGGCACAGACCGATGCGCCTCGCGACACGATGGGGCTCCGGCCCGCCTTCGACCGCATCGACCGGTTCGATGGTCGATCACTCTTCACCTGAGGATCTCATGCGCCTCCCCCCGATCTTCGCGCTCACGCTCCTCGCCTCACTCGGCTGCGGCGGTCCCACCTACGATGTGGTCATCCGCGGCGGCACCGTGTACAACGGCAGCGACAGCGCCGGCATCGTCGCCGACGTCGCCATCCAGGGCGACAGCATCGTCGCGGTTGGCAACCTCGGCGCCGCCCGGGGCCGGCAGGTCATCGACGCGCAGGGGCTCGCGGTGGCGCCCGGCTTCATCAACATGCTGAGCTGGGCCAACGAGGCGCTGCTGGTCGACGGCAAGTCGCAGAGCGACATCCGCCAGGGCGTGACACTCGAGATCTTTGGCGAGGGTGAATCGATGGGCCCGCTCACTCCGGCGATGAAGGCCGAGTGGGAAGCGGCACAGGGCGACATTCGCTTTCCCATCACCTGGACCACGCTGGCGGGTTACCTCGATACGCTGGTGCATCGGGGTGTCTCGCCCAATGTCGCGTCGTTCGTCGGTGCCGCCACCGTGCGGCAGTACGTCCTGGGCCACGATCCGCGGCAGGCTACCAAGTCGGAACTCGCCCAGATGCAGCAGCTGGTCGGCGAGGCGATGGCCGACGGCGCGCTCGGTGTCGGCAGCTCCCTGATCTACGAACCGGGGATGTTCGCCACGTCGACTGAACTGGAGTGGCTGGCGCAGATCGCCGCGGCGAGAGGCGGCATCTATATCTCGCATATTCGGAACGAGGGGGACAGCCTCTTTGAGGCGCTGGATGAATTCCTCGGCATCGCCGCACGGGCGGGCGCCCGGGCCGAGATCTATCACCTCAAGACCTCCGGCCCGCGCAATTGGGACAAGGAGGACGAGCTGCTCACGCGGATCGAGGAGGCACGCAGCAAGGGCCTCAAGGTCACCGCGGATATGTACACCTATCCCGCCAGTGCTACCGGACTCGATGCGGTCATGCCCGGCTGGGTTCGGGCAGGAGGCTTCGCCGCCTGGGCCGGACGGTTGCAGGATCCCGCCACCCGCCGGCGGCTCAAGCCGGAGGTGACCGCCGCCTTGGTCAAGGTGGGCGGAGCGGACCATGTCCTGCTGGTCGGCTTCAAGAACGACTCGCTCAAGCACTACACCGGCCAGACGCTGGCGCAGGTGGCCACGACGCGAGGAACAGGACCGGAAGAAACGGCGATGGATCTGGTCTACCAGGACAACAGCCGGATCGGTTGTGTCTACTTCTCCATGTCCGAGGAGAATGTGCGGAAGCAGATTCAGGTACCGTGGATCAGCTTCGGGAGTGACGAGGCAAGCCTGGCGCCCGAGGGGGTCTTCCTCAAGTCCAATCCGCATCCGCGCGCCTATGGCACCTTTGCGCGACTGCTCGGCAAGTATGTTCGGGACGAGAAGCTCATTCGGCTGGAACAGGCGATCCACCGCCTGACGCTGCTCCCTGCCACGACGCTGCGGCTCAAACGCCGCGGCGCACTGCGACCGGGCTACTTCGCCGATGTGGTGATCTTCGACCCCGCCACGATTCAGGACCACGCGACCTTCGAAAAGCCGCACCAGTATTCCACCGGCGTGCGCGATGTCTTCGTGAACGGCACGCAGGTCCTGAAAGACGGCGAACACACCGGGGCCACACCAGGGCGGGTGGTGCGCGGGGCGGGAGTGCCGTGATGCCCCGCCGTTCCTGGGGGAACTCGTCCAGGCGACCCGACTCCACCTGCGGGATGTTCTCACAGGGGCGGAGAAGATTCTGGACCTGAACAACTGACCGTCAGCATGGTTTGAACACCAACGGGCCCCGGCGGGTTGCCCCGGGGCCCGTCGCCTCTGCCTGCCACCACCAGGACCGGCTCCCCAACAACACCTGGATCGTGCCGCGAGGAACGATTACTTCGGATCGAGATACGGATCTGGCCCCGGTGCTGGGCCGATCACCGCCCTGATGCTCGCAGCCCATCCGGCCGCGTCTTCCGGTGGACGGAACGACCACAACACCTTGGACTGCCCGCTCCCCGCACCGATGATCACCCGGTCGCCGTCGCGACGCACTTCGGTCGCCTTCCGGCTGGTCGCACTGAGGTCAAGCCCGACCTTGCCGTTCTTGTGAACGAAGACACTCTGCTGCGTGACGATGATTGAGGCGTCCCGTTCCTCCCACCGCGGACCCTGCGTCGCGCGGGAGTAATAGGTGTAGCGGAAGGTCTGGTCATCGGCCTGGCGGACGATGTGTTCGGCGGCGAAGCGTTGCGCAAGATCGGGCGGGAGTGCGCCAGTGGTTGGGCGGCACGCGACAATCAGCAATACGACGGCAATTGGAGCGAGCCGTTGGGGCATAGCAGTCTCTCCGCAGGAAGTCACACCCATCACGATCTCATCCGCCGAGGCGGGAGGAGACCGGGCCGGCCACCGCAGCCGGTGCCAGCAGGATCTCCCCTGCTGCATGTATCGCTTCGGAGCTGCCGGTCAGTGCCAGCAGGTCGCCTGCCGCGATCCGTTCATGCGCCTCCGGAAAGGCGATGCGCCGGTCGCCGCGGGCCAGCGCAATTACGGTTGCCCCGGTACGACCTCGCAGGTTCAACTCCCCGAGTGTCCGCCCGTTGCCTTCGCTCTCTTCGGCGACCCGCATGGGGGCGAAGTCGCCCAGCCCCGGCAGCATGTGGCGAACCGAATCGACCTCGACATGCTCCGCCTGGAGCTGCTTGGCCAGGGTGGCGACGACCAGTTCCGCCCCAGCCTGGAAGTGACCGAAGAGGTCGGTGGCCCGGCGCCAGAAGATGATGCCGATCAGCAGCAGGACCAGGGCCAGCACGACGAGGCCGCTCAGCGGCGGCAGGAAGGGCTGGGTGACGATGATGATCGGGCCCCCAGTCACGAGGATCCCCGCCAGCTGCACCGCGACGCTGAGCATGCGCCGAGGTGCCCGGCCGTTGTCGACTCGCCCCGGCCGCGGCGCCGGAATGGCAATCTCTCCGAGCTCGTTGCCCAGCGCCCGCGTCACCCGGAAGATGCCAAGCATGAATGGGCTCACGAGGAGCAGCGTGAGCAGGGCAAGGGTCCAGGAGGCCAGGGTGACTCCGGCCCCTGAGCGCGCCAGCTCCTCGACCAGATTGGCACGCAGGGTGGAGCCGGCAACGACCAGACCGGCGATCGCCAGGGCATCGAGCGCGAGCCATCGTGCGGCGCGGCCGACCCGGGCCCCCGGCCGCGCCTTGTCCCTCTCCTTGCCGAGGGCCTCGACCCAGGCGCCGTAGAGCGACGCGACCATCTGCACCCGGTGCGGCAGCCTCCGGTCCACCCAGCGCGCGACCGGATCCGCCATCCGCGCCAGCCATGATGCGAGGAACGCCGTCACCACCGACACCGCGACCGCGGCGGTGACCAGCGCGGAGGGGACCACGCCCAAGGCGACTCCCACGCCAGCCAGGATGAATGAGAACTCTCCGATATGCGACAGGCTCAGGCCGGCTCGTATCGCGGTGGGCAACCCGCGACCAGCGAGAAAGACACCGGCGGTCACCGCCACCGGCTTGCCGAGCAGCACGACGGTCGCGAGCCCAAGCGCGAGCGGCCACTCGGTCGTGAGCACCCGTATGTCGAGTTGCATCCCCGTCGCGACAAAAAAGACGGCGGCGAAGACATCACGGAGCGGGCGGATCGCTTTTTCCACCACCCGTCCGCCGCCTGACTCGGCGACCAGAAGCCCGGCGACGAATGCACCGAGGGCGACGGAGAATCCAGCGGCGCGGGCGAGATAGGACACCCCGAAGGCGAACCCGACCATGCTCACGAGCATCGTCTCGGGAGTCCGGAGCTGGATGACCCAGCGCGCGGCGCGCGGTATCAGCGCCAGCCCGACCACGAGCGCCAGGGCCAGCAGTCCGAGCAGCCGTCCGATCACGGTCGCCAGCGCGGCGCCGGTGAGCCCCTCGCCCGAGGCAGTCGCGGTGAGCACCGCAATGAAGACCATTGCGGCGAGGTCCTCGAACAGCGTCAGGCTGAACAGGCTCTCCCTGAGTTCCCGCTCGACCGGGCGCTCCTCCAGCACCTTGGCGAGGATCATCGTACTGGATACCGCCACGGCACAGGCGAAGAACAGGCTCGCCAGCGTCGTCCACCCATAGGCACGCCCCACGCCGAAGCCGAGCGCGAGCATCACTCCGATTTCCACCAGCGCCGCGAGTCCGGCGGCGGGGCCGGCCCGCGCCAGTCGGCCGAGTCGGAAGTCGAGGCCGATGCTGTACATCAGCAGAATGACGCCGAGCTCGGACAGCAGACGAATGCTCTGCTCATCGCTCAGCCACGTCGGGGTGAAGCTCGGTCCCACCAGCACGCCCGCGACGAGATAACCCGCCACCACCGGCCACCGCAGGCGGTGGAACAGCAGCGTCGTCGCCCCGGCGGTCACCAGGACGACGGCGAGATCGCGGAGAAAGTGTTCGGGTGCGCCCACAGCGATGCGAGGTGAGGGGAGAAAGGAGAAGGGAGAGAGGAGAAAGAAGACGGGGGAAGCGAGAAGGGGGAAGGGGAACGCAGGTTCGCTAGCGTCTCGCGACCAGCGCCTTGACCTTCCGCACGACCCGCTGCTGCGCCCGCCCGTGCTTCACCGCAACAAAGATGGTGTCATCGCCGGCGATGGTGCCGGCCACATCGGACCAGGCGAGCCGGTCGATGGCGACCGCGACCCGATTGGCCTCGCCCGCCGGGGTGTGCAGCACGATGAGCGCCTCGCCCGCGAGTTCCACCGTCAGCACGCCGTCGGCGATGCGTCGTTCATCGGGATGTTCGGGAGCGGTGCTGACGCGACTGACGCGCTGATAGGCGCCTTCGACCTTGACGAGCTTGAGCGTGGTGATGTCCCGGCTGACCGAGCTTTGTGTCACCGCCCACCCCTCGGCGCCGAGTGCCTCGGCCAGCTCTTCCTGGGTCCGGATGGGGCGGGTGCTGATCAATTCGAGAATTTTGAGCTGCCGCTTTCTCCTGTCGCCACTCATGCGCGGGAGTGCCCTCCGCCCCGGCCAGCCAGCCGTTCGATGGCAGCATCGAACCGACGCTGCTCCCGGCTGGCCCAGTTTCGGCAGGCCCGCAACCGTGCCCGCACTGCCGGGAGTCCGAGATTCCCAAGGCCACCGGAACTCTTCCGTCGGCTGATGATCTCCTCGGTCGAAGGTTCGCGGGACCAGTCGCCTTCCTGAATCGCCGCGGCGACCTCCCGGTAGGCGGAGCGGAAAGCGCTCCCCTTCTCCACCCGGCGCATCACCTCGTCGGTCGCGAGCGGGCCCCCGGACAGCATGGTCCGGCCGATGGCCGGCTCCACACCGAGCCGCGGCACGGCGACGGCCAGCATGGAGAGCATCCCCTCCAGGCGGTCCACGCCCCGCATCAGCGGCTCCTTGAGCAGCTGGAAATCGCGGTGATAGCCGCTGGCGAGTTTGCTCTTGATCTGGAGCACCGTCAGGAGGTCGCCCTCGAGTGCGGCGGCCCGGCTCCGGGTCAGCTCGAAGAGATCCGGGTTCCGCTTGTGCGGCATGATGCTCGATCCGGTCGCGAGATCGGCCGGCAGGATGAGAACACCGCACTCATCCGAGCTGAAGTGAATCACGTCGGTCGACAGTTTGCTCAGTTCGTGACCGACCTGGCTGCACCAGAACAGGACCATGGCCTCGAGCTTGCCGCGGCCATTCTGCACCAGTGCCACGTTATGCTCGATCTCCCGGAAGCCGAGGGCGCGTGCCGCCACCTCGCGCTTGATGGGGAGCGGTACGCCGTACCCCGCCGCGCTCCCCAGCGGCGAGCGGTCCACCTTGGCCCAGAGTGACGGCAGGGATTCGGCGGTATCCAGCAGGCCTTCGGCGAAGGCCGCGGCCCACAAACCGGCGGATGAGGGCATGGCCCGGCGGGTATGGGTGTACCCGGGCCAGAGCACGCGCTGGTGCTTGTGCGCGAAGTTCACCAGCCCCTCGACCAGATCCAGCGCCTCATCCTGGAGCAGGAGCAGCCGGTTCTTGAGATAGAGTCGCAGGTCAACCGCGACCTGGTCATTGCGGGAGCGACCGGTGTGCAGCCGCTCCCCCACGGGCCCGACCTGTCGCACCAGCCAGTCCTCGACGGCGGTGTGAACGTCCTCGTGCTCGGGACCCAGCCCGAGGCGACCCGCGTCGACCTCGCGCAGCGCTTGCCGCAGGCCGGCGCGCAATTTCTGATACTCGCTGTCCTTCAGCAGCTTCGAGGCACGCAGTCCCTCGATGTGGCCAAGGCTGCCCAGGATATCCCAGGCGAGCAGCCGCGCATCCCACAGCCGGTCTTCAGCGGCGGTGTAGTCCAACATCTGCCGGTCGAGCGCGTGGCTGGAAACCCAGAGCGTGGTCGGCGCGACGGATGTGCTGGGGCTCTTCTTGGGCGGCTTGGGCGTCATGTCAGGTAGGCCTGCGCCAGTTGGCGGTAGAAGGTCCGCGCCTCCGAGACTTCCGGAAGATCGACGTACTCATCGGGGGTGTGCGACCTGCGGCTGGTACCGGGCCCGCACTTGATGGCATCGCGGTCCCGCAAGAATACCCAGTCGGAGCAGGTGGGAGAACCAAACTGCTTCCCGGCCGGCCGCACCTGGCTCGCCAGTGCGAGCAGCCGGGAACCGGCCGGTGTCTCGCACGGGACGAGCCGGTCGGACGTCACCACGACTTCGACATCCAATGCCGCGCCCAGCGCCTCGGCGAGTTCCGCATGGGTCCAGTCCGGCGTGCTGCGGACATCGAGGACGGCCCGCGCCACTGGCGGAGTCACGTTGCGGCTCACGCCGCCTTCGAGCATCGTCGGCGTGGCGGTCGCGACGCCGAGGATGGGATGCACCCGCTCATGAAAGAGCGCGGGCAGCTTCGCGACGTTGCGGCTCAGTTCGACGATCGCGTTGGTGAAATCGGGGTTATCGGCTGCGTAGCCGGCATGGCGCTGCAGGCCGCGGGCGACGAGGTCGACCATCATGAGGCCGCGCTGCGCGATCGCGATGTCGAGGTTGGTTGGCTCCCCCACGACGGCGGCATCGATGGCACCGAGCCGCTCGAGCGCCGTCCCCATCGTGGTGTGCTTGGTCTCCTCCTCATAGCCGAGGATGACGAGAAGCCGACCGTGCGCCGGCCCGCCTGACTCGGCAAGATCCCGGGCCGCCATGAGCATGCTGGCAACGGAGGCCTTGGCGTCGCCCGAGCCCCGGCCGTACAGCCGGTCGCCCTCGATGGTGGGTTCAAAGACTGGCCGGGTCCATCCCTCGCCCGCCGGAACAGTATCGAGGTGAGAGACAAAGGCGAGCGTCGGCCCCGGGGCGGCGCTGGCCACCGCAATGGTGACCGCCGCGTCATCCCGCACCACCCGGAGTCCGGCACCAACCGCCCACAGCTCCACCCACCGTGCGATCGTCTCCTCGGTGCCACTCACCGAGTGCAGCGCGACCAGGTCCCGGAGGAGGGCAATCTCAGGTCGCGAGGTCCACGCCAAGGTAGGTCGCCTTTTCTTTCCGTCCAACGATCATGGTGCCAAACCCCGCACCGGTGAACACTTCCAGCAAGAGCGAATCCGGTGCGCGACCATCGATGATGTGAGTCCGTTCGACCCCGCTGGTCGCGGCCCGGATGCAGGCCTCGACCTTGGGCCGCATGCCTCCGGACAGACTGCCACTCGCCATCAGACTGGCGAGATCGTCGGGGTCGGCGAAGGTGACGAGGCTCGAGGGATCGTTCCGGTCCCGCAACACGCCAGGCGCCCCGGTCAGGAAGATAAGTTTCTGCGCCTTGAGGGCGACCGCGAGCGACTCCGCGACCGTGTCGGCGTTGACGTTATAGACGTTGCCGTCGCTGTCACCGGCGAGGCTCGCCACCACGGGCACGAAGCGCGCATCCAGCAGCGTGGTCAACACGCGGGGATCGGCCCGGTCGATATCGCCCACATGGCCATAGTCCACCGTGCGCTTCAGGCCGGCGTCATCCGTGACCGTAACCGGCGGGCGACGGTGGGCAGTGAGCAGGTCGGCATCGACACCCGACAGCCCCACCGCCTGGATCTCGTGAGCGCGGAGGGCGGCGAGCAGGTTCACGTTGAGCGAACCGGCATAGACCATCTTCGCGACCTCCAGCGCCGCGTCATCCGTGACCCGGCGGCCGGCGATCATCTGCGGCTCGCCGCCGAGGCGGCGGGAGAGGGCGCTCGCCTGCGGCCCACCACCATGCACCACGACGACGCGGATGCTGAGCGAGGAGAGCAGCCCGAGCTGGCCGGCGACCCGATCGAGCGCCTCGGGATCGGCGAGCACATCGCCGCCGAGCTTGACGACAAAGGTATGGTCCCGATAGGCCCGCACATAGCGGAGCGCGCCCTTGAGGCCGGCGATGCCCTTGGTGGTGTCGATGGTCATTGGTCCGGATCGTGAGGGTGTGAGGGAGCCGTCAGCCGTCAGCCGTCAGCCATCAGCATTCAGCGTTCAGCGTGCAGCGTTCAGCTGCTTCCCCGAGAGCAATTCCAGCAACAGCGCCCGCTGCACATGCAGCCGGTTTTCCGCCTGGTCCACCACGACCGAGGCCGGCCCATCAAGCACGGCGTCATCGATCTCGACGTTGCGCCGCACCGGCAGGCAGTGCATCACCGCCGCCTTGCCGGCGCGGGTCGAGCGCAGGCGCTGCGATGTGAGGCGCCAGTCGCGCAGGTCGGCCCGGCCGGCGGCTTCCGCCTCCGGCTGCCCGAAGTGCCGCAGCGAGCCCCACGACTTCACGTAGACCACATCCGCCCCGACCACAGCCTCGTCGGGGTCGGGAATGATGTGCACGAACTCGCCACCCTGTGCCTGGGCGATCTTCCGAATCAGCGCGGTATCCTCGGGGTCGAGCTCGTAGCCCTCCGGGCGCGCGATCACGACCTCCATGCCCAGGTGGGCCGCCGCCAGCGCCGCGCTGGCCGGCACCGCCGTCGGCAGCGCCTTGGGGTGCCAGGCCCACATGAGCACGAATCGCTTCCCCTGCGGCTGGCCGATCTTTTCCCGGATCGTCAATGCGTCGGCCAGCTGCTGGCAGGGGTGCCGGCGCACCGATTCCAGGTTGATGACCGGCTTTTCACAGTACCGTGCGAAATCCCGCACCACCCGATCCTCGCGCGCCTCGGCCCAACTCCCCCCCCGCGGAAAGGCGCGGATACCGACGACATCGGCGTACCGGCCGAGCACCTGCGCGGCATCGCGGATGTGCTCGACCGTCGTCCCGTCCATCACGGCGCCCGGTTCGGTCTCCAGGCTCCAGCTGCTGCGGCCCGGCTCGAGCACCACGCCGTGGCCGCCATGCAGGAACATCGCCGTCTCGAAACTGGTGCGGGTGCGCATGCTCGGATCCATGAACACCATGGCCATGACCTTGCGCTCCAGCCCGCCCAGGACTTCGCCGCGCTTGACCTTCACCGCCAGCCGCAGCAGCGCATCGATTTCGGCCGGCGCCCAATCCTCGACGGTGATGAAGTCCCGCTTGGTCATGCCAGCACCTCCGCCAGGGCGGTGAAGAGGAGATCCACATCCTGCCGCGAGAAGGTGAGCGGCGGCAGGAGGCGAAGCACGGCGGGGTCTGCCGCCGTGCCGGTGAGGATCCGCCGGCCGAAGAGCGCCTGCTGCACCTCGGAGGCGGGTCGCGTCAGCCGCAGGCCAAGCAGGAGCCCGCGTCCCTGCACCGCCACAATCCGCGCGCGGCCCAACCGGTGTGCGGCGGCAGTGATGTAGCCGCTGACGTCACGCACGTTCTCAAGCAATCCCTCATCCGCGATGACATCAAGCGTCGCGAGGGCCGCCGCACACGGCACCGGACCACCACCGAAGGTACTGCCGAGATCGCCGGTGGTGATCGTCGCGGTCACGGCGTCGGAGGCGACCACCGCGCCGATTGGCATGCCGGAAGCCAGCCCCTTGGCGAATGTGATGATGTCCGGCGCCACGCCGAACGACTCCGCTGCGGTAAAATACCCGGTCCGGCCGACACCGCACTGCACTTCATCGTAGATCAGCACGACGCCATGCTCGGTGCACAGTTCCCGGATCCGGCGCAGGAAGAGGGGATCGCAGTCGCGGGCACCGGCCATCCCCTGCACCGGCTCGAGGATCACGGCGGCGACGGCGGGATTGATCGCGCGGTCGAGCCCGTCAAGCTGGTTGAACGGAATCTTCCGCCCAATCGGCATGCCCGCGCGCAGGGCTCCCGCTTCGTACTTCGCGCCGTCCGTCACGCCGAGGCAGGCGACGGTCCGGCCGTGCCATCCACCCTCCAGCGCCACCACCGGCTTGCGGCCGGTGTGCTTGCGGGCAAGGTGCATCGCGTTCTCGTTCGCTTCCGCGCCCGAGTTGCAGAAGAAGGCGCGCGACAGCGGCGCGGGGCACTGTGCCACGAGTCGCTCCGCCAGCCGTTCACGATTCGGGTGCGGCACCGCTGTCGAGTAGAACAGGAGTGCCGCCGCCTGTTCGGCGACAGCCCGCACCACAGCGGGATGACTGTGCCCGGTGGATGAGACCGCATGCCCGCCGTAGGCATCGAGCCACCGCTCACCCGCCTCGTCGATGAGCCACGAGCCCCGCCCCGACACCGGCCGGACGGGAAACTGGGCGTAGACCGGGAGCAGCGCCGAAGAGCGGGCCGCCGTGTGGTGCATTCGTGGGACTCCGGGTGGTGCGTTCAGCTGTCAGCCGTCAGCCGTCAGCCGTTAGCCGTTAGCCGTTGGTTGTTGGTTGTTGGCTGGAGCAGATCTATTTGCTACCGACTACTTCCCACCACCTGCCGCCTGCCGCCTGCCACCTGCCGCCTGCCACCTGCCACCTGCCACCTGCCACCTGCCAGCTCAACACGGAAATATCCCCCCAAACCCCAGCCCCGCGGTCTCCGGCAACCCGAGCGCGAGGTTCATCGCCTGCACCGCCTGACCGCCGGCACCTTTCACAAGGTTGTCGATCACGACCATGACCTGGGCCTCACGACCGTCCGACGACCGGGCGACATGGATCAGGGCGTGGTTGGTCCCCACCACGTGCGTCAGTTCGGGGGGCTGGTCGACGATCCGCACGAAGGGGCGGCCATCGTAGGCCTTTTGGAAGACTCCGGCGAGATCGAGGTGGCTCGCGGCCGGTGCCCCCAGGTCCACGTGCATCGTCAGGTGAATGCCCCGCACGAACGGGCCGGAGTGGGTCATCAGCCGGGCCCGCGCATCGCGCCGGCCGGTCCAGCCGCGCCAGCGCTGCAGGATCTCCGCTTCGTGCCGGTGGCTCAGCACCGAATAGGCGAAGAGATTGTGAGCCCGTGCCGGGTGATGTGTGGTTGGCTTGGGGCTCACTCCGCTCCCGCTTGAACCGGTCACGGCGAAGAGCGCCGGGAATACCTCACGCCCCGCCTGCGACAGCGGCCAGAGCACGAGCTGCGCCGCGGTCGCGAAACAGCCGGGCGCGGCGAGTGCCTTCGCACCGAACAGCGCGGCCCCCAGGACATCGGCCAGGGCATAGGTGAACTGTGGCACCAGTTCCGGCGACGGATGCGGGCCATAGAACCGGCTGTAGAGCTCGAGGTCGCTCACGCGAAAGTCCGCCGCGAGATCGATGACGAGTTGGGGGCCGGCCGCGAGGATGTCGCCGGCGATCTTGCCCGATTCGCCATGCTCCAGCGCCAGGAACACCACGTCCGCCTCACGCGCCGCCTCTGCCGGGGTCGCCCCGGAGAATCTGACCTCCGTCAGCAGCGCAAGCGCCGGATGCACCTCTCCGATGGGCGCGCCCGCCTTGCTCCGGCTGGTCGCCACCAGTCCCGACACCTCCGGATGCTGCAGCAGGAGGCGGAGCAGCTCACCACCGGCATAGCCGGCCGCACCGATGACCGCGACGCGAAGCGACATTGGCGATTCAGAGGCGGGGATCAGCGCGCGGCGGCGACAAGTCGGCGACTGTCCGCCGCCGCCACATGCTGGTCGAGCGCCGCCCGCACCACTTCGACCAGCCCGGCGGCATGACGCAGCGCGTTGTGCGAGGGAAGACCGAGCTCCTTCTGGATGTAGTCGCGGCCGACCTCGTTGTCGGTGGCGGGGCCGGTGAGCACCGTCACCGGCAGGTTGAAGAGATCCCGCATCAGGGTGACCGCACCCCAGCAGCCCACCGGATCCGGCGCCGCCATGACGTAGGCCGCCCCGACGCCGGTGAGTTCGGCGTCCTTGAGGATATCCTGCACCCCATACTCGCCGAGGATGCCGTCGCCCAGCTCCGCCACGATGACATCCGGCTTGGCGGCCGCCAGCCGGTTGAAGATGCCCTTGGCCGCCGGGACGGTGAGGCCGGCGCGGGTCGTGGCGATGCCGATGTCATTGAAAGTCAGCGCGGCGACTGCGCCGGCGTCGAGCATCGACAGCGCGTCGCGCATGAGCGAAACGCCGGTGAGCTTGGACGCCGCGACACGCAACCCGGAACGGCTCAATCCCCGCACCAGCTCCGTCGCCGCCACGGTCTTGCCGGCGTTCATGCAGGTTCCGACGACATACACCACCGGAATCTGTTGCTCCAGCCGCTCGGCGACCGGAACCGCCTGATCCCGGATATGCGCCGGCCGGCCGATGCGATCGCCCAGTTCGGGAAAGGCGAGAATCGCTCCGAGTACCTCCGCCTTGAACGGCGAGCCATTCTCGGGCGTGGCCGAGGTGCAGGTGCCGAGAATACCACCGAGGTTCAGCACCTCGATCGTATCGCCGACACTGATCGCCGCGGGCACGACGCCGGCGTAGCCACGCAGCGCGCGCCGGTGACCAAGGGTACCCGCCAGCACATCGCCCGCACGCAACGCCACCATGCGACCGGCGCGATCCTCAACGGTGTTGTAGCTCGATTTGTCGTGCAGAATCCGCACGGCCAGCACATAGCCCTCGGCGGCGACGATCTCGTCGCCCACGATGACTTCATTCGCCAACTGCGCGTTCCGGGTGCTCGACGAGATGCGATCGAGGCGGATGCGGGTGGTCTTCACCATCGGCCGGGCTCCTTGATGAGTCAGCAGGTGGCAGCGGGCAGGTGGCAGGGACTGCCGTGAACCCCGGTTCGCTGCAACCTGCTACCTGCTACCTGCTACCTGCCACCTTGTGGGCCAGCAATTCCGGCACCGCCGACACGCGGCTGAATGCCCGCGCCTCGGCGCCGCTCCACAGCCGATTCTCCTCGCCGTACGTGGCGACGGCGCGATCCATCATCGAGAACGGACTCCGGGTGCCGACCACCTGAAAGCGTCCGGCCGCCAGGAGGACGCGGGTCTCGCCGCTCACCCGCTGCTGACTGCTGGTGAGGAGCGCTTCGATGTCCCGCAGCGCCGGATCGAAATAGTGCCCCTCGTGCAGCCGGTCGCCGTAGAAGGTCGCGAGCTGGTCCTTCCAGAACGTCTGCCACTTGGTGAGCACCAGCTTCTCGAGCTCGCGGTGCGCCGCGATCAGGATCAGCGCGGCACCCGCCTCGAACCCGATGCGCCCCTTGATGCCGAGGGCGGTCTCGCCGACGTGGATGCCGCGGCCGATGCCGTACTGCTCCGCGAGGTCGCCCAGCAGGCGAATGAGATCCGGTCCCTGAACGGCGACGCCATCGAGCTCCACCGGGACTCCGCGCTCCCAGCCAAGCACGAGTTCGCGCGGCGCCGGCGCATCCGCCGGCGGGTACAGCAGCTCGGCGGGTGGCCCGGCCCAGGTATCGTGGGTCCAGCCTCCACCCCAGGTGGTGCCCCAGAGACCGCGGTTGATCGAATAGGCCCCCGCCTTTGGCGGCACCGGCAGCGATCGCTGCTCCAGGTAGTTGATGGCCCAGTCGCGCTGAATCCCCTCGTCGCGGATCGGGGTGATGACCTCGAGCTCCGGCGCCAGCACCCGGAAGGCGATATCGAAGCGGACCTGATCGTTGCCTGCGCCGGTTGAGCCATGCGCGACGGCGGTCGCGCCGATCCGCCGCGCGACCTCGATCACCGAAAGTGCCTGCTGGGTGCGCTCCGCCGCAACCGAGAGCGGATAGACCCCGCCGCGGAGGACGTTGCCCTGGATGAGGTAGCGGACGAACCGGTCGAAGACGGCCTGCCGCGCATCGACGACATGATGCTCCACCGCACCTACCGCCGCCGCCTGGCGGGCGATCGCGTCGAGGTCGGCGGGGGTGGCCCCGCCGGTGTTCACGTAGACGGTATGAACGGCCCAGCCCCGCTCCGCGAGGAAGGGCACACACAGGGAGGTGTCGAGCCCACCGGAAAAGGCGAGCGCCAGAGTCTGCATAAGGCATAAATATGCAATCTGCGACGGACCGCGCAAGGCCCGGCACTCGGTTGCCCTGCCGTGCAGGCACCGGTAGAATTTTGCCCTCCAGCGGGACAGGCCGTTCCGCCCGGAGCCTGACACCCTGTGCTGCCGGCGATTGCCAACCGGGAGCGCCTGACGATGTCTGCCGATGAACCTGATTTTTCCGACGTGACCGGCGGCAGTTCCTCCAGCGCCGATGCCATGGCGGGCCGGACCTGCACGATCGCCAAGGGCGACGGTCTCTCGAAGATCGCCAAGCATTTCTATGGCGACGCCAGGTTGTGGCGCAAGATCCACGCAGCCAACTCCGCCACCATCAAGAATCCCGACCTGATCTTTCCTGGCCAGGTTATCACCATCCCCGACGCCTGAGCCCCCAGGACGCTGCCCATGTATTCGACCCTGCACCAACTCGCCCGTGGCGGCGCCATCGCCGCCCTGATCCTGACCGTCGCCTGCAGCAAGAAGGCAGCACCAGCTCCCGCCGAAGCACCGCCGGTCGCCGTGGCGCCTCCAGCGCCGGTCGCGTTCGCCGTCGCGTCGATCGATCTCGGCAAGGCGATCGATGCCAGCCAGAAGATCGCCGCCATGTCGGCGACGTTCGGCGTGCGGGACACGATCTACGCGTCGGTGAGCACCGTCGGCGCCGGCACCAACGCGATCGTCGGCGCCAAGTGGACCTTCGTCACCACCGCGGGCAAGGAGATCCTGGTCAACGAGACCAGTCAGACGATTTCGCCCACTGGCCCCGTCGCCACCGAGTTCCATATCTCCAAGGCCTCGGCCTGGCCCAAGGGCAACTACAAGGTGGACATCACCGTCAACGGCACGTCGGCCGGGGTGAAGGACTTCACGATCCAGTAGCCACCGCTACCACCGCTCCACGATGAGCCGGACGACCTCCGCGAGATGCACCACATCGCGGAGGTCGATCGTTTCCACCGGGGAGTGGGAGTACCTGAGCGGCCAGCCCAAGGCGACGTTCGGCACGCCCCACGCCGCGAATTGCGACCCATCATTGCCACCGCTCGTCGTCCCGTACTGCAGCGGCAGCCGTGCCGCTTTCGCCATCGCCCGGAGTGAATCCACCAGCACCGGCGGCGACGCATAGCTGTTGTCCAGCGCGCGGATCACCGGCCCCTGACCCAGCGGCGCCAACGCGTAGGCCTTGGGATCCAGCGGCGCATCCGACGAGACGAAGGTGTCGATCGCATGCACCCGCCCGGGCGACGGGCCCAGCGCGTCGGCCGCGACGCCTGCGCCCTCCAGTCCAATCTCCTCCCGCACGCTCCAGACGAAGGCGACAGCGTGGCGCAGTTTGGCGGGATCGATTCGGCTGAGCGCCAGCAGCAGCGCAGCGCAGCCAACCCGGTCATCAAACGACCGGCCCGTCGCACGCGTGCCCGCGAGCCGAACGTACTGTTTGGGCATGGTGACGGTGGCACCGGTCACGATCCCCAGCGCTTCTGTCGCCGCCCGTGAGCTGGTGCCCACATCAACCCGGATCTCTCCCGGACTCCGCCGGGTGATCATCGAATCTCTCGGCGTGAAGACACCTGGGACGATGCCGCCGCCGGTGTGGACCAGCGCCGGTTCCGCCTCATAGAGCGAGGTGAAGAAACCGCCCGCGGCCTCCAGCAGCAGCTGCCCGTCGTCCCGAATCCCGGTGACCCGAAAGCCGATCTCGTCGAGGTGCGCGACGAAGACCACGAGCGGATCTCCGCGGCCGGCACGGACCCAGAGGTTGCCGGCGGTATCCGTCTCGGCCCGCGCCCAGCCCGGCAAGTACTGCTGCACCAGCTGGCGGACCGGACGCTCCATCCGCGACACGCCATAGGCCTCGACCAGCGGCGCAAGCACCCCCTGCGCCTCGTCCACAGTGATCGGCCGTTGGGCCGGTAGCCGGATCGCGGACCCGATCAGAAGCATGGCGACCATGAGGCACACTCTCAGGCGGCTCATTCACCACCACCGATCCGGACGACAAGCCCGCGTTCCATCCGCGCTGCCGCAGCAAGCGCGACGGTTTCCACCGGAGTTCCGGCGTAGCGCACGGGGAGGCCCCACACCTCGAAATTCGCGAGGTAGGTTGGGTCAGGAGAGGGGGGGCGGCTATCCGGCGTGGTTGCGCTGGTCGCATCGAGCAGCACGGCTTCGCTGAACGGCCCCAGCGAGCGCGCCACCGTCAGGAGGCCACGCCGGGTGAAGCCCTGCTCCACCACAAAGGCGATGACGACACTGCCACGTTGTGGTCGGGCCTGCTGGCTGGCCCGAAGCAGCGCGGCGCACGCGGCCCGCCGCCCCGCCACCGGTGCGGCGAGCAGGCTGTCGCCGTAGCGATGCGGCGCCTTTGCGCGTGTCACCACCGACAGGACCTCGATGCCGAGCCCCGCGACGTGCGCCGCACTCCCGGCGCCGACGTCAACGAAGGCCTCGTCGAAGGTGAACGGGGCGTCACTCACCGCTCGGCCGCGAGTGAGGTGAGTGGACCGTACGCCGACCACACCGGGGACCGGCCCGTTCCGTCCGAAGATCGTTACCCGCTGGCCTTCGACCTGCTGGTCAGCAGAGGCCCTGGCGAGGGACCGGCACGACGCAGCGTCAGGTAGCCATCGTCCCGAATGCCGCCCACCACGAAGCCCGGCTCATCCACCGGGCAGGCGATGAGCAGCTTCGGTTCACCTTGGCCTAACGTCACGATGATGTTGCCGGCGCGGTCGCGGCGACTGCCGGGCAGCAACCGGAGCAGCGTGTCCGTCAGTGCCCGTTCATATC
>JAWXBX010000224.1:0-7897 GCA_034440415.1 Gemmatimonadota bacterium | reverse complement strand
CCTCGAACTCCTTGCCGGAACCAATACCCCAGCGCGCCGGCCGGGAACGCCGAACGAAGTCGCCGCGCTGATCGGCTTCCTCGCCTCGCGCGAGGCGAGCTACATCACCGGCCAGCTTCACGTCGTCGATGGCGGCAACACGATCCAGGAGTACAAGGGACCTCCCGAGGGATGGTACTGATGGGGGAGTGGAGCGGGAAAGTTGTGGCTCAATCGTCAATGTGGCGTCGGACGCGGGGCTGGTCGGGAATGCCGGGGCGGCGATCGACTCCGCCTCCAAGGGAGGAGTGGTACTGCTGACCAAGGCGCTGGCGCTGGTCGACTTCGGGATGACAGCAGGGTACTAGCTCGCGGTCAGGACCCGGCGATCCGCCTCCGCCCCCTAACGGATTCCCGGCCGACAGGTGCTATCGGGCGAGCCGGGGCCACGACAACCTCCACCCCGTTCCCTCGCAGTCAGTCATGGAAGCCCTCCGGCGGGGTCCTCACAGGTGCGCAGAGGCAAGGCCGGATGCCGTTCCCCGCCGGGTCGGTCGCTCTTAGAATTGGGCATGCGCAAGCACGTACTTCTCTATGGGCTCCTCGGCGGCGCCCTCATCGCCGGACTGAAGCTCATCGAGTACCGCTGGCTCGTGGTGGAGCATTCGATAGAGATCTACGGTGGGCTCGTGGCCGCGGTGTTTGCCACCGTGGGCATCTGGCTGGGGCTCAAGCTCACGCGGCACACCGAGACCGTGGTCGTGCGCGAGGTCATGGTCCCGGCACCGGTCGACTTCGTGCGGGATCAGGGCAGGCTGGAATCGCTCGGCATCACACCACGCAAACTGGAGATTCTGGGGCTGATCGCCGAGGGACTGAGCAACCGGGAGATCGCCGAGCGGGTGCATGTGAGCGAGAATACGGTCAAGACCCATTCGAGCCGGGTGTTCGACAAGCTCGGCGCGCGACGGCGGACCCAGGCGGTCCAGTTGGGAAAGGAGCTCCGGTTGATCCCGTAAGGTCGGACGGTCGGACGGGCAGACGGGCACCCCCCCGTTCCACGTCATCCCGCAACTTTCGGATGATATTGCCCTGAATCGCCCGAAATCATCCCTTCGGGTGACGCGCCCGCGAGCGCCAGGCTGTAGAATCGGCCGTCCTCAACCACGTGGGAGTTGTCATGCGGAAGATCGTGCTGACCTTTGGGCTGATTGCCGGCGCCATTCTGTCGGTGATGATGCTCATCACCATTCCGTTCCATGACCAGATCGGTTTCGACAAGGGCCTCATCATCGGCTACACCACGATGGTGCTCGCCTTCCTGATGGTGTTTTTCGGGGTCAAGTCGTACCGCGACAACGTAGCCGGGGGGAGCGTGACGTTCGGCCGAGCCTTCGTGGTGGGCCTTCTGATCACGGCAGTCGCCAGCGTCTGTTACGTGGCCACCTGGCAAGTAGTCTACCGCGAGCTTGCTCCCGACTATCTCGAGAAATACTCGGCCTACGCTCTGGAGAAGGAGGCAGCGTCCGGCGCCACGGAAGCGCAGCTCGCCAAGAAGCGGCAGGAGATGGCGGAGTTCGCGGAGATGTACAAGAATCCGCTGGTGAACATCGCGTTTACCCTGCTCGAGCCGTTGCCGGTCGGACTCCTGTTCACGCTCGTGACAGCGGGCGTACTGAGCCGGAAGCGGCGAGTGGAGGGTACGGCGCTCGCGTAGGGATGTACTGAACAGGTCCCCGCGCGGGGCGAGGCCGCCGGGATCCCGGAGGGCGCGTACGTAGCTCGGGTGGGGCGGGCGTCCCCGCCCGCCCGAACCGAGCGCCGCTAGAGGAAGGTGCTCCGCCACCGCGTCGTGGGCAGTCACAAGCCCCGCCGTCCGGATGCGCGGCGGGGCGAGAACGGCGCAGGGGCCGGAGCCACGCTCCGCCGCTCCTGACGATGCTGGCGTGCGATCGCATGCATGCTGGACAACATCACCAGACGCTCATTGAGAGGTCATCATGCCATGTGCCGAAGCCACGGTGCAGATCCGTCGCCCCGCCGCGGAAGTGTTTGCCTTTCTGGACGACGTCGCCCGTGCTCCGCAATGGATGGAGTCGTGTATGGCACTGGAACAGCGCACCCCCGGTCCCAAGGCCGTCGGCACCGCTCTCGCCTATACGTACCGCCAGGGCGGGAGCCCGGGGCACATGGACGGGGTCGTCACAGCCTACACACCTGGTGGCTCGCTCGGAATGCGGTTCACCGATCCGAAGTTCACCGTCGAGGTGGATTTTCGCCTTGGCTCGAGTCCGGCAGGGACGGAGGTTCATCACCGCATCGGCATCACGCCAACGTCCCTGATGGGGCGGCTGATGAGTCCAATGATTCAGCTCGGGAATCGCCGCCAGGTCGCCAGCAATCTCGATCGGCTCAAGCGACTGCTGGAGACCGCGGGCAGCCCATAGGCGAGTGCCGCCCATGTTGACTGACGACCACGACAGAGCCCCGTCGTCCGGATGGACGGCGGGGCTTTGCACGTGACTCGGGCGCTTTGGCCGCGGATCATGCCGCCCGCAGCGGCTCCTTGGGCACCGCCTTCTCCCGCGCCGGGAACGGCAGGTTGCGCGCCCGCTTCCACGCCGCCATCAGCTCCGCATCTTCCCGGAAGAGATGCCGGTTGAGGCGGTCGAGCTGGCGAAGGATTCGCATGATCTCGCCGGTCACCTTGTCGAGATCCGCCGTGGCACCCACCTGCGCATTCCGGCCCGCCTCCTTGGCATCTTCGGTCGTGTCGATGCGGTCGAGCGCGGCGGAGAGCTCCGCCAGGAGGGTGTCCGGCAGGCCATAGCTCTTGAGCAGCGGCTCGACATCCATGGCCTGACGCACGGCGACCCGCGCCGCGTTCACGAACGAGGTCTGACTGACCTTGAGCAGCGGCACCCGAACCCGAACCGCCAGATCCGGCTGCTCACCCTCGGCCGCCTCGGCCAGACCCGCCACCAGCACCAGACCGTCGCGAATGGTCGCCCGCAGATCGGTCTTGTTGAGGACCGAGGCCTTCACGGTGATCTCGCCGTTGCGATGCTGCTCGTCGAGCAGCGTCGCCCGTGCCAGCCGGCCTTCGAGCTTCTCCAGCGCGGTGTTGAGACCGGGATTGTCGGAAGGATGTGTCCGACAGAATCCAACCACTCGGTCTCCCACCTCCAGCTTGATCCGAATCAGCGCATCCATGGTGGTACTCCTTTCCGGGCTCAGGGCCCTGACTGCGATACCTACTCCGGTCGGCCGGTCGGGCGCGGTCACCGGCGTATCCGGCGAGAGTCCCGTGGGGGGCTAACGCAGGCGGCGTGCCAGATACAAGCAGGCGGGTCAGATGTACCAGGACAGGAGCATCATGTGATGGCGGTCGGCGTAAAAGTGGCGGGCATCGCTGGTCAAGCGGATGGAAACGGCGGGAAAGTGACTGACCATGTCAAGTGACGGACCGGTCGCGTGCAGCAGGTGGAATCCCGGTACCAGCGCCGGATGAGCGCGGTCAAGCGCCGGACCAGGCCGGTCAAGCGCTGGGAAACTGACGTCGAGCCGGGGGGAGCGGCGGGGAAGCGGAGGACCAGCGTCGTCGAGCGACCGACCAGATACGGCCACCGGATTGGAGGCTCGCGCGAGTACCGAGTGTCCACTTTTCACCGATCGGTGTCCAGAAATGCGGACGCAATCGCGGCGGTGCGAACGAAAGGCGGCCAATTGCAACGAGTTACGTTCTGGTCTGTGTTATGCATTGCGCCTTCCACTCATCGGCGCACGTCATCCTTATTGATTCGCTGCGAGGGACGCATGATCTCCGGAAACGACGAGACACAGGGAGGCGACCTCGACGCCCTCTTTCCCGGGCTCACCCGGAAAGCCAAGGCGCCGCTTCCTCTAGTGGACGGCGCGGTGCGCGCCATCGATCTGCCGATCCCGGTGGCGGCGAATCAGCCCCCCCTCGGTCGTCCCCTCGTCAGCGCAGCCTCGCCCCAGCGGTTGTCAGGCGCGGTCGCCTTCCCAGCCGATCCCCGCCGCCCGTTCTGGAACCCCGTGATTGCGGGAACCGCCCTGCGCCTCTGGGAGCTCGAACCGGCGCTGTTTCCTCCGGAGATCGGGACGCTCGCATCCGGGCTGGCGGCCTCGGCCGCTGGTGGCGGGCCGATGGGCGCCCAGGCAGAGATCGCGGTGGCGGACCTGGCACTGACTGGCGCCATCGCCCTGCAGGGGCTGTGGCCGGAGGGGCGTGCGGTGGCGGAACTGCAACTCACCGCCGAGGTGACGCTCGCGGGGCGGGTGGAGGCGCTGGGGCGGTGGCTCGAGCGGACGGAACAGCCGGTGGCGTGGGTGGCGCTGCAGTTGCCGGCCGCACTGACGATCGGCGTGGCCTCCATCGACCGGCTGCTGCAGGCCAGCCGTCCCTATCGGGAGCTCAGTACTGCCTTTGCTGCGCTGGCCGCACGGCAGGGGATGCGGAGCTGGGAGGAAGCAGTGCACGGCGCGCTCATCTACTGGCGCGACCCGCGGGGAAGTGCGACGCTGGAGCGCATGGTCCGGCCGTTGCGCCCCGCGGCGGCGGGCCGACCGGCAAATGGAAGGGAGATACGTCCGCGGAACAGCGCTGGGGAAGGCAGTCGACCGCACCTGCGGAAGCTGGAGGCGAAGCTGGCCCAGGCGAAGGAGGAGATTGAGCGGGTGAGCGCTGCCGCGTGGCCTGCCACACGCGGGTCATCTCCAGCCGCAGCGCCGCCTCCCGCTGCGCGCGGGCGATGAACGCCACCATCACGGCCCGCGGCGGTCGAGCTCCGCCTGGGCACAATACGCCGACGCCTTCCGCAGGATCTCGTTCGCACGCCGGAGCTCTCGGTCCTCCCGCTCCAGGACCTTCAGCCGCTGCTGCTCGTCCGTGGTCAGACCCGGGCGCTGGCCGGCATCCCGCTCACGTTGCCGCACCCACCGGCGCAAGGTTTCGGCCGTACAGCCCAACTTGCCCGCCATGGAGGTGATCGCGGCCCACTGCGACGGGTGCCCGGCCAGGTGCTCCTGCACCAGCCGCACCGCGCGCTCCTGCACCTGCGGCGAATACCGTGATGATCGTGGCATGACTCCAACCTCTCAAGGAATGGAGTCTCCGGCCATCCCGGGGCGATTCAGTATACGATCGGAACGACCCAGAACGTCATGCATCCGCAGCGGGTAAGCTTCATTCACACCGCCATCGACGGGTCGCTTGCCTTCGCCATTTGGGACGACACACCGATGATCGGCGACTTCACTCGCGCGGTGGCCGGAGGCGGCGTGACGTTCGACTGCCAGAACGGGTTTGGCTCCACGGGCAATTGCGGGGGTGCCACGACGGTACGCCTCACCTGCGCCGCCCCAACGGTCGCCGTGCTGCCGTAGGCACCGTGGTGACGCGAGGAAGCAGAGGAGGGAAGGCCCTCGGAGCCACTGATGACACGGACGGACCGGAGTCTCTGGTGGCCCGTGTGGTCGTGACCACGGTCACCCGGGCAACGTGGGGAACCCACGACCTGGCGGAGTTCCTCACCTGCACCCGCCCCGGTCGCGACGGTGACCGAGGGCAGTCTGCCGTTCGAAACGGTAGACTGCCCTCTTCCTGCATGGACTATTTGGTCACAGCGGCTGCATCGAGAGTGACCGCCGTCTGTGCCAGCGCGCGGCCCTTGATCCTGGCGCCGGTCTTGAAGGCGATCAGGGTCTTGCACAGAATGATGCCCTTGAAGCTTGAGGTCGTACCAAGGGTTGTCTGACCCGCGACCTGCCAGAAGACGTTCCCGGCTCGCGCGCCACCACTCAAGGTGACAATAGCGCCATTGCCGACAGTCAGATTCTTGGCGATCTGAAAGATCCAGACCGCGTTCGAATTACCATTGAGCGTGACGGTGATGGGAACGGACACTCCCGTGCTCCACTTGTAGAGGCCCGGGGCCAGCGTCATCCCGTTGATGTTGCCCGCGCCCAGCTCTGTATAGTTAGGCAATGGGCGCCCTGCGGCATCGGTGTAGGCGGTCTGCATGTCGAGCACCGCGGTGGTCAGGACCGCCGGCGTCGGCGGCGCGTAATTGGCTGCCTTGACGGTTCCGGTCACCCGGGACGACCGCGAGAATGTGTTGCTCGCATCCATGATCAGCGCAAAACCGGTGATGGCCGTCGCGGCGATGGGGCTCACTCCAATGTCCCCCACAATCGTAGTGGCCCCGGTGGTGGAGATCCCGGACTTCGCCAGAATGACGTATTGGCCAGCCGTGCCAAGATTCACGCGCGCTGGACCGTTCGTAGCGTTCGCGGGGCTGGTGGGGATCACCGTCGGCACGCCGGTGTTCGGGCTGGCCGGACTGTTACTGTCGCACGCCGAGGCAAGAACGGCGGCAGAGGCGAGGAAGAGCGTGAGACGTTTCATTTGGTTTCTACTCCTGAGGCCGGTAATCCGGCGTCGCTGGTTAACTGCGGTGGAGTGCAAGGGGTCGGGATCACATCGGTAGGTCACCCGCCCCCGCTCGCGTCGGCAACTTGGAGGTCGCCTGCCGGTTGAACGGCAGGCTACCCCTCCCTGCATGAACTACGGATGCGTAACGGCCGTGGCGTTGAGGGTAACCGCGGTCTGCGCCAGGGCTCGGCCAGTCATCGTGGCGCCGGTGTTCAACGAAATCAGTGTTTGGGACAGAATGATTCCCTTGAAGTTCGCCGTCGTTCCAAGGGTCGCCTGGCCCGCGACCTGCCAGAATACGTTCTTGGCCTGTGCGCCGCCGCTTAGGGTGACGATGGCGCCGTTACTCACGGTGAGATTCTGTGCCACCTGGAAGATCCAGACGTCATTTGCGCCACCCGTGAGGGTGACCGCGCTGGGGATGGAAACCCCCGTCCCCCACTTGTAGAGGCCGGCGGCCAGAGTCAGCCCGTTGATATTGCCGGCGCCCAATTCAGTGAAGTCAGGCAAGCTGCGCCCGGCGGCGTCGGTATACGCGGCCTGCATGTCGAGCACGGCGGTGGTCAGGTTGGCGGGAGTCGGCGCATTGTAGTTGGCTGCCCACACCTTGCCGGTCACCAAAGCCGATGTCGCGAACGTGTTGGTCGCATCAGCGGTCAGTCCAAATCCGGTGATGAACGTCGCGGCGGCCGGGCTCAGTCCGATGTCACCAACAATCGAGCTGGCTCCGGTGGTTGAGACCGCGGACTTTGCCAGAATGGCGTAATTACCAGCCGTCCCAAGGTTCACGGCTGCCGGACCCGCTACCGGCGATGACACCGTGGTGAAGCTCCACGTCTTCGGGGCGGCCAGCGGATTCCCGGCTGCGTCGGTGGCACCGGTTGAAATTGTGGCGGTGAACGTCGTGTTCGCGGCGAGAGCGTTCGTCGGAATCAGCGTCGCGGTGGTGCCGCTATAGCTCACCGCGCCGGCCACAGGGGCCGCGCCGTTCATCAGCACAAAGGTCGTCGCGTTGAGTGTGGCGGGCGCCATCGCCTCGCTGAACTTCGCGGTGATGGACGGGTTCCTCGGCACTCCCGTCGCAGTGTTCGCGGGGCCGGTGGACAGGACCGTCGGCGGTGCGGCGCTCCCCCCGCCGGTGGGCGAGTCACTGTTGCAGGCGGTGGCGAGAAAGGCGACGGACGCGAGCAGGATCGATAGTCGTTTCACAAGGTTCTCCTTGAAGTGGGCATCGAATTTGAACTGGCCAAGCTGTCAGCTGCCCCGCGACGTCGGCTTGCCAGGTACGCCAAGAATCGATGACAGAAAGTTGCTCGCGTGTACGCCTGCCCCCCATCGCCCGGGAGGGTGAAAGAGTGGGTAGCGCGGGGGGGCCCAAGTGGGGGATCAGTGGTGAGCCGAACGAACTAGCTACTAGTGGAGTGTAACTAAAGTTGCGTTGACAGTGGAGAGGTCATATCT
>JAWXBX010000223.1:0-19498 GCA_034440415.1 Gemmatimonadota bacterium | reverse complement strand
GTGAGGAGCGTTAGGCCCCACAACAGCCATCCGGTCATGGGCAACGCGTTCCATGCGGCGCCGGGCCCGGTAGGGGCCGCATGCATGCGGCCCCTACCGCCGGGGCCCGACGCCGTCCCGCCCCCAACCAGTGCCGCCGCGAACTCCGCCGCGCTTGCGAAGCGATCGGCCGGCAGCTTCGCGAGTGCAGTCAGCACCGCGTCTTCCACCGCCGGCGGCACACTCTTCCGTTGGGCGATCAGCCCCACCGGATCGGCGGTCATCACCTTCGCCACGATCGACTGCGCCGTCGGTCCGGTGAACGGCGGCTCGCCGATCAGCATCTCGTAGGTCACACACCCCAGGGCGTAGACATCGGAGCGCGCCGTGATCTCGCGCTCCCCCATCGCCTGTTCGGGCGACATGTAGGTCGGCGTGCCGAGCGACATGCCGGTCTCGGTCATCCGGCTGCCGCCGGCCTTGCTCGCGGCCAGCGCGATGCCGAAATCGGCGACCAGCGCGCGGCCGTCGTGCAGCAGGATGTTTTCCGGCTTGATGTCGCGATGGATGACGTTGTGGCGATGGGCGTAGTCCAGGGCGGAGGCGACTTCACTGGCGATGCGCACCGCGTCGGCGATGGGGAGCTGCTTCTCCCGGGTGAGCCGGTCGCGGAGCGCCTCGCCCTCGATGAACGGCATCACGTAGAACAGGAACGAATCGGCCGCGCCGGAATCGAACAGCGGCAGGATGTGCGGGTGCTGCAGGTTGGCGGTGGTCTTGATCTCGGAGAGAAACCGCTCGGCGCCAATCACCGCGGCGAGCTCGGGGCGCAGCACCTTGATGGCGACCTGGCGATCGTGCTTCAGGTCCTGGGCCAGGTAGACGGTGGCCATGCCGCCCTGCCCCAGCTCCCGCTCAACGCGGTAGCGGTCGGCCAGTGCCTGTGTCAGGCGGATGCTGGTGTCGGTCATGGGATGCTCGTGGCTGAAGCCACCAACGAGCTCGCGGCTGAAGCCGCGGCTCGGCGGATGTCACTAAAGTGACCCCGTGCGGCGCTCCTCCGTCGCTTCAGCGACAGCAGCCGAGCCCTGAAGGACTCCCGCTCGATGCGGTAGCGGTCGGCGAGGGCGTCTGTCAGGCGCGTCAGCGTCATCGCGACCTCCCCGCTCCCGCCGCGGTCACTCGCTCCACGTCGAGGTTGTAGCGCCGCAGGATCGCGGCGAAGCGGGCGCTCGAGCGCACCGGGTCGTACAGGCCGGTGCCTGGAAGCTGTGAGAAGAGCACCTCGCCATCCCCCGCCGCCGCTTTCTCCATGGCCGAGAGCGCGCGCGCTGTGTCGCCGAGCCCGAGGTAGCCGTAGGCAAGGGCGCCGTTCACCCCCCACGTCCCCGGGGGCAGCGCCTCCAGCCGCCGGACGATGGCCGCTGCCTCGTCACGGGCTCCCGTGGCGCCTAACACAGATGCGAAGAAGCCGAGCCGTCGCGGGTTGCTGGTGAGCCGCGCCATGCGCTGCGCCCACCCGCGAGCCTCGTCGAGCCGACCCGCCTCGAGGTAGGTCGCCGCCACGATGTTTCGCACCGCTTCGCTGGTGGAATCGAGCTCAACGGTCCGGTGCGCCTCCGCCATCGCCTCCTCGCTCCGCCCGGAGAGCGCCAGGGCCCAGCCGTAATAGGCCGCCGCGATGGCGTAGTACGGGTCGAGCGCCCGGGCCCGCTCGAGTGCGGGGAGCGCGTCCTCGAGGCGCGCCATGGTGAGGTACAGGAAGCCGAGCCGGTACGCCGCCTCGGCGAGGTTCGGGTCGATCGCCAGCGCCCGCCGCAGTTCGGCCTCTGCCGCCGGCCATTCGAAGGCCTCGATGTGGACGTGTCCCATCGCCAGGTGGGCCTCGGGCAACTCCGGGCCCAACGCCACCGCCCGCTCCGCGGCGACCCGCGCCCGGGGCAGCACCGCTCCCATCCTGACACCCAGGAAGTAGGGCTGCACCAGCAGGACCGAGACGAGCGTGGCATAGGCCCGCACGAAGCCCGAGTCCCGCTCGATCGCCTTCCCCAGATACCGCTCCGCCGGCAGCAGCCCGGCGCCCCGCTGCCGGTATCCCTGCAGGCCGCGGAGGTAGAGGTCGTAGGCCGCGAGATCGCTGGTGCCCTGCCGGCTCGATGTGCCGGGCAATTCTCCGCCACCAAACTGTACCTTGAGCGCGGCGACGATCGCGCGGGTGATGTCATCCTGCACCGCGAAGACGTCCTTGAGCTCGCGCTCGTAGGTTTCCTTCCAGAGCACCCGGCCGTCGGCGGTACTGGCGAGTTCGGCCGAGACCCGGATCCGCTCGCCCGCTCGGCGCACCGTGCCGTCGAGCACCGCGCCGACCTGGAGCGCGGTGCCGATCTCCCGTGGGCCGGCGTCCGCGGCCTGCAATCGTGCCGCCGCCGCCCGGCCCGCCAGCCGGAGCCCGGGAAGCCGCGCCAAGGCCGTGCTGAGTTCGTCGGCGATGCCTTCGGCGAAGTAGCGATTGGCCGTGTCGCCGCCCACCGACTCGAACGGCAGCACCACGAGCGACTTGTCCCCGCTCGCCCCGGACGCCGGCCGTCCCGCGTAGTGCCGGAGACTCCAGAGCCCGGCGACCAGCAGCAGGACCACCATCAGCGCGGCCACGGCGAGCGCTTGTCGCTTTCCCGCCCGACCGACTGTGACCGGGGCGGGCGTGGCGACGCTTTCGAGTTCCGCCAGGATCTCCCCCGCCGAGGCGGGCCGTCGTCCCGGCTCCTTCTCGAGGCAGCGCTGCACCAGCGCCGCCAGCGGCGCGGGTACTGCCGGGTTTTTCTCTCGCGGGGACGCGGCGGTCTCGGTCAGATGCGCCGCGATCAGCCGCTGGATACTGGTGTGGTGCGAAAACGGATGCGCCCCCGTGAGCAGCTCATACGCCAGCACACCCCACGCGTACAGGTCCGCCCGGTGGTCCACCTGGTCGCCCGCCGCCTGCTCCGGCGCCATGTAGGCCGGGGTCCCGACGCTGCCGCCCGCCTGGGTCAGGGTGGCCGCCTTGGCGCCGTCCTCGGTGCGGGAGGCGCTGATCGCCTTCGCGATACCGAAGTCGGTGACCACCGCCGCCCCGCCGGAGAGCAGCACATTCTCCGGCTTGATGTCGCGGTGCACGATCCCCTCGCTGTGGGCGTACGCCAGCGCCCGCGCCACGTCCCTGAGGATCCCTACCGCCTCGCCGACCGCCATCGGCGCGCCGCTGGCGAGCCGCGCGCGGAGCGACTCTCCGCGCACGAATGGCATGGTGTAGTATGGCAACCCGTCGGCGTCGCCGGCGGTGAGCACCGGGACGATGTTCGCCTGCTGCAGCCGTGCGGCGAGCTTCACCTCGCGGGCGAAGCGCTCCGCGCTCAGGCCCTCCACCAGCTCCGGGGCGATCACCTTCACCACCACCTGTCTTCCGAGCGCCAGCTCCTCGGCCAGGAAGACCCGCGACATGCCCCCGCCGCCCAGCTCGCGCTCGATGCGGTAGCGGCCGGCGAGGGCGGCGGTGAGGCGGGCAATCGCGTCGTTCATTGGTTGTTCGCGACTGAAGCCGCCAACGAGCTCGCGGCTGAAGCCGCAGCTCGGTTGATGTCACTAAAGTGACCCTGGGCGCTGTTCGAGTGTCGCTTCAGCGACAGCAGCCGAGCCCTGAAGGACTCCCTCGCGCCCGGGTCGCGTTGGCACGCTCCCGCAGGGCGCTCGGTCGCCGTCGCTTTGGCGACAAGCCGGCATGCCATGCCGCCCTGCCCCAGCTCCCGCTCGAGGCGGTAGCGGTCGGACAGGGCGGCGCTGAGTCGATCGTGGGAAGCAGTCATGGCTGGATCGGGGGGACCGTCGCTACTCCCCTTCCTGGCTGCGCAGCTCGTTCAGCCGCCGCTTCGCGCTAGCTACGGCCGGCTGCAGCTCGGCATCGGCAGCCTTCCACTGCTCCACGAACGCGGCGTAGTGGGTGATGGCCTTCTGCCGCTCCTTCCGGCTGTCGTACAGCTCTCCCAGCCGCTTCTCCACCGCGGCCAGCGCGAACATGTCCTGACGCCGCGGAGCCGGGATGGCCAGATACCGCTCGAAGTAGGTCAGCGTGGAGTCGGCTTGTCCGGCCTGATCGAAGGCCCGCGCCAGGTTGAAGTGGGTGCACGCCTCACACGGAATCGGCGCACCGTCTTCTCTCAGGTCTCCGGCCCGGAACTGCTGCACCGCCTCGGCCGCCTTCCCTTCGGCCAGTGCGATCTCTCCGTTTACCACGGCCAGGGATTGCTGATTCATCGGTGCCGTGGCGCTGCCAGGATCCTCGGTCCGGAACTGAGCCAGGATGTGACGAGCTCGCTCCGGCTTCCCCGCTCGAGCCAGCAGCGTCGCCACCCAGACGTACGGGCGGTCCTTCGGATCGGCGGCGGCCCACTGCCGACCGGCGATGATCGCCTCGACCCGCTGTGCCCCCTGCGCCGGCCGCCCGCGGTAGAGGATGTCACCCATCGCCTGCCCCTGGCCGTCGAACCGGGGAACCCCCCGTTCTACAAGCAGGGCAGTGATTCGATTTTCCAGCGCGTCGGCCTCCGTCAGCCGCCCCTCAATGACGGCCAGGTTACGGAGTCCCTGCAGGCCGCCAACCTGGACCGGGATCGAGGGCGACCGGCTCCCCTCCTCCGCCACCACGGCAGCGGAATCGCGCTGTCCGCGGGTGAGGTAGATCGCCGCCCGGTTGCCGGTCACCGCCGGCGCCGCGGCCGCCCCTGGGGTGGCCCCAACGATGGAATCGAGCAGCGCGGTGGCTTCGTCAATCTGTCCCAGGGTGATCAGGTTGCCGACGATCCGGGTCGCGTTCATCACGTTCGGCTCTACCGCGAACTCCCGCCGGGCATACCGCATCGCGCTGTCGGTCTGGCGTCGGGTCGAGTAGTTCAGGACCAGCTGGTTGATCGCGATCGTGTTCAGGCTGTCGAGGGCATACGCGGCCTGATAGGCGGCGAGCGCCTTGCCCCGATCTCCCCGGGTTCGGTGCGATTCGTAGAAGGCCCCGCGTATCAGCTGCTTCTCGATCTCCGGCAGCCGGTCGGCAAAATGCTCGGCCCGTTCCAGCGCAGAGTCCCGGGCCGCCGGGGAGCCCCGCGCATTGCTGAGCGCCGCCGAGAGCTTCCGCCACCCCAGGGCGAAGGTGGAATCGATGGCCACCGCCTCCCGGAGCAGGGTCACCGCCCGGTCGTAGTCCTGGGTGACGTCGTTCGCCTCGGTCGCCTCGCTGTACTTGCGCAGCGCTTCCAGCGATCCGGTCGTCGCCTGCTGTAGCGGGACGCTCCGCTGCACCCGGCGGAGCGATTCCCCGATCCTGCCGCGGAGTTTGCGGGCCAGCTGGTCCACCACACTCAGGAGGTCCTTCGCGCCGTCGGCCGTTCCCTGATACGACGCGAGCGAGACTCGATCCGCGGTGCTGACCAGTTCAAGGCTCACCGCGTACCCGCTGCCGACCCGGGCCAGCCGTCCGCCCAGCACCGCAGCCGCCCCGGCGCGGGTGGCGATCTCGCGCGAGACGCCGGCGTCGAGCCGGGTCTCCCGGCTGCGCTGCATCTGCTGCAGAATATCGGAAACCTCCGCCGCCTCCAGCACCCGGATCGAGGTGGACTGCGACAGCGCCGCGCGCACCGCTTCGGCAATGATCGGCGCGAGGGAGGAGTCCTCCGGCGCCGCGGTGAAGTCGGCCAGCACGATACGGGAATCTGCCGCCAGCGAGCCGGCGGCGAGCAGCGAGCCCCACGGACCGATCCCCAGCGCCCGCAGCGTCATGAAGAGGGCGACGAGGAGCACGAAGGCGCTCATCGCGTAGATCCCGCCGCGGGCGGTGCGGCGGAAGGAGACATGCGGATGGGCCTTGAGCGCGATCGTCGCGATGGTCCCCGACGGCGCCTTTGGTACCATGGAGCCACCGGGCGTGAGCGTCGGGGTCGCCGTCACCGCCTGCCGGGCCACGCGCTTGACGTACGCCGTGGCGAGCAGCGCGGGGAGACCCAGCAGCATGACCAGCACCGCGCCGGGGAAGACCCAGTCGGGCAGCCCGATGCCGACCACCGCCGCCTTGGCCAGCAGCGCCACGGCCCCGGTGGCGAGGGCGTAGAGGCCCAGCGCCCTGGGCAGCATGCCGGGAGCGCCTAACGACGCGGTGGACGCGGAGGTGGTCCCCACCGCATCCAGTGCGCGGAGCACTTCGCTGGCGGAAGTCGTCCGGTCGGCGGGATCCTTCTGCAGCAGCTGCTCCACCAGCGCCGCAAGCGGTGGCGGGCAATCGGGACGGAGGGTGCGGACCGGTGGCGCCACTTCGCTCAGGTGAGCCGCCAGCATCTTCTGCGGCGTCCGGTCGGCGAAGGGCGACTTCCCGGTCAGGAGCTCCTGCGCCATGCAGCCGAGGGCGTAGAGATCGACCCGATGATCGATGTTCGGGTCGCCGGCCACCTGCTCCGGCGCCATGTAGGCCGGCGTGCCGATGGCGGTGCCCATCTGGGTCAGGGTGCCGCCCGTCCCCGCGGTGCGCGAGGCGCTCAGTGCCTTGGCGATGCCGAAGTCGGTGACCACCGCGGTGCCGCCGGAAAGCAGCACGTTGTCCGGCTTGATGTCCCGATGGACGATGCCGCGGGCGTGGGCGTAGGCCAGCGCCTTGGCGACGTCGCGCAGGATGGCGAGGACATCGCCGATGGGGAGCCCCGATCCGTCCAGCCGGGTGCGCAGCGACTCTCCCTCGACGAACGGCATGGTGAAGTACGGCAGCCCGTCGACGTCACCCGCTGCCAGCACCGGGACGATGTTGGCCTGCTGCAGCGAGGCGGCGAGCAGGATCTCCCGTTCGAAGCGCTGGGCGTTGAGACCCTGCACCAGCTCGGGGTTCAGCACCTTGATGACCACTCTGCGGGAGAGTCGCGCCTCGAGGGCCACGAAGACACGCGACATGCCGCCGCCCCCCAGCTCGCGCTCGATGGCGAAGGCGGAACCGAGACTGGCTTGGAGTTGGGACCGGAGGTCCACGGGTGTCCCTGTGCGGATGGCGGGGGCGGGTGGGGCGGAACAGCAGATAAACTAGGCCGTGCAGGGGGGTGGCGCCAGCGATGGCGCCCACCCGATGGCGCGGCGGATGCTTGTCGCGGTCACGGCTTGCGCCGCTGCTCGAACGCCAGCCGGTCGAAGAAGTGATGCACCGCGACAAGCGTGGACGGCGCAGCACTGCCGCGCAGCAGGTAGAAGCGCTGGCCGTCGGGGGAGACATCGTACCCGCGGAACCGGTCGCCGGCCACAAACCTGCCCCGGAAGAGGAGTCGCCGGCCGGTCACCGTCAGGCCGGTACCGGTCGTGCCGGTCAGGGCGACCATCATCGAATCGCCGGCCCGGTAGTAGAGCGAGCGCCCGTCGCGGGACCAGGCCGGCTCCGCGCCGCCCTCGGCCGAGAGTGACACCCGCGCGCCGGGCCCGGGATACGGGCGCAGGTAGATCTCGGAGCGGCCGGTCTCGTCGGATTGATAGGCCAGCCAGCCCCCGTCGGGCGACAGCGCCGGCGCTGCCTCGTCGTATGCCGGTGGCAGAATTGTGGTTGCCGCCGGCGCCGAGTCGAATACCAGCCGGCGAATGCCACTGCTGGTCGAGCCGAACTCGTGGAAGATCACCGCCTGCCCGTCCGGAGTGACATCGGAGGGGTAGCGGCTCCCCGCCGCCATCAGGAGGCTGTCGGCGTGACCGCTGCCGTCGGCGGCGATCCACCAGAGGTCGGCGTCCCTGGCGAAGACCAGGCGCCGCCCATCCGGAGTCCAGACCGGGTGGTCGCTCTGCCCCGCCGTCGTGACCCGCGACCAGACCCGCTGCGCCAGATCCAGCACCCAGACGTCGCTGGTTCCATCGTCCGGAAAGATGCCCACCGCCAGTCGGCGCCCGTCCGGCGAAAGCCGCGGCAAGCTGTAGCCGCGGAGCTCCGGCATCAGATCGGTGGCGCGCCCCTCCCGTGAGACGACGATCAGTTGGCGCTTGCTCCCGCGCAGCGAGGGCGCGTAGACCAGTGCACCATCGAGCGACACCCCAGCCGCCGTGCCCCCGGTGTTGCCCACGGAGACATCGCGGGCGATAGTCACCGGCGGTCCCGATGGCCGACCGTGGCGGAGATCGAAGGGCACGGCGATGAGGCTCTGGTCGGCGTTGCCCAGTACGACGTAGCCGTCGGCGACCCAGCGCGGACTGCCCCCGGCCTGCTCGAATCGGGTGATGGCGTGAGTCCGGAGATCCAGCGCCGCCAGCCGATCGGTATCCCTGGATCGGAGGGTGAAGAGTACCGTCCGCCGGTCCGGCAGCAGGAGGGGATAGCGGTACACTTCTCCCGAGCCGCTGTCCGGCCGGGCGAATTCCCGGGGCGTGCCACCGCCTGCCGGGACCACCATCAGCACCCGCGACGCGACGTTGCCGGGCAAGGGCGCGTGGTACCGGATACTGTCATCGATACCCCAGTCATTCCCGAAGCCGATGCAGGAGTCACAGATCACGACCGGCGCTCCGCCCGCGAGCGGAACCTTGAGCAGCCGGAGCCCGTCACGGAACGCCAGCCAGCGGCCGTCGGGAGAGAAGGCCGGGTAGTTGCCCTTGCGTCCCCCGGGGAGAGGTACCGGGTCGGTGCGATCGAGGTAGCGGAGCTGGAGCCCTGCCGTGGAGGGATAGGCGAACACCGATCCATCGGTGGCGAACGCGATCGGGTCCTGGTCGGATATGACGTACCGTGCGCTGTCCGGCTGCGTCATCGTGTACCGCAGCACGACGGGCGGAGTGGTCGGGCCCGACTGGTGCCACAGCGCCCACCCCGCCCCGAGCCCCAGCACGGCGAGCAACAGGGCTGACGCCGCCGCGAGCGGCGGCCGGAGGTGGAGCCGGCCGCTGGCTCCGACGACCCGGGCGGTCATGCGGGTCGATCCGCCAGCCGGGCCCGCAAAGGCGGGGTCGCCGAGCGCGGCGGCAAACTCCGCCGCACTGGCGAAACGATCGGCCGGCGTCTTCTGCAGGGCGGTGAGCACCGCGGCTTCGACGTGGGGCGGCACGGTCTTGCGCTGCCCGGTAATGCCCACCGGCTCCGCGGTCATCACCTTGGCCACGATGGCCTGCGCGGTGGGCCCGGTGAAGGGCGGCTCGCCCAGCAGCATTTCGTAAGTGACGCAGCCGAGGGCGTAGACATCGGAGCGCGCGGTGATCTCCCGCTCGCCCATCGCCTGCTCCGGGCTCATATAGGTCGGCGTGCCGAGCGACATGCCGGTCTCGGTCATCCGGCTGCCGCCCGCCTTGCTGGCCGCCAGCGCGATCCCGAAGTCGGCCACCAGCGCGCGGCCGTCATGCAGCAGAATGTTTTCCGGCTTGATGTCGCGATGGATGACGTTATGCCGATGGGCGTAGTCCAGGGCGGAGGCGACTTCACTGGCGATGCGCACCGCGTCGGCGACGGGGAGCTGCTTCTCGCGGGTGAGCCGGTCGCGGAGGGATTCGCCGTCGATGAACGGCATGACGTAGAACAGGAAGGAATCCGCGGCGCCGGAATCGAACAGCGGCAGGATGTGCGGATGCTGCAGATTCGCCGTGGTCTTGATTTCGCTGAGGAACCGCTCGGCACCAATCACAGCGGCCAGCTCGGGCCGGAGCACCTTGATGGCGACCTTGCGATGGTGCTTGAGGTCCTCGGCGAGGTACACCGTGGCCATGCCGCCCTGCCCCAGCTCGCGTTCGAGGCGGTAGCGGTCATGCAGCGAAGCCCGCAGGCGCGACTCGATGTTCCCGGCGGCGTCAGACATGCGCGCTCAAAGCCCGGCTGCTTCTGCCGCTGGCGTGGGACAGATTCATGGGTTCACGCGCGATGGTGGCGAGAGGGACTGCTGCAGCGACAGCCAAGAGAAAGATGACTGCATGAGGAGGGTCGGGCTAGGGGACGCTCAGCGAATGAGAGACCCCTCCAATCCTCGCCAGCGCCGCGAGGCCTGCCCCCTGCCAACTGTCACCTGTCACCTGCCACCTGCCACCTGCTCTCTGCCCCCTTCACGCCGTCGACCGCCGACAGCCGAACAGTTCAAACCTCCCGAGGATCCGCTCCAGCGGGCAGAAGCCGGTGAAGGTGGACTGGATCAGGTTCACGCCGACGAACCCGGTGAACAGAAACCACCAGGGGCTCACCCACCAGCCGAGCGCGAGCGAGAGCAGGACAAATGTTCCGGCGAAGCGCCGGATGACGACGTCGTTGCACATGCAATGCTCCTATGAGACGGGGAACGGGAACGGGGAACGGGGAGCTACCTCCTGTTTCCCGTTCCCTGTTCCCCCTGCTCTTGTCTGCGCTGCAACTCCCAGTACAGCAGCGGCACCACCACCATCGTAAGCATCGTCGCGACGATCGCCCCGCTCATGAGCGCCACGGCGAGCCCCTGGAAGATCGGATCCAGCACCATCACCAGCCCGCCCACGACCACCGCCGCCGCCGTAAGCGCGATGGGCCGGAACCGCACCGCGCCGGACTCGATTACCGCCTCCCGCAGTGGCGTGCCCCGCTTCTCCGCCAGCTGGATGAAGTCCACCAGCAGGATCGAGTTCCTGACCACGATACCGGCCAGCGCGATCATCCCGATCATGCTGGTCGCGGTGAAGAACGCGCCGCTGAGTGCGTGTCCCGGCAGAATCCCCACCAGGGTGAGCGGAATCGGCGCCATGATGACCAGTGGAATGGCAAACGACTCGAACCACCAGACCACCAGCACGTAGATGAGCAGCAGCACCGCCGCAAAGGCGAGCCCGAGGTCGCGGAAGACCTCGATGGTGATCTGCCACTCGCCATCCCACTTGATCGCGGTCTCATCCAGCCGGTCCGGCTGCACCGCGTTGTAGCGCTGGATCTCCGCCCCCGCGACCCGGATCGTGTCCAGCGCGCTGTTCATCGCCAGAATGGCGTAGACCGGACTCTCGATGCTGCCGGCGACATCCCCAGTCACGTAGATCACCGGCCGGAGATCGCGACGGTACCGCGCCGGATCTCGCAGCGTCGAATCCACCGTGACGAACCGCCCGAGCGGCTGCGGACCCGTCAGCGTCGGAATGGGGATCGTGAGCAGCGCCTCCGCCGTCGAGCGCCGCACCAGCGGGAGCCGGGGGACAATCGCGATGCCTTCCCGCGCCGTGCCCGATGCCACTCGGCCGGCGGGATCGCCCGCCTGCGCCAGGTACACCGTCTGCACGATCTGCTCGACGCTCGCCCCCGACGCCGCCGCTCGCGCCCGATCCACCCGCAGGCTCAGTCGCGACTGGGGTGCTTCCACCGTCCAGTCCACGTCGACCACACCGGGCGTCGCCTCGAACACCTGCTTGACCCGCGTGGCCGCAGCGAGGCGGGCGCTGTCGGTGCCGGCATAGACCTCCGCGACCAGCGTCGATAGCACCGGCGGGCCAGGCGGTATTTCCGCGATCTTGGCGCTGGCGCCGTAGCGCCGCGCAATCGAATCGATGGCGGGCCGCACCGCGACCGCGATCGCATGACTCTGCCGCGACCGCTCCCCCTTGGCCACCAGGTTGACCTGCACGTCGGCGACGTTGGCGCCACTACGCATGAAGTAATGCCGCACCAGACCGTTGAAGTTGACCGGCGCCGCCGTGCCCGCATACACCTGCGTGTTGCGCACCTCCGGCACCGTGCGCAGGTACGCCGCCACCTCGGCGCCGAGCGCGGCACTGCCCTCCAGAGTGGTTCCTTCCGGTGGATCCAGGATCACCTGGAATTCCGACTTGTTGTCGAATGGCAGCATCTTCACCTGCACGATCCGCAACGCCACCAACCCCATGGAGAGGAACAGCAGCAGCACCACCCCGCCGTAGAAGACCAGCCGGCGGCGCGGGCGGTCCATCAGTCCGCTCATGACTCGACCGTAGAATCGGCTGAATCCCGTGCTCGCCGTCTCCGCGTCGGCGCCGTGGATCCCTTTCCCTGGCGCGACGTGGCCCTTCAGCAACCGGTACGCGAGGTAGGGTGTGATGATGAAGGCCACGGCCAGGCTGGCGAGCATCGCGACGCTGGCGCCCACCGGGATCGGGCGCATGTACGGCCCCATCAGCCCCCGCACGAACGCCATCGGGAGAATGGCCGCGATCACGGCGAAGGTCGCGAGAATGGTCGGATTGCCGACCTCATCCACTCCCTCTACCGCCGCCTCCGCCGGATCCTTGCCGCCCATCGCGATATGCCGATAGATATTCTCCACCACCACGATGGCGTCATCCACCAGGATGCCAATCGAGAAGATCAGGGCAAAGAGCGTGATCCGGTTCAGGGTGTAGCCCAGCGCGTAGTAGCTGAACAGCGTCAGCGCGAGCGTCACCGGCACCGCCACCAGTACGACGACGGCCTCACGCCACCCGAGAAAGAACCAGATCAGCAGCGTCACCGAGAGTGTGGCGATGCCGAGGTGCAGGATCAGCTCGTTCGCCTTCTCCCGCGCCGTTTCGCCGTAGTTCCTGGTCTCCGTCACCATCACGTCGGCGGGGAGGAGCCGGGCGCGCGCCTGCTCCACCCGCTCCAGCACCTGGTGGGCGACATTGGTCGCGTTGGCCCCCTTCCGCTTGGCGATGCTGATGGTGACCGCACTCGCCGCGCCCGTCACACCGGAGTCCGTCGTGGCGTGAGTCACGTAGTTGGTGCGCTCGCCGAAATCGTCGCGCACCTGCGCCACGTTGCGGAGGTAGACCGGGCGCCCGCCGCGGGAGCTCACCACGACGCCGGCCACATCCGCCGCGCCGCTGAGCGCCGCGCCGATCTGCACCCGGTAGACCGAGCCACCGCTGGCGAACTCTCCCGCCTCCAGCCGGGCGTTGGCACCGTTCAGCGCCATCGCCACCTCGCCCGGGGTGACGCCAGCCGCGGCGAGACGCGCGGCATCCAGATCCACCCGGATCTGCCGCGGCTGACCACCGATCACCGCCGTTTCCGCGACATCGGCGACGGTGCGGATCTCATCCTCCAGTTGCGTCGCCATCTGCCGCAGCTCGTTGGAGCCGTAGCGGGCCGACGAGAGGGTGAGCGTCAGGATCGGCACATCGTCGATCGAGTGCGGCTTGACCAGCGGCGGCAACGCCCCTGCCGGCCACCGGTCCATGTCGGCGAACAGCTTTGCGTGGACCCGGGTGACGCTGCGCTCCTGATCCTCTCCGACCTTGAAGCGAACCGTGACGAGGGTATAGCCCTCCCCCGCCATCGAGTACACATGCTCGACCGCCGGGATCTCCCACATGCGCTGTTCGATGGGCCTGGTGATCAGGTTCTCGACCTCGGCCGGCGAAGCGCCGGGCAGCGCCGCGATGACATCGATCATCGGCACCGAGATCTGCGGCTCCTCCTCCCGCGGCGTCGCGAGGATGCCAAGCAGGCCCACCGCCAGCGAGGCGATGGCGAGGAGCGGCGTGAGCCTCGAGTGCAGGAACCTCTGGGCGAGTCGCCCGGCGAAACCCATGGTCTCAGTGGCTCCCGGCAAGGATGACATCGCCGGACATGAGGCCCGAGAGAACCTCGATCATCGGACCGGTTCCGAGCGCAGCCGTCTTGATCCAGCGCAGCTCCGTCACGGCACCCGTCTGTACCCGTACCCCGGTCAGGTCGCCCTCATGCACCAGGGCACGGGCGGGAATCAGGATCGCTCGACGGACACCAGCCGGTATAAGCAGGGTCGCCGCGCCGCCGGAGAGATACGCTCCGTCGGCATTGTCCACGACCGCGTTGACGGTGTAGACCGCGCCCCCAGGTGCCGGCACAGCGCCTTCGACAGTGGCACGGGCCGCCCGGCCCTCGATGATCGCCTCGATCGGCAGGCCCCGGCGGAGCACGGCGCTGCTCTGCGGGGGGACCGTGACGCTGATGCGGAGCCGAGCATCATTCTGGACCTCGAGGATCGGCGCGCCGGGCGCCACAAAGGCGCCGGCATCGACGTATCGCCGGGTGACGATTCCGGGGAACGGGGCGCGAACCTCCGCATAGGCCCCCACCGCGTCGAGCTCGGCGGCGGAGGCGCGCGCCGTCCGCAGCCCGGCGTCGGCTCGCGCCAGGCCGGTTTCCGCCTGGTCGAGCTGGAATCGCGTCGCCGCACTATCGGCGTAGAGCGCCCTGAACCGTTCGGCCTGTGTCCTGGCATCCTGATAGATCGCTTCCGCCGCGGAAATGCCGGCGTCGATCTGGGCTCGCTTCGCGTCCACATCCCGCGCGTCGATGCGCGCCAGCGGCTGCCCGCGCGCCACGCGATCGCCTTCCCGGACCAGCACCCCGGTGATGTCCCCCATCAGCTTGGTGCTCAGAGTGGCGCGTTCGATCGGCTCAGCGACGCCAGCGGCCTCGACGGTGGCCATGATCGTGGTGTCCCGCACGGTCCAGCGCTGGCCCGCTGAGACGGCCTGCGACGTCGCCGGGATTGGTGTGTTGGTCTCACCACCACTGCATCCGAGGATCCCGCTCGCCAGCAGCATTGCCGTCCGCATCAGTCGTGTCACTGGATCACCTGGGGCTCGAGGTCCTGCAGGGGCGACAGATCGAGGCCCTGCGCCCTGCGCATCTCCGCCATGGCGACAATCGCCTCGTATCGCGCCGCCACGTCGCCCAACGCCGCCGCCGTCTCGACCGCGGCCGCGTCGAGCAGCTCGGTCACCGTCGCGAGACCACCTTCGTACTTCCGGCCGACAATCCGGTGTGCTTCGATGGCCTGGGCCACTCCGCGCCCAGCGATTTCCATCCGCGCCACCGCCAGCGGCACTGCATCCCTGGTCCGCGAGAGGTCGAGGCCCGCCTGCGCCTCCGCCGCCTCCGCCATCGCGCCCGCCGCAGTGCGTCGCCCACGCGCAGTCCGGATCTCCGCCAGTTCCGAAGCGCCGGCGAATGGTGACCAGCTCAGCATCACGCCGAGGGTCCAGGCGCTGCTGCCGCCGAAAGGAGCCGTGGGCGCGTTCCATTCGAGGCGGCCGAATGCGTTCAGGCGCGGCAGGTAGAGGGCCGCGTCCCGTCGGGCATCGGCGCCTGCCGCGTCCCGTGCCAGCTCCGCCGCCGCGACATCGGGACGGAGGTTGGCAGCGATGCCATCTGTCGACGTCCGGGCGCCGGCGAGTTGAACCTGAACAGCGGTCGGCAGTGCAGTGGGCAGGGTGAAGGCGGAGTCGGCGGGATCGCCCATGAGGAGGGCGAGTCCCTGCCGGGCGAGGCGCGCCTGGTTCGCGGCGCTGAGCAGCATCGCCTCCACCTCGCCGGCCTTGACTGCCGCAAGCAATGCGTCGGACCGGGTCGCCATTCCCTGGCGTACCAGCGACTCGGCCTGACGCACATGGGAGTACGCCGCCGCCAATGCCGATCGCAGCATCCGCTCTTGTTCCGTCGCAAGCACGGCGCCCCAGTAGGCCCGGACCACCTCCACCGCCGTGCCGGAGCGAATCCACTGCTCCTGTGCGGCCGAGGCCTGACTGACATGGGCGGCCGCCTTGCGGCCCAGCCAGGCGTCGGCGTTGAACAGCGGCTGCTCGACCACGACCCCGGTCATGAGATTGCCGATGGCATTGGGGTCGTTGAGCCGTGACGGCGCAAAGGCGGCTGGCGTCACGGCCCGCTGCCGCAGCGTGAAGCCGAAGGCGTTGAGTGGGTCGGTGGTCCTCAGGTAGCCGCTTTCAATCCGTATGCTGGGCAGAATCCCCCGGTACGGCGCCAGCGCCTGCCCCGCCTGGGCCGCGGTCTGTCCGGCGGCGATCCGGTTGGCAAAGGCCGCTTCATCCGCCCGGCCGAGTGCATCACGCAGGGTGAGCGCCTGGGCCTGCACGACTGCCGGCGCCGTGGCGAGCGCCGTGAGCAGGAGCCACGGCGCGCCTCTCACCATCCGCCCCATTGCCGAAGTCCACATCATCGCGATGACCGGGTCCCCGTGGGCTACGGACGGTTGGTGCGGAAGCCGAACAGTGAATACGCCGGGCACACCCCGACAACCCCGATGGCCAGCGGCACGAACCCGAGCACCTTGAACACGAGGCCCAGCGTCCCGGGGACGATGCCAGCCCATCCCAGCGTCAGCAGAACGAGTCCGACCACGATCCGCGCGCCCCGATCCCAGCCTGCCATGTTGCACTGCATCTGCTGCTCCTTCCTGGTGGTGGAGCCCTGGGGCTCCGCTGGAGGGCGGCCGGTCTGTTCCTGCCGCCGTTCTTCTTGTTGCACTATATCACTATATAGTTATATTAGCAAGGCACGACAGGAGCGCACCTCACAATGGATGCGGGGCCAGTGCGACATCATCGGGTTTTGGCGAGAGGATTGCGCCGAGCAGGACAGCGGCACGATTCGGCGTCGGCCACCGAGCCGTCTGGTTGTGACCTGGCGGGGAGCGGGACAGATTACTCGCTGGTTATGGAATCACTTCTGGGGGGTGCCGTGGCATCCAAGCCGTTGTCGGCCCATCAGCTGCAGGTCATCGCGGACCGGTTCCGCGCGCTGGGCGAGCCGACCCGGCTCCACATCCTGAGCGCACTGCGTGGCGGCGAGCAGAACGTCACCCAGTTGATCGAGATCACCGGCTTCGGCCAGGCCAACCTCTCGAAGCACCTCCAGCTCCTGCTCCGGCTCGGTTTCGTCGAGCGCCGGAAAGAGGGGGTCAGCACCTACTATCGTTTGGCTGACGCGGATGTGCTCCGGCTCTGCGAGATCATGTGCGGGCGGCTGGAGAAGGAAGTCGCCAGGCAGCGCAAGCTGTTCGCGACCTGAGGATCCCGCCGACCGGCGCCGGGGCGAGGGCGTGCGGGACTCGGCGGCTCGCCCGTCCATCAGCCCATCAATCGACATACCTCCACCCAGTTCCCAACCAACAAAAACCCCGAGCTCCACGGAGGGGCGCGGGGCAGCTCGGAACGAGCTGACGGCTGATGGCCAACGGCTAACGGCCACCGAGTGGGCCTGAGAGGAGTTGACCTGAAGGGGAGCGAGCACGGGCGAAGCCCGCGCGCAGCTCAACCTCTGACTTCACGATCATCGGGAACTTCGGATCCCGGCCCGCCCTAGTTACGCAGTCATCTATGATCGAGAACAGGTTGGGCTATGTCGCCTGACTCGTGCGGCGAGCCGCTCCCAGCCGCTCACCTGAGCACATCAAGGGCATCATCACAAACGGCCGGGCGGTTACCAGGATCTTGCGTGGCCTAGCAGCCGTGTATAGACTGGCAACCGAATGAGTGCCCCTCGGAGCGAACCGGCTCAAAGCGTTTTCCTCCCCAGTGAGGCTAGTGACCCGAGCCTCACAGGCGTACGCTCACCGGATATTCTGTATTGTGAGTCGGCCCGGCGTCTCGGCTTTCTCAGCCTGCTGGCGTCGGTGGTCTGGGGCGCACTCCTCGCCGGTAACCACCTCGTGGTGCCGAGGCTCCACCTCCCAGACGCGTCCATCGTGCCATGGGGGCCGGCGGCGGATGCGCTGGCGGTGCTTTGCATCCTGCTTTCCCTGGGACTCTACTTTCTCACTCAGCAGCTGTGGGCGCAGAGCAGGAGGATCGTCATCCTCGGGCTGTGGTACGAAGTGGTCCTGGCCTTCGCGATCGGGGTGATGAACCAGTGGGAAGTGCGGGTGCTCGCGGGACGCCTCTCCTGGATCTGTGTGCTGGTGGTGATCTTCCCGTTTGTGGTGCCGAGCAGCCCCCGGAAGGCGCTGATCGCAGGCTTGGCAGCCGCGACGATGGACCCGGTGGGGCTTGCGGTCGCCGCCGCGCGCGGCCTGCCGCTTCCCGATTTCGGGCTGCTGGTGTGGGCCTACCTGCCGAATTACGCCTGCGCCGTGCTCGCGGTCCTTCCCGCCATCATGCTCGCCCGCCTTCAACGACAAGCCCACCGCGCCCGGGAGTTGGGCAGCTACCAGCTGGTTGAGCTGCTCGGCGAAGGCGGCATGGGCCAGGTGTGGAGCGCCCGTCACCGCATGCTCGCCCGCCCAGCCGCTATCAAGCTGATCAAGCCTGCCTATCTCGGCTCCAGCAGTGGAACCCAGGGACAGACGATGATCCGGCGATTCCGCCGCGAGGCCGAAGCGGTGGCGGGGCTGCATTCTCATCACACCGTCCATCTCTTCGACTTCGGGGTCACCGGCGACGGAACCTGCTACTACGTGATGGAGCTGCTGGAGGGCCTTGATCTCGACACCCTGGTTCATCGGTTCGGGCCGGTACCGGCGGAACGGGCTGCCCATCTGCTGGCTCAAGCCTGCCACTCGCTGGCCGATGCCCACCAGAGCGGTCTCCTTCATCGCGACATCAAGCCGGCCAATCTGTACGCCTGCCGAATGGGATGTGAGGTAGACTTCGTCAAAGTGCTGGATTTCGGGCTGGTCAAGTCCCTGCGAGAGGCCCGACACGATACGGCGCCGCTGACCGCACCCAACTTCACGGCTGGCACGCCAGCGTTCATGCCTCCCGAGATGATCCTGGGGGAGCACGAGGATGCCCGCACCGACCTCTACTCGCTCGGCTGCGTGGGGTACTGGCTTATCACTGGCCAGCTGGTATTCGACGCCGAGACCCCGATGCAGATGATGGCGCGGCACCTCCAGTCGGAGCCCGTACCGCCGTCTCGCCGCACCACAGTGGAGGTCTCCCCCGAGTTCGACCGCCTGATCCTTGCCTGTCTGGAGAAGAAGCCGGAGAACCGGCCAGCGGACGCGGGGGCGATGGCGTCGGAGCTGCAGCGGATTGCCGCGCCGGGCCACTGGACCCGGGAGCAGATGACACACTGGTGGGACATTCACCTTCCGGCGAGCCATGCCGCCGCGCGCGTGAGAGGACCCGCCGCGCGGTCGATCGCTGTGGCCATGAGGGACGGAGTCGACGTATCCAGCTGACCCTGCCCTCGGCCGATACGGTGCCCCAGCCTTGGTTCTGGGCTGCTCCGGCCATCCTCGCCAGCCCCGGCCGGACCTGATCGCATCAGAACCCGAGGGGCACATCGCCCGCTGTGACACCTGCACGCGTTCGATGGCGCCACTCCCGCCCGAAGCACGCCAGTTAGGCCTCTGCTGGGAACGGCAGACTTCGGCACCAGGTCCTTTCACCCCACCCTCAGGACATATTCACCTTCCCCGCAGTACCTAGATAACGCTGGTTCCCTGCCCTGCGAGTCGCCGCTATGGATTCAAACCGCCAGAGTGGCAACACCCAGCTCCCGCGTCCGGGCCTGAGTCCGATGGACCCGTTATCCACGGACCTGCGAACCGAGGATGTAAGCATGATGGACGCCATTGCCAGTGGCATGCGGATCCCACCGAAGCTGCCCGGTCAGCCGCCAACGCGCGCCCGCTTTTTCCCGGCATGTCTCCTCGTAGCGCTGGTCGTGGTCACGGCGTGCAGCGACACCTCGGGCCCGCCCGCCTGCTCGGCCTCAGCCGTCGGGCCAATGACCATCGGCACCGGCACCACGCCAACCATCTCATGGGCTGCAAACTGCCCGGCGGTCACTCTTGCGGTCTTTTCGGCT
>JAWXBX010000222.1:0-22186 GCA_034440415.1 Gemmatimonadota bacterium | reverse complement strand
CGTCAACGCGTAACTCAACGCCTCAAGCTCCAGCGCCAGATTCACCGTCTTCACCACCACGTCCTCCGGCACGGTGAGCTGGGCGGGAGCGAAATTGAGGATGGCTGTGATGCCGAGCTTGACGACCCGGTCGGCGACAGCCTGGGCGGCTTCCGCGGGGGTCACGATGACGGCGATATCCACCGGCAGGCGCTCGAACTCCGCCGCCATCTGCTTCACATCCCGCACAGTCAGCCCGTTCCACTCCCGCCCGATCTTGGCCGGATCGGTATCGAAGATGTGGACGATCTCGAAGCCGCGGGCCTTGAACCCGCGGTACTGGACCAGCGCGCTGCCGATCTTGCCAGCGCCGATCATGGCGACGCGATAGTGCCGTCCCAATCCCAGGATGCCGCGGAGCTTTCCGACCAGCTCGAGCACTGAATACCCCAGCCCGCGCTTCCCGAAGCTCCCGAAGAAGGAGAGATCCTTCCGCACCTGGGCGGACGTCGTGCCGCCCCGCGCCGCGAGGGCCTCGGAGCTGACCGTCTCGATACCCCGGTGCTCGAATTCCTCGAGGAACCGGAGATAGAGGGAGAGACGTCGGACAGTGGATTCGGCGATCTTCCGCATGGGCTTATGTGAAATGTTTCACAAATCTAGCCGAAGGGGGGAGGAAGGGGAACGGGGAGGAGGCGATTGGGCGAATCTCGTACGCTTCAAGCCAACGGCCAACGGCTAATGGCCATTGGCTGACGGCTGACGGCTAACGGCCAACGGCTCTCACCCCACCACCCCGAACAATCGGGCAAACTCCGCCGGCGACAACTCCTGCGGTCGCTGGGTCTCGCCGATCCCCGACTGGCCGAGCCAGCCGCTCACGGTCGTTGCCGGCTCACCGGTGAGTTCGCGCAGCCCGCGCAGCAGCTGCTTGCGGCGGAAGCCGAACAGGCCGACGACAAAGCGGCGGAAACGGAGCACGTCGGCATCCGCCATCAGCGGTTCGGCGAGCGGCCTGAGCCGGAGCACCGCTGAATCGACCTTCGGCCGAGGCCGGAAGGCCCCTGCCCCGACGGTGAAGAGCCGCTCCACCCGCGCCACCGACTGGATGCCGACACTCAGCGCGCCGTAGTCCGAACCACCCGGCGGCGCCGCCACCCGTTCCGCCACCTCTTTCTGCACCAGGAACACAATGCACGTTGGGCGGGGCGGCAGGAGCGCCTGCTCGAGCAGCGGCGAAGTGATGTTGTAGGGAATGTTCCCGGTGACGCGCCGTGGCCCGTCGCCGGTCAGCGCGGGCCAGTCGAGCTCGAGCGCATCCCCCTCGATAATCGTAGCCGCGGGAAACCGTTCCCGGAGCGCCGGCACCAGGTCGCGGTCCTTCTCGATGGCGATCAGCCGATCGGCCCGGGTTGCCAACTGTGCGGTGAGGCCGCCCAGCCCTGGCCCGATCTCCAGCACCGTGTCGCCCGGCTCGATCTGCAGCGCATCGGTGATGCGCCCGAGGATGCCGGGATCGGAGAGGAAGTGCTGGCCGAGGCGTTTCTTGGGTTGGGGCACGGGTAGGCGGTGGGGAGTAGGCGGTATGTGGCTGACAGCTGGCAGCTGGCAGGTGGCAGGTGGCAGCTAACGGCCAACGACCTTTAGCTGATGGCTGACGGCTAACGGCCGCTGTTCAGATCCGCATCACCAGCAGCGTGCGATCATCGCCCGGCTTGGGCGTGGCGGCGTCGGCGACGGCGAAAACCGCGTCCACAATGGCCTCTGGCGCCTCGGCACGGTGTCGCACGATTTCCGCCAGCAACCGTTCTTCGGTGAAGGTGGTGCTGCCTCCCTGATCCACCAACCCGTCGGTCCAGAGACAGAGCAGATCTTCGCCCGGGGTCCAGCGCACCTGATTCCGCTTCAGACTCTCCGCCGAGGCGAGGCCGAGCGGCGGGGCGGTGGTCGGCAGTCGTTCCGGCTCTCCGACCCCCGGCACCCGATAGGCATGGGGATGCCCGGCGTTGGCATACACCAGCCGGCCCTGCTTCGGGTCCAGCACGCCATAGAACACCGAGAGAAACATCTCGGTCGATGCCAGCTCCTGACCCAGGCTTTCCAGCATGGCGGCGAGCACCTCGTCCGGCGTGCTGCCCGCGCCGGCGTGGATGCCCGCGGCCGACATGACCAGCGCCATGACCAGCGCCGCGGAAAAGCCGTGCGACGAGACGTCGCCCAGCATCACACCCACCCGGCCACCTCCCAGGCGGGTAAAGCTGTAGAAGTCACCGCCGACGCTGTCGACCGGTCGGCAGATGGCGGCGACCTGCGCATCGCCCTGCAGCACGGCGGGCGACGGGAGCAGCTTGAGCTGGAGATCGTGGGCCAGTTCGAGCTCGCGCTGCAGCCGCTGGCGGCGGAGATCGCGATCGACCAGCCGTGCGTTCTCGATCGCGGCCCCGATCTGATTGGCGACCGCCGACACCAGCTTCGCCTCGCCGGAGGTGAAGGTGTCGCCCACAATCCGGTCGGTCAGGTTGATGACGCCGACGCAGCGCGAACCAGCGCCCGGCGCAGCATAGAGAATGGGAATGCTCAGAAACGCCTCGCCCTTGTAATTGCGGTCGGCGGGCGAGCCGGGATTGTGGGTCAGTGGGTCGGTGGGATCCCGCACGATGATCCGCTGCTCGCGGAAGACCTGCGCCGCCACCGAGGTGCGATCGTCGGTCCGGACCGGTCCATGGCCCCCGGCGGAAAAGCCGCGGGCCGCCACCGTGCGGAGCAGCGAGGTGGACTCGTCGTGCACCATGATGGAGGCGCGCCGGGCGCCGACGACGTCGGCGACTTCCCGCACGATCGTATGGGCCGCCTCCTCCAGCTTCACGGTATGCCCGAGGATCTCGCTGATGGCGTAGAGGAGGTCGATCTCCTCGTAGCGCGACGTGAGCTCGTCGGTGATCTCCGCGCTCTCCCGCTCGGCGGCAAAGAAGACGTAAAGCACCTGGGCGAGCTGGGGGGAGAGGGCAGCGGCGCGGGCCTCGGTGACGCCGTCGATCTCGAACCAGAAGCCGTTCGCCTCCGGCACCGGGGCGAGCCAGGAGGAGCCGGTCGGGGTGGGGACCAGCCCGGCGATGCGCGGAAGCGGCGGGGAGAAGCCGGGGTCGGCCCCTGCCCCGAAGACGCGCAGGACACGTCCGTCATAGCGCCAGAGACGGACGCGGGCGCCGGTGAGGGCGCCCAGCGCATCCGCCACCGACTCCAGGCCCCCTAGTGGCGGCGCAGCGTCATGCAGATGGAATTCCCCAGGGCGTTGAAGCGGACATCATCCACCAGCTGGCGGATGAGAAAGAGGCCCCGGCCATTGGTCCGGTCGAGATCCTCGGGCAGGAGCGGGTCCTCGATCGTGGCGGGGTCGAAGCCCGGGCCCTGGTCGGTGACCTCGATGCGGATCTGCTCGCCGCAGCATTCCGCCTGCACCTCGACCCACTTGGTGCGGTCCTCCTGGTTGCCGGCGACGATCGCGTTGGCGAGCGCCTCCGCCAGCGCCACCCGGAAATTGAACCGGCCCCGGCGACTGACCCAGTGGGCGGTGCAGCAGTGCCGCATGAGCAGGTCGACCACTTCCTCGATGCAGCCGACTTCACTCGGCACCCGGAGCGACACCTGCACAGTGGCCCCGGCCGCGTTGGGGACGCGGCGGCGGCGGACACAGAGCCGGAGGGTGGCGGCGAGTGGCGCCGTCACGCGGCGAAGCTCCCCAGCGCCCGCTCGGCGGTGTCGCTGATGGCGAAGAGGGTATCCAGCTTGGTCAGCTCGAAGAGGGAGCGCAGGTCTTCGTTGAGGCCGGAGAGGCGCAGGTCGCCGCCCTGCTCCCGGACCTTCTTGGAGATCGAGACCAGCGCGCCGAGCCCGGAGGAATCGATGTAGCCGGTGCGGGAGAAGTCGATGACGAAGCGGCGCTCGCTGTGGTCGAGGGCTTCCTGCACCGCGGCCTTCAACTCCTGGCGGTTGCCCACGATCAGCTGGCCTTCGACCCGGATGAGGTACACGCCACTGGCGTCTTTGCTCGCCGAAAATGCCATGGGACTCCTCGAAAGTTGGACCTCAGCCGTCCTGAACCTGGGCGGCGACCAGCGCGGCCACCTCCACAATATCCTCGACGGACGCCCCGCGCGAGAGGTCACTCATGGGACGGGCCAGCCCCTGCAGCAGGGGGCCCAGGGCCGCGGCCCCGGCCAGCCGCTGGACCAGCTTGTAGCCGATATTGCCGCTGTCCAGGTCGGGGAAGACCAGGATATTGGCGGTTCCGCCCAGGATCGAGTCGGGGGCCTTCCGCCGGGCCACCTCCGGCACGAGGGCGGCGTCCGCCTGCAGCTCCCCATCGCAGGGAATGCCCGGGGCGATGGCCCGGAAGCGGTCGGCTGCCTGCCGCATCCGGTCGACGGACGGCCCAGTCGCGCTGCCCCGGGTACTGAAGGACAGAAACGCCACCCGGGGCTGATCGCCGACGAGGCGCACCCGGTCTCGGGAGGCGGCCAGCGCGATATCCGCGAGCTGCTCGACGCTGGGCGAAGGCACCACGGCGCAATCGGTGAAGGTGAAGACCCGTCCGTCCGGCAGCTCCAGGTAGAATGCGGAGCTGACGGTACGGATCCCCTCGGCCGGGCCGATGACCCAGAGCGCGGCACGGAGCACATCGGCGGTGGACGTCGCCGCGCCGGCCACACAGCCATCGGCCTCGCCGAGGGCGACGAGCGCGGCGCCAAAGCGGAGCGGATCAGTGGCAAGGTCGAGGCCGTGCACCGCGTCGTCCACCTTGTCCGGCCGCCGTTCCCGGAGCCACTGGGCCACGCGGGGCAGCCGGCCATCCTGGGTCGGCTCGATGGCGCCGGGACCGATCAGGATTGGCTCGGCGAGTCGCTCCGCCCGGAGGATCGCGGCGGCGGCCTGCACCCGCCCATCCTCCGCCTCGGGCAGCACGATCCGGCGGGGCCGGGCCTGCGCCCGGACCCGCAACTGCGCCCGAAAATTCATTTGCGGAAGCGGCGCGCCAGCGCTTCCGCGACGACCGGGTGGACCAGGCCATCCACACTGCCACCGTAGCGGGCGACCTCGCGGACCAGGCTGGAGCTGAGGTAGGTCGCATCCTCCGGCGGCACGAGGAAGGCGGTCTCGAGGCCCGGCATCAGGTGGCGGTTCATCATGGCCATCTGGAACTCGTACTCGAAGTCACTCACGGCGCGAAGCCCGCGGATGATCAGGGTGGCGCCGTTCCGACGGCAAAAGTCCACCAGCAGGCCATCGAAGGCATCGAATTGCACCCGGGGCGCCTCGCCTACGGCCACGCGCAGCATGGACAGCCGCTCGTCGACGGAGAAGAGCGGCTCCTTGGTGGAGTTGCTGGTGATGGCGACGATCACCGTGTCGGCCAGCGCCAGGGTGCGGTGCACCAGGTCGGTGTGCCCGCGGGTTGGCGGATCGAAGGAACCGGGATAGACGGCGATGCGAGTCATGGCGCGTGGCAGAAGGTGAGGGCAGTGTCGCCGTACCGGCGGGTGTCATCGCCGCCGGGCTCCAGTTTGGCAGCGTGCTCCAGTGTGAGAATGCGGGCAAAAGGCCGCCGCCGGAAGAGGGCGACCAGGTGGACCGCATCATCCCGGGTGTAGGGCGGATCGGCAAAGGCGACGTCGAAGGCGCCCGGTTCCACCTGCTCGGCAAATCGCAGCGCATCGCCCCGGTGGATGACGACCTGATCCTCGAGGCCGAGTGTGGCGATGTTCGCGGCAATCGCGGCGAGCGACGGCGGGTTGAGATCCACGAAGGTCGCGCTGGCGGCGCCACGGGAGAGTGCCTCCAGACCGAGCGCGCCGCTGCCGGCAAAGAGGTCGAGGATCCTCGCCCCGGGGAGCGACGCCTGCAGAATGCTCATCCACGCCTCGCGCACCCGATCGCCGGTGGGGCGGACACGAGCGTCCTTCGGGGCGACGATGGTGCGCCCGCGAAAGGCGCCGCCGATGATCCGCACGGGGTCAGCGGCGAACGTTGCGCCGGGTCATGGCGCGACGCCGGTCGCGCGGGCCGCCTCGCTTCCGGGCGCAACGCGCGCGGCTACTTCTGCCGCTGACTCCACCGGGCCATCGGGAAGGGCGGCGAGTGGCGGCGTCGTCAGCGCCACGATACGTGCCTGCAGGCTGACCTCGCCCTGATACTCGTTGGTCTCCAGCCGGAAGGCGACATCCACCGGCTCCCGCCGCGCCGCGCGCTCCAGCCACCCGCCGCGCTCGGCCCAGCCGAAGCCGATCCCGCCCAGCCGGCCACCGGCAGAAGCCAGCGTCGCCTTCAGGTGACCGTTACCCACCCGTCGTGCGCCCTCGAGCCGAACAGCGCGCGCGCCGAAGACCGGACCGGGATTCCCCATGCCGCAGGGCTCGAGGTGACGACAGAGCCGTTCGAGTTCTTCGCTCGCTTGCCCGAGGTCGAGCACGAGATCGATCCGCTGCTCGGGGGCGAGGTCGGCGGGGGTGAGCCGGGCGCGGGCCAAGGCGGTGAAGCGTTCACGAAAGGCGGGAAGCTGGTCCCGCCGGATGGTGAGCCCGGCCGCCATGTGATGGCCGCCGAAGCGATCGAGCAGGTCACCACAGTGATGCAGCGCGGCGTGCAGGTCGAAGCGCGAGATGCTCCGGCCACTCCCCTTCCCCACCTCGCCCTCGAGCGCAATCAGGAAAGCCGGCCGGCCGAAGCGTTCCACGATTCGCGACGCGACGATGCCGACAACTCCGGCATGCCAGCCATCGGCGGCGAGCACGAGCGCGGCGTCCTGGTCGGGATCGCAGGTGGTCTCGACCAGGGTCATCGCCTCGTCGAGCATCCGCTGGTCGAGAACCTGGCGCTGGGTGTTGAGCACCTCGAGCCGGGTGGCCAGCGTCATCGCCTCTCCCGGATCGTCGGTGAGCAGCAGCTGCAGCCCTTCGGTCGCCTCCCCGACGCGGCCCGCGGCGTTGAGCCGGGGCGCGAGGATGAACCCGACCTGCCCCGCGCGGATCTCCCGTCCTTCGAGACCGCTGGTGCGGATCAGCGCCCGCAGCCCGGGCCAGCGGCTCTCGCCCAGCAGGCGGAGCCCGTGCCGCACCAGGATGCGGTTCTCACCCGTCAGCGGAACCACATCCGCGACGGTGGCGAGGGCGACAAGATCCAGCAGGTGCAATGGCAGATTGGTCGGGAGGCCGAGCGCGGGCACCAGCGCCTGGACCAGCTTGAACGCGATTCCGGTGCCGCACAACTGGGTGAGACCGGAGGTGTCGCCCGGCTGCTGCGGATCGATGACGGCCCGCGCCCGCGGCAGAATCGGGCCGGGAAGGTGGTGGTCGGTGACGATGACCTCCAGCCCCGCAGCGCGGGCCGCATCCACCGCATCCACCGCGGTGATACCGCAATCACAGGTGAGGATGAGCCGCGCGTCGGCCGCCTGCGCCGCCGCGATGCCGGCCGGGCCGAGATCGTACCCGTCGCGCATCCGATGGGGCACGAACGGTGTCACCCTCGCTCCGGCCGCCCGGAGCGCGCGCGTCAGCAGAACGGTGGCACACTGGCCATCGACGTCGTAGTCGCCGTGGACCAGAATGCCGCCACCGGTCCGGATGACCGTGGCGATGATGTCGACCGCCTCCGCCATCCCCTTGAGCTGGAGGGGATCGGCCAGCTCCTCGAGGACGGGACGGAGAAAGCGCCGCGCCGCCTCCGGCGTCGCGAGGCCGCGCTGCACCAGCAGCGCAGCGAGCACCGGCGTCACGGTGAGGCCCTGAGCCAGCGCCTGCACCACTTCGGGATCGGGCTCGGCGGCTACCCGCCACCGCAGCGGTGGGACCGGGAAGCGGCTATTCAACGACTTCAACCACTTCTGCGGCGTAGATGATCACGCCGCAGCTCTCGCACGAATCGATGAGCGTGCCGGCGCGGATCTGGCTCCGGCGGTTGAGCGGGACCGCGGTGAAGCAGGACCCACAGGCCGGTCCGTTCAGCGCCACGATCATGTTGGAGAACCGCACCGACCGCAGCCGCTCGTAGCGCGTCCGCAGCGCCTTGTTGATGCCGCTGGCCGCCTGGTCGCGCCCGGCGACGGCCGCGGCACGGACCTTGGTCGCCGCCTTCTGGCGTCCCTCGATCCCGGCGCGCTCGATCTGCTGCCCTTCGCGCAGCATCGCCACGCGCTCGGCGGCACTCTTCGCGGTCCCTTCAAGCCCGGCGACGAGGTCGGACAGCTTCAGCCAGTCGGTCTCCTCGCGGGCGAGCGAGGAACCGGCGAGATCGAGCTCGATGTTCACCGCCGCCGCTTCCTTCGGAGTCTTCACCTGGTCGAGATGGGCCCGCCCGCGCTCCACCATCTTGCGGAAGTTCTCCACCTTGGATTCCGACTCCGCCCGCCGGCGCTTCGCGTCGGTCAGCGCACGATCCGCCTTGTCGGCGGCCTGCACGGCGTCGCCGATCTGGGACTCAAGGCCCTCGAGTTCGGCGAGGATGCCGTCGAGGGCCTTGTCGGCCTCCAGCAGGGTGAGGTCCTTGGACTGCAGTTCGAGCAGCTGCACGAGATCAGGATGCATGCGGGGTCACGGGTCGAGGAAATGGGGAGTGGAGGATTGAGACATATCAGGAACGGGCGGAGCGCGAACGCTGCCCGCGGTTGAAGCCCTTGGCCGAGCTCAGTTCGGGATACTCATCACGAAGGTCACGCACCATCTTCACATGCCGGGCCATCAGCGCGCCGCGCTCCGCGTCGGAGGCGGTACGGATCTGCGCCAGCAGGGCGTCACATTCCCGCTGCTTCGGGCGCCGCTCCAGCCGCCGCGACGCATCATTGAACAGGCGATCTTCCTGCCCGGTGGCCGGCAGCGGCTCTGCCAGCATCCGGGCCCAGCGCTCCGCCAGCTTGGGCGGAGTACCTTCCGGCGGCACGGCCGGACCGTCGCCCGCAACCGCCACCACCGCCTCGAACAGTTCCCGCCGCCCGGGCTCCTCGAACCACTCCGGCAGAATCCCCTCGCGGCAGCGAGTGCGCCATTCGCCGTTCGCCACCATCAACTGAAGCAGAACGAGCTCGGCACGGGCGCCGTCGGCCCGGGTGGGCTCGGCGGGTCGGGATGCGGGCGCTTCGGTCGGGCGGGTGGCGCTGGGCGCGAGGCGCGCCAGCGATGACGCCGAGTTCACCTCCTGCTCCAGCACCGCCTTGCCCACTCCACTGCGCTCGGCGACCAGGCCGAGGTAGAGCTCGCGCTGAATCGGGTCCTTGGTCGCCCGGATGGTCGGCAACAGTCGGTCGAGCGCTTCACGCCGATGCTCGATGTCGCTGAACCAGCCGCGTCGGTCGAGAATCTGGATCTTCCGTTCCATCACATCGACCGCGTCCGCGAGCACCCGCTCGACCGCGGCCAGCCCACCGGTTCGCACCAGGGTATCGGGATCCTCGCCTGGCGGCATCGTGGCAACCTTCACCCGTACTTCGTGGCGCAGCAGCTCATCACCGGCGCGGAAGGTGGCCTTGAGGCCGGCGGTATCGCTGTCCAGCAGGAGCGTCGCGGTGGGCGAGAAGCGCTTGAGCAACGCCGCCTGATCACCCGTGAGCGCCGTGCCGAGCGGGGCGACCACATGCTCGAGGCCGGCCAGCACGAGTCGGAGGACATCGAAATAGCCCTCGACCAGGATGACGGTGCCTTCCTTCCGGATGTGATTCTTGGCCAGGTGGAGATTGTAGAGCGTCTGGCCCTTATGGAAGACGGGCGACTCGGGCGAATTCAGATACTTGGGCTCTCCATCGCCAAGCAATCGGCCGCCGAATCCCACGACACGGCCGCGGAGGTCGTGAATCGGGAAGAGCAGCCGGCCGCGGAAGCGTGGCACCACCCGGCCGTCGTCCCGCTTGGCGAGGAGGCCGGCCTCCAGCATCACTGCCTCGCTCAGGCCCAGCTGCGACATGGCCGGAGCGAAGAGGACACTCCGCGGGGCATAGCCCAGCTCAAAGGGACCAACGGTATCGAGATCGAGTCCGCGGCCCTGCAGGTAGCGCCGTGCCTCCTCCGCCTCCGGCAGTTCGCGCAGCTGCCGGGCAAACCAGTCGTGCGCGACGGCGACGGCCTGATAGAGCGGCTCACGCGGATCGGGGCCCTGCCGCTCCCGGGCTTCCGGAATGACGATTCCCATGCGGCGGGCGACTTCGCGGACCGCGCCCGGGTAGTCCATCCCGAAGTGCTTCATGTACCAGGAGAAGGCGTCGCCCGATTCCTTGCAGACGAAGCAGTAGTAGCGCCCCTTCTTGGGAATGACGGCGAAGTTGCGATGCTGACCGCCGTGGAATGGACAGGGGCCGCGCCAGTCGCCACCGGATTTCTTGAGGTCGACGGTCTCGCCGATGAGCGCGATGAGGTCGACGCTGTCGCGCACCTGCTCGATGATCTCGTCGGGGATCATGCTCAGGCCCCGAACTCGACGAGGGTCACGCCGGTCCCGCCCTGGTTGGGCGGCGCGAAACCATGCGCCGTGATGCGCCGGTCGCTCCGGGCAATGGCCTGCACCCGCTCGCGGACCACTCCGGTGCCCTTGCCGTGGATGACCCGGAGGTAGGGCTGCTCGGAGAGGATGGCCGCATCGATGGCGGCGGTCACGACGTGGGCCGCTTCATCGCCGGTCATCCCGCGCAGGTCGACTTCGAAACTCGCGTCGCCGGCCTCGGCGCTCCGCACCGGCTCCGCGCTCTTCCGCGGCGCCTGACCGGCGAGTTTGACGAGCGTGGCGGGATCGGCGATGAGCTTGAGCGAGCCGATGCGCACGATCACCCTGCCATCCGGACGGAGCTCGAGCACCTCGCCGGCGGTGCCGCTCTCGAGCCGCACGCGGTCGCCCGCCGCGAACGCGGCTGGCGCATCAGCGGTCCTCGCACCGGGCCGGTCGAGCTCGCGCAGGGCGGCGGCTTCCGCCTGCGCCGCCTGCTCCACCAGCCGCCGCGCGTCACGCGCCCCGTCGCCGGCGGCGGCGGCCTGCGCGATGGCTGCTTCCACCTTTTCGCGTGCCTCCAGCAGATACTGCCGGGCCTGCTCCCGCCCCTGCCGCTCCGCATCCTTCTCGCGCCGCTTGAGCGTCGCCTCACGGATGGTCTGCGCCTCCGCCTGGGCGGCGAGCGCGGCGGCGTGCCCTTCGGACTCGGCGATCCGCTCGGCCAGCAGGATTTCGCGCTGCATCTGGTCCCGGCCACGCTCCTCCACGACCGCGAGCAGTGCGTCGAGGCTCCGCTCCGCGTCAGGCACGGCGGCCTCCGCTTCCCCCACCACGTCTTCCCGCAACCCCAACCGCCGCGCGATCGCAATGCCGTACGACCGGCCGGGCACGCCCTTGATGAGATGGTAGGTGGGCTGCAGCGTGGCGGCATCGAACTGGAGCGACGCGTTCACGATTCCCGGGCTCACGGTCGCGAGTCGCTTGAGCGCGCCGAGGTGGGTCGTCGCCAGGGTCAGCGCCCTGCGCCGGGTGAGGGCATGCAGCGTCGCGCCGGCGAGTGCTGCGCCCTCGGCGGGATCGGTGCCGCTCCCGATCTCGTCCAGCAGGACCAGCGAGCCGTCGTCCGCTTCATCAAGGATGACCCGCAGCAGTGTGAGGTGCGCGCTGAAGGTAGAGAGGTTCGCGGCAATCGACTGCCGGTCGCCGATATCGGCGAAAACGCGGGTAACGACCGGGAAGACGCTGCCGGGCCCGACTGGCGGGATGATGCCACTCTGCGCCAGCAGCAGGTGGAGCCCGACCGCCTTGAGCAGGACCGACTTGCCGCCGGTGTTGGGACCGGAGAGCAGGATGGTGCGTTCAGGATCGGTGAGGGTCAGATCGAAGGGGACAACGGTCCGGCGACTGGGCGGAGCGGCAGGGCTGGCGGCGGGGGTGTCGCCGAGGAGCAGCGGGTGCCGGCCATTCACGATCTTGAGATCGGCCGGCGCCGTCGCCACTGTCGGTCTGTGCCCATCGACCGCGGCGGCCCAGCGCGCCCGCGCGGCGAGGTCATCCACTGTGATGCACATGGCGTGCACCTCGCGGATCGCGCCCGCTTCGGGGCGGAGCCGTTCGGTGAGCTCGCGCATCACCCGCAGCTCCTCGCGCCGGGCGCGCGACTCCGCCTCGCGGAAGGCGTTGCCCAGCGGAATCACGGCGGCGGGCTCGAGGTAGAGCGTGGCACCGCTGGCCGATTCGCCGTGGATGATGCCGTCGGGGCGGCTGCGGAGATCGCGCGGGACAGGGATGACATAACGTCCCTCGCGCAACGTGACGCCGCCCTCGCCACCGATCCCGCGCAGCAGCGATTCCAGCCGCTGGATCAACCGGTCGCGCGCGGTGCGAATGTCGCTCCGGGCCGCGGCGAGATCCGCACTCGCGCCGTCGAGCAGCTCGCCCTCGTCGTCGATCGACTGTTCCAGCCGCCGCTCGACCACCTTGTCCGGCAACGGCCGCTCGAGCCAGGCCACGCTCGGTGCATCAGCGGCCACGCGGCGCAACTCGGCCACCACCAGGCGCGCCGCGGTGATGGTACGGCGGATGGCGAGGAGCTCGGCGCCATCCAGCACGCTGCCATTCAGGCGGAGGAGCGAGAGCACCCGCGCCAGCGTCGGCACCGATTCCGCGGTCACGCCTGAACCGCGGCGCACCAGCGCGGCCAGCTCCTCCACCCGGCCCAGCTCCGCCTGGATCCACGGGACATCGGTCACTGGCCGGCGGCGGCGGATGCTTTCCGCGCCGAGCGGACCGGCGGCAAGCGCGGCGACCTGATCGAGCACGGCGGCAAATTCGAGGGCCTGCAGGGCGTCCTCGGAACCGAGGATGGACGACTCCTCCGGCGGAAAAGCGGACGGGGCGCCAGCGTCCGAAGACACCAGCACCCCGTGCGGCAACTCCACGTCAGCCCGTTCGGTCATCCGACCGGTCAGGCTCCCCGAATCATTCGCTGCATTCCCGCTCCGCCCAGAAGCCGCATGCGCCAGCTATCGTCTTGCGAGGGGCAAGTTTACGGCGTTGGCGGGGGAAAGACAAGGCGGAGGAGCCGACAGGTGGCAGCTGGCAGGTAGCAGCCAACGGCTGTCGGCGCCGCTGCCTCCGTTCCACCTATTCCCTGCCACCTGCTACCTGCCACCTGCCACCTACTCAAGGGTAAACCACTGCACCTCGACCCTCCGGTTCTGATCGGCGTCGGTCCCGGCGGGTTCATCCCAGCCGCGGCCCACGATATCAACCCGCTTGCTCTCGACGCCGTGCTTTTGCACCAGCAGTTTCTGGATCTCGGCGGCGCGATTGCGGGAGAGCTCAACGGCCCGGAGCGCCATCTGCCGCACATAGGCGTCGCCGCCCTTCTTGCGGAACTCCTCGACCATCGCGTTGTCGACATGCCCCCGAAGCAGCACCGTGCTGCCGGGGCTGACGGTGAGCAGCTGCTTGATGGCCTCGAGATTCTTGAGATTTTCGGTCTGCGCGAGGTCCAGCGTGGTGGAGTTGGGCTGGAACAGGAACCGGATATCCTTGCTGAGCAACGGGTCAGTCTCGACGCTGCTGGCGGCGCCGCTGCGGATCGGGGCGATGGCGATCTTCTGATCCTTGAACAGCCCGGACTTGTCCAGAGCCTGGAGGGCGGCGAGGTCGACGAAGCTGGCGGGATCGGCGGGATCGCGGATCAGCTCGCTGCCATAGGCGTACACGGCGGACTGGAAGATGCCGCCGAAGCTGCCGGCGGCGTCGATCTCACCGCGGAAAAAGGCGAGATTCTCCGGCAGGTTGGACAGATGCACCTTGGCGAGTTCAGCGCGCGCCTGGTCGGGCGACCACTTGAAGGCCGTCGCGATCGTGGTGAGGTGCGCCTCGGGGTTGTCCCGCACCATCCGGTTGCCCTCGAGCAGCGCATGCACCAGCCCCTCGACCAGCCGCGGATGCGCCTCGGCGAATCCCTTGTTGAGCACCAGCACATCGGCGATGATCAGCAGGTTCTTGTTGGTTGTGAGCAGCCGGAGCGCGCCGCCGGACTGCGCCATCACCTCCGAGGTCTTCGGCTCCCAGGTGACCGCGCCGGCCACGCGGTTCTTCCCGCCCTTCACATCCGCCAGCAACAGGTCGCCGGCGGCAAAGCCATCGTCGGTGTAAACCAGATTGAGCCCGGAGGGGCTCGGCTCGGCATCCAGACTGCCCAGCATGCTGATGCCGAGCCCGGCTTCCTGGGCGAGGTAGCGGATGAAGAAGTCCGTCTCGGTGAACTGCGCCGCGGCGATCACCTTCCCCTTGAGCGCGTTGACCCGCCGGATGTCGTTGCGGACCAGCACACCGTCCGCCCCGCGGGAAAAACCGATCTGGGCCGGAACCTTGACCTTGAACTGCCGGCCGTACACGGCCAGCACATCTGTGGTGGTGACGGAGCCGGCCAGCTTGCCGCTGTTGAGCGAGGACCAGCTCTCCTCTTCCGAGATGGAAAGCTTCACCCGGCAACCACAGTACTTCGTGAACAGCGAGTTGGGCCCCGGCTCCAGTCCGCCGTTGGCGACGATCAGCCCGGCATAGCCGGCGTACTCGCTGATCTCGATCGGGACGACACTGTCCACCTTGAGCTGGAACGCGGCGGCCGGCGCGAGCACCGGCACCGTGACCTGCGCCTCACTCACCTCGGCGGTTTCACTGGTGCTGCTGGTCGAGGGGAAGCCGGGCAGAGAGACCGGATTCCGCTTGAGCATCCCGTAGCCCAGATAGAACAGGCCGCCGATCAGCGCGAGGGAGAGCAGCTTGCCGAGAAAGGTGAATCGGGGAGCTTGATCAGCCATTGGACGGCCCCATCTCCTTCTGGGCCTGCGGGCCCTGCGGCGTGCCGGACTGAATGCCCTGGCTGGCCAGGAACTCGGCCAGGGCCGACTGTTCGAGCGCCTTCGACTCCGATTCCTTCTCCCGCACCTTGTCGATATCGACCAGGTCCTTGGCGACGCGCGCCTTGCCGGCCGACACTTCGTAGCGCTTCTGCAGCGCATCCTCCACCGTCTTCATCGAATCGCCCATGTCGCCCACCTTGAAGCTGGCGTTGCTGAGTGCGCCCGCCGCCTCCGCCTGCGCCTCCTTGATCTTGACCTGGTCGAGCTGCTTCTCCAGCCGGCGGACCTTGTCCTCGAATTCCTTCTGGACAACTTTCGCCTGCCGCAGGTTCAGGGAGTATCCCTCCTCAGTCTCGGAGAGCTCGGCCTTGTCGGTGACGAGGTCGGCCTTGAGCTCCTGCAGCTCGCGCGCGAGGCTGCCCGCCAGCTCCATGTTGCCGGCGGTGTGATTGGCCAGGATGCGACGCTCCAGGTCCTGGGTCTTGGCGCTTTTCTGCTTGACTTGCACCTTCAGCCGCTCGGCGACCCCGGCCATCCGGGCCAGCGCCATGTTGTACGACGCCATCTTGTCCCGGAAATCCTGCCGGGCGGCATCCATCAGCGCCTCGGGATTGGACTCCTCCAGGCCGCTGACAAACAGCCCGATGAAGCCCCTGAACAACCGACCGACGCGGGCGAAGAGACCCATGGTGTGACCTCAGATACAGGGTGGTGGACAAAGATCCGCTACACAAATCGCCGCAGTTCCTCGATCCGCCGCTCCAGCTCTTCCGGCACCACGTCGCGGTACCGCAGTGGCAGGAAACGGATATCGGTGCATTCCTTCACGGCGACGAGGTCCATGTACTCGAGTTTTCTGGTGTGGGCGCTCGGGCGGACGTCCCGGAACACCTCCGCCAGCACCTCGCGCAACGCCGGCTTCGGCTCGGGACTGAGTTCGTGAATCCGCAGTCCGCGCACCAGCACGCCTTCGATCTCGTTGCCGCCCAGCGACACGGTATCCGGCATCTCCGGCAGGTCGGCGTCCACCAGCGGCAGCTTCATCTTCTTCGCGACGGCGAACAGCAGGGCGCGGCGCTCCGCCGGCGTCTCCGGCGGAAAGAGCGGGATGTGCACGTCGAGCCGCCCCTGGCGCTTCAGGTCCACCTCGAGCAGGTCGGGCCGCGAGGTGGCGAAGACCCAGATGATCCGGCCGCGGTTGCGGGTGTCGGACATCTCCTTGGCGAGCATCGAATAGACCCGGCCGGAGAGGCCGCTGTCGCCATCGCCGCCTTCACGCTTGCCGGCGGCCTGGTCCGCTTCGTCGACGAAGACCACCACCTGGCCCAGCGCGCGCAGAACGCCGAAGATCTTCTCAAGGTTGGATTCGGTGGCCCCGACCCAGCGATCCCGGAAATTCTTGAACACCACGCAGGGAATCCCGAGCTCGCCGGCCCAGCAGGTGACGAGGAAGGTCTTGCCGGTGCCGATCCGACCGGCGATCAGGTACCCCATCGGGAGCGCGTGCACCTTGCCGCGACGCAGCAGTTCGGTATCCTCGCGCAGCCAGACCCGTACGGCATCGAGACCCGCCACATGATCGAGCGTGTACGACGACTCGATGAACTCGAGCAGTCCCTGACACTCCCGCTCGATGGTCTCCTTTTTCTGGCGGGTGAGCCACTGCGCAGTGATCCGCTCACCGTTCTTGATCGCCATGGTCAGCACCCGGCGGGCGCCGACCCGGGACAGGCCGGTGAGGCGCCGGGCCAGCATGTCGAGCGGCACATCGGAACTGGCGGCGAGCTCGGGGAGTTCGGTCGCAACGAGGGCGGTGAGGTACTCCTGCATCTCCGCCTCATCCGGCAGCGGCAGGCGCAGCGTCACGGCGTGGGGATTCTGCACCACCAGCTCGTTGAGGTCCGACAGCCCCTCGGTGATGAGCACGGTGACGATGTTGGCGTGGAGGATCGAGGGATCGTTGGCCCAGCCCAGCACCTTGACCACGTTGGCGCTGAAGGCGCCGCCCAGCGACACCGCCTCGCCCCGCGGCACGACGAACTCGGCGAAGTCCACCACCACGCCGATCTTGCGCCCCGCCGCCTTCACGTCGCCCAGCGCCTGCAGGTTGAGCGTCCGCAGGAGGTAGCGGTCGATCAGCTCGAGCGCCGCACCCGGCTCGCGCAGGTACGTCTGGCTGTTGCCCTCGGTCCCCAGCGCGCCGCGCAGCCACTCGCCCCAGTCCTCCCCGCCCTTGATGGCGCGGATGCCACGGCTCCGGTCGTACTGCAGTACGACATCGTACCCCGCGAACATCACCGCATCGAGATAGCTCTTGATGCCGAGCATCTTGCCGTCGTGCGGAATGGCGTCGAAGACATTGCCGTGGAGGATGAACTGGGCGCAGCTCCCGGAACGGAACAGATCCCGCATCTCCCGGGCCCAGGGCGGCAGGGCGGTGGTCATGCGCGTTCCTTCTGTCGGGTGCGGGGCGTGAGCGGCGGCGGCTCGTCGAGCAGATCGTCCAGCTGGCCGTACACCTTCTGCTGATCGGCGATCCATTCGGTCGCGCCGCCCAGGCTGCCGGTGATTTCGTCCAGCCGGCGAGAAAGGCCGTCGGCATCGGCACCAAGCGCTGACTGCTCGCGCAACAGCTCGACTTGCTCCTGGATCCGCAGGATCTCCGCTTCCAGAAACTCGAGCTTGTCGCGGCCCTCGGAGCGCTGATTGACCCGCTGCGCCAGGATCTCCGCCTGGCTGCCGAGACTCTTGCGCAGGTCTTCATCCATGGTCTTCTCGTCCAGCCGCGCTTTGACGCGGTCGAGACGGACCTGGAGTTCCTCGGTCTCGCTGGTACTCGGATCCTTGAGCACCCGCAGCATCGCGCGGCGCGCGAGCAGCAGCCGGAGATAGACCCAGGTGAGCTTGCCGAGGCCTTCGGCCTGGACCTGGGCGGCGGCGCCAGAGCTGTCCAGCTGGTTGAACTGGTCGAGGATGGTGCGGCAGCGGGAGACGAAGGCGACATAGCGCGCCTGGTCGGTGTCGGACAACCGGGCGATCAGGGCATCCTGCTTCTCCTGGAACGCCTTCTCCGAGCCGGCCGATCCTCTCCGCACGACCCAATCCTGGAATTTCCTGTTGGTGGCGAGCGAGAAGAGATAGGCCAGCTCCACTCCGGCACCGATGAGCCAGAAGCCGGGATTCCGGAGGCCGAGCAGGCCGATGGCAGAGAGCGCGATCCAGTTCGGCGGGACGAACATCCCGAACGGGCGCGCGCTGAACGCCGCGGCGAGACACTTCCAGAACGACGGCTTCGAATTCATCCCGGCGGCCACCCCAGCTTGCGGCCACCGAGCAAATGCAGATGGAGATGGAACACCGACTGGCCACCGTCGGGCCCGGTGTTGGTGACCAGCCGATAGCCTCCGGCATCGAGCCCCACCTGGGTCGCGACTTCGGTGGCAAAGACTAACAGCTTGCCGAGCACGGCCTCGCCCTCGGGACCACGGGCATCCCGCGCGGCGGCGTAGTGCTTCGTGGGGATGACGATGAGGTGGGTTGGCGCCTGGGGAGTGAGATCGTGGAAGGCGAGCGCATCGACGCTCCGCTTGACGACACTCGCCGGAATCTCTCCGGAGGCGATGCGGCAAAAGATGCAGTCAGCCATCGAAGCCTCGCTGGCGTGCCTGCCACGCCGTTGTCAGGGCGGCCAGCGCCGCCGTCTCGAACCGCAGCACCGCCGGCGCGCAGCGCACCGGGGTGAATCCTGTCGCCAGCATTCCAGCCCGCTCGGCCTCGGTAAAACCACCCTCGGGACCGACGGCGATCGTCAACGCCGCGCCCCTCGCCAGCGCCGGCATCGGTCCCCCGTGGGCATCGGCCAGCCAACCGACAGTGGCCGGGGATCCGGCGACCCACGCCGTGAGTGATATCAGCGGCGCGATGCCGGGGGACCAGGCCGCACCGCACTGCTTGAGCGCGTCCGTCGCCCGGCGCTGCATGCGCTCCAGGTGCGCCGGCTTCAATCGGGTCGCCACCGAGAGACTCCGCTCTGTTTCCAGCGGGACGATGACCGTCGCTCCCAGCGCGGCGGCCTGATCCGCCACCTGGCCGAAGCGATCCCGATCCCCAGCGCCAAGCGCGAGGACCGTCACCGGAGGCGCCGGCTCATGTTGCACCGTCTCGACCCGAAGCGCCAGCCGCTTTCCCTCCCGCTCGAGCACACCCCAGGCGCGCGCACCGGCGCCATCCACGGCGGTTGCCAGCTCGCCCGCCTCCGCCCGGCGCACGCCGAGGTGATGGACTTCGTCGTCATCCAGGGCCAGCAGCTGCCCCGCGATCAGCGATCCGGGCGCCGCCAGGACCGTGATCATGGCTTGGTGACAGCCACCGCCCACCAGCCCTCGTCGATCAACTCCCGGGCAATGGTGAATCCGCTCGCCGTGAGCGGTGGACGGAAGGCCTCGGCTTCCGACGGCTCCATGCCGGAAAAGATGGCGGTGCCGCCGGACCGGAGCGCCCCGAGTGCTTCGGGGAGCAGCCCTTCATTCACCAGGCGCAGAATGTTGGAAACAACGATATCGACCGGACCGAGGAGCGGTACCAGCACCGCGGCGTCGCCCTCGAGCAGGTTGACGACGTCGCTCACGCCGTTGCGCTCGATGTTGCGCTGGGCGACGGGCACGGCGTCCCCATCGACCTCGATCCCCACCACGCGCGAGGCGCCGAGCTTGGCGGCTGCGATGCTCAGAATCCCGCTGCCGCAGCCGAGGTCCAGCACCCGGTCCCCGGGGCGGCATACCTGCTCCAGCAGCGCCAGCGCCACGCGGGTCGAGCCATGCTCACCGCTGCCGAAGGCCATTTCGGGATCGACGGTGAGGACCACCGTGTCCGGTGGCGCCGCATGATCGGCCCAGGTGGGGAGAATGGCGAAGCGCCCGACGCGACGGGTGCCGAGCCCGGCGCGCCACGCGACATTCCAGTCGATGACCGGGAGCACTTTGCGCCGCACCGTGATGCCGGTCCCGTGAGCCAGGGCGAGCGCGGCCTGCAGCGCCTCCGCGTGGGGCAGGTCTTCGGCGAAGGAGACGAGGGTGCCGTCGTCCCGTTCCTCCAGCGCCTGTCCGGTCTGCCCCACGAGCCACGCCGCGACGGCCTGGCGATGATCATCCTGCGTCTGCACTTCGATCGAATACCAGCTCATGCGCGGAGCGCTTCTTTCAACTTGTGCCAGAAGCCGGCGGCGCGCCGGGGTGGCTCACCTTCCAGCTCGGCGAGTTGCCGGAACAGGCGCACCTGCTCATCAGTCAAATTGTCCGGCGTCCACACATGCGCCCGGATCAGGAGATCACCACGCCCGCTCTGCCCCAACTTCGGCATGCCCTTGCCCTTCAACTTGAGCACGGTGCCGGACATCGTGCCGGCCGGCACGCTCACCTTTTCCTCCGAGATCGGGGTCTGCAGCGTGAAGACGATGCCGAGCGCCGCCTGCGAGAACGAGAGCGGCATGTCCACGATGAGGTTGTCGCCGTCGCGCTCGAAGCGTTCCTCACCCTGGATCTCGATCATGACCAGGAGGTCGCCCGGAGGCGCATTGCGCGGCCCGATGGCGCCATGCCCCCGCAGCGTGAGGTAATTGCTCTCCGAGACCCCCGCGGGGATCTCGACCTGCACCGACTTCTCCGCCTTCACCCGTCCCTCGCCGCGGCATGCCTCGCACGGCGTGGCGATGACGGTGCCCTCGCCGTTGCAGGTGGGACAGGCGCTGACCGAGACGAACTGGCCGAACATGCTCTGCTGGGCCCGGCGGATCTCGCCGCGGCCGGCGCAGGTGCCGCACGGCTTGGCGCTGGTGCCCGCTCTGGCGCCGCTGCCGGCACAGGCCTCGCACCGGTCCAGGGTGCGCAGCTTGATGGTGCGCTTGGCGCCGGCGGCGACCTCCGCCAGCGTGATCTTCACGGTGACCCGGATGTCCTGGCCGCGGCGTGCCTCCCCCTGGCGCCCCGCCCCGCCGCCGAACAGGCCTTCGAAACCACCGAAGTCGCGCATGAAGATGTTGAGCGCTTCGGAGAGGTCGACGTGATGAAACCCGCCGTAGCCCTGACCGCCGGCGCCACCCAGCCCCTGCTTGCCATAGCGGTCGTACCGCGCCCGCTTGTCCGGATCCCGCAGGACCTCGTAGGCCTCGGTGATCTCCTTGAACCTGGCTTCGGCGTCGGGCGACTTGTTCCGGTCGGGATGGAACTCCATCGCCAGCTTGCGGTACGCCTTCTTGATCTCGCCGTCGGTCGATTCCTGGGTGACCTGCAGCAGTTCGTAGTATTCGCTCACTCCATCAATCCTTCCACGAGCCGGCTGGTGTGGTCCACCAGGCCGATGATCTTGTCATAGGGCATGCGCGTCGGGCCCAGTACGCCGATCACGCCCGCCAGTTCGCCCGATCGGTACGACGAGGTCACAAGGGTGAAGCCGGCCAGACGGGAATCGCTGTTCTCGCCGCCGATGGTAATGGTCAGCCCGCGGGCGCGCCGCGCCGTCAGGGCCTGCTGCAGGAGGTCGCGCCGCTCGGTAAGATCCAGCAGGTCGCGGATCCGCCCGCTGGTGGAGAATTCCGGCTGCACCGCCAGCATCTGCGCACTGCCCAGCACCACCGTCTCCGGTCCGTTCGGCAGGCCGAAGATCTCCTCGCCCTCTTCGATGAAGATGTTGAGCAGCTCGCGCTCTCCCTCCGAGCCCTCGACATCCCTGAGCCGCTCCGCCAGCGAAGTACGGATGGCCAGCAGCGTCAGCCCCGCGAGGCGCTCATTGAGCGTCTGGGCCACCCGCTGGATGAGCTCCGCCGCCATCCGGCCCGGGACCTCGACGAAGATGGTCCGGACGGCACCACTGCGCAGATGAAATACCAGCAGCAGCCGCTCGGACGAAACCGACACGAGGTCGAGCCGCTCCAGCACCACCCGATCCAGCGCCGGCGCCACGGCGACCCCCAGCTCCTGGGTCAGCACACCCAGCACCTGAGCCGCCCGGCGCAACACCTCCTCGATGGCGCTCCTGGAGGGATTGAGTTCCGCCTCCAGCATCTGTTGATCGGCCGGGCTCGGCGGCAAGCGGCGCACCAGGTTGTCGACGTACCAGCGATACGCCCGGTCGGTGGGGATCCGGCCCGCCGAGGTATGCGGGTGGTAGAGAAAGCCCTTCTCCTCCAGCTCACTCATCGCGCTCCGGATGGTGGCGGAGGACACGCCAAGCGGGAAGCGCTGGACAATTGTCTGGCTCCCGGCTGGTTCAGCGGTCTCGATGTAGACCTGGATGACGGCTTCCAGGACTCGGACTTCCCGCTCGGAGAGATCTTCCGTGGGCATGGAGGGGGAATTTAGCAGGGG
>JAWXBX010000221.1:0-7734 GCA_034440415.1 Gemmatimonadota bacterium | reverse complement strand
CGCTTTCGCCGGCGACATCCCGCACCAGGTAGTCCCCGGGCGTGGGGAGCTCCTCCTCCCGCGCGGCGAAGAACCATTCGCGGCAGAAGATGCGGTCCTGCTCCCGCTGGAAATGGTCGGCGGAGAGGTACGATTCGCGGGGGAGGGTGGGTTCCATGGGCATGCCGCGAATCTACGGTGCCCCGGGCCGCAGCAACAGGCGAGCCGGTTCAGGCGCGTTTCAAGCCGCGGGCCACCGCGTCCGCGATGGTCTGGGCCAGGAACGGCTTGCCGACCAGTTCGCGGATGCCTACCCGGGTCAGTTCGTCAGGATCGAGCGAGCCGCTGTAACCCGAGGTCAGCAGGATCGGCAGGTCGGGGCGGCGCTCGAGCATGAGGCTGGCCAGCTCGAGTCCGGTCATCCGGGGCATGGTGAGATCTGACAGCACCAGGTCGAAGTCATTCGGGCGCTCCAGGAAATCCGCGAGAGCCTCGGCGGGACGGGTATGCGCCGTGACGCGGTAGCCCAGCCGTTCAAGGATCCGGCTGGCGATCCGCACCAGCGACGGCTCGTCGTCCACCACGAGGATGTGCTCGCCACTGCCACGCCGCATCGACTTCTCCTGCGGCACGACGGCAGTGGAACGGCCCTCGACAGCCGGGAAATAGGCTTGGAACGTGGTTCCGTGCCCCGGCTCGCTGGTCGCGGTGATGAGGCCATCATGGCTCTGCACGATTCCGTGGACCACGGCGAGACCAAGCCCGGTGCCTTCGCCCTGCGGCTTGGTGGTGAAGAAGGGGTCGAAGACGCGGTCCAGTGTCGCGGCGTCCATGCCAGGGCCGGTGTCCCGCACCGTAAGCTGCAGGTATCGTCCCGGATGGGCCTGCGCCAGCGGCTCGGGCAACAGCACGGTGCGGCACTGTACCTCGAGCACCCCGCCGCGGTCCCGCATCGCGTAGGCGGCGTTGGTGCACAGATTTACCACCACCTGGTGCAGCTGGGTCGAGTCGGCCAGCACTTGCGTTCCCTCGGCGTCGATCTCGGCGCGGATCTCGATGGTCGCCGGCAGGGTGGGGCGCAGCAGCTTGAGCGCCTCGAGCACGATCGGCTCCAGAGACACGAGATGTCGCTCTCGTTCCCGCAGCCGAATGAACGTGAGGATCTGCTGGACCAGTTCCCTGGCACGCGCGCCGGCGAGCAGGATGCCCCTGATGCTCTCCTGGCCCTCGTGCCCCTCGTCGACATCCTGCGCCAGCAGCTCGGCGTGCCCGATCACCGCGGCGAGGATGTTGTTGAAGTCATGGGCGATACCGCCGGCCAGCGTGCCAATCGCCTCCAGCTTCTGCGACTTGCGCAGCTGCGCCTCAAGGCTCTGGCGGATCTCCTCCGCCCGGCGCCGCTCGGTGATATCCCGGGTTACCCCCAGCAGCGCCCGGACCTCTCGTCGCGCCGGTCCATCCCACAGGGGAACGCTGTGGGTCTCCAGGATGCGGTGCCCGCCGCGCAATCCGATAACCTCGAACACCAGTTCGCGTGATTCGCCCTGGAACACGGCGGCGATCATCTCGCGGAACGCGGGCTCATCGGCTGGTGCGATCAGGGGACAGACGCACCGGCCGACCAGCTGATCGAGGCTGTCCGCCTCGAGCATGCGAAGACCCGCCGGGTTCATCTCCAGGAGATTGCCCTCCCGGTCCACCAGCTTCACGCACTCGGATTCGCTCTCGACGATGGCCCGGAGTCGTTCCTCCCTTTCCCGCAGTGCCTCCTCCGCCACGACCCGGTCGGTGATATCGAGGATGACGCCGCTGAGAAACAGCGGGCGGTTGTCCGGCCCGTAGGCGGCCTGGCCGCGCTCGAAGACCCAGCGAATGCCGCCGTCGGCGTGACGGATGCGATAGCGCACGGTCCACGGCTCGCCCTGCGCGATCGCACGATCGCACTCCGCTTTCGTGGCTTCGAGGTCCTCGGGCAGCATCCGCTGAGTGAAGAAATTTTCTCCGGAACCGATGAACGCCGAATGCGGATAGCCGGTCAGGGCTACGACCCCGGCCGACATGAAGGTTTCCGTCCAGGGGTATGACGGCGCGCAGAGGAAGACCGCCCCAGGGACGCTCGAGACAAGGGTGCGGTACCGGGCTTCGCTTTCCCGCAGCGTTTCCTCGCCGCGCATGCGGTCGGTGATATCGAGGATGACACCGCCCAGAAAGAGCGGCGTTCCATCCGCCGCATAGGCCGCCTGCCCCCGGTCGTAAAGCCAGCGCTCGCTGCCGCCCAGATGACGGATACGGTACCGCAGCTCGTACGGCTGGCGCGTGACGATCGCTTCCTCGAGTCGCTGGTTGACGGCCTCGAGATCTTCCGGCAACGTCAGGTCATTGATGGTGACGCCGTCGGGCCGCAGGAAGTCGGCCGCGGTGTAGCCGGCGAGGGCGAGCACGCCGGAGGACATGAACGTGGCCTTGTAGGGCACGGCCATTCCACACAGGTACACCGCTCCTGGTACGCTGGCGACCAGCGTGCGATACTGCTCCTCGTTCCGCCGCAGGGCGAGTTCGGCTTCCATTCGATCGGTGATGTCCGCCACCACGCCATCGAGCAGGAGCGGTGTGCCATCCGGTGCGGCCGTCACCCTCCCCTGGTCGTGTACCCAGCCAATTTTTCCGTCGGCCCGATGAATCCGATAACGGATGTCGAAGGTGCCGCCGCGTGCCGCCGCGCCGGTGATCGACTCTTCAACGATTGCCCGGTCTTCGACGAGGATGAGGTCGCCAAAGGCGGTTCCGCCGACGCGGGTGAGCTCCTCGGCCTGATAACCACACAGCATGAAGACGTTACCCGACACGAACAGGTCACGCCACGGCGCCCGTGCTTCCGCGCGGTACACCATGCCCGGGACGCTGGCGACGAGTGAGCGGAACTGTGCTTCACTCTCCCGCAGCGCCCGCGCAACCCGCTCCGGCTCGGCCAGCGCGTGCTCCAGCTCCGCCACGCGCGCGCGCAGCCGCATCAATTCCTGCTCGTGCGGATCGGGAGGAGTCGTCGGTGGTCGGGTGCGGGGCATGGATCCGGTCAGTGAGGTTGAGCGACTTCGCCGCCTTCAGGTCCGTAGAAGAACACCCAGAGCGCGAGATCATCGCTGAACTCTTCGAAGCGGTGCTCCCGGTGCGCCGGCACGAACAGCACGTCGCCCGGCCCGAAGGCCACCCGGTCCTCCCCGTTCTGGAACCACCCGCTCCCGCTGATGACGACGTAGACCTCATCGCGGGTATGCGGTGTCTGCGGGTCTGCCCCGCGCGGCGCGTACAGGCCGACATCAAGCGTGCCGTGACGCAGCACCACGTCATACTGGTCGTGGTACGGGCCGGGCATCCGGGCGAGTCCCTGCGCAGGCGTCAGATGGAACGGCGTCATGGAACAGCTCCAGAAAACCGGTTGGGACGGAACAGGGACAGTCGCGGATCGGCGGGGCGGCCGAGCAGCACATCGCCGATCAGCCGGCCGAGGATCATGCTGAGCGACATGCCGTTGCCGGAGAACCCCCCGATGCTCCAGCCCGCGGCAGTTGGCCACGGTGCGACGATCGGCAGTCGGTCCCGGGTGAAGGCCATCGGGCCGGCCCAGCGGTGGGTGGCCCGGAGCGGTCCGATCGACGGGAAGAGGGTCGGGAGCACCTGGTCCAGCGCCTGCTGCACATCATCGGTCGGGGCCAACCCCATGACTCCCATGTCGCCATCAGGCCGCGCCGCGCGGCAGCCGCCCAGAATGATGCTGCCATCTTCCAGCTGTTGCCAGTATTCCTCGGTCGCGGTCGTCAGCGCGGTCATGCCGGTGCGGAACAGCGGTGCGACCGGCGCAAAGGCGACCACCTGCCCCCGCACCGGCGTGATGAGTGGGGCGAGCGCAGGGTGCAGTGCGCCGGTCCAGGCGTTGACGGCGGTCAGTACCGCGCCGGCGTCGATGTCGCCCCGGTCGGTGATGATTCTCGCCCCGTGCCCGCTGCCCTCGATCCGCTGGACCTCAGCTCGGACGATGACCGCGCCCCGCCGTCTGGCAGCATCCGCGAGCCCGGCGACGAGCTTGCCCGGGTGGAGCAGGGCGATATCCCGGAAGAAGAGCCCGCCCGCCACGGCGTTTCCGAACGGAGTGGCGACCATCGCCTGCGCCTGGGCTCGGTCGAGATGTTCCGTCCGGCAGCCATCCTCCGCCAGCAACTCGGCGAGTCGCCGGTTTCCCTTGTGCTCCGTGGGGCTCAAGGCCAAGTGCAGATGCCCCACCGGCCGGAAGTCGCAGTTGATCCCTTCGACGCCGAGGATCTCGTCGGCGAGCCGCCGGTTCTCGATCGTGAGGCCAAGCAGTTCTCGCGCGGTGAGGCGCCCGAGCCGCGCAATGGTGACGTCGTAGTCGTCCGCCGTCCCGATCGGGAGAAACCCGCCATTCCGGCCGGTGGCGCCGGCGCCGAGACCATCGCGTTCCACCAGGAGGGGCTGCGCGCCCTGTCGTGCCAGGTGGTACGCGGTGGCGAGGCCCATGATTCCGCCGCCGACAACTACCACGTCGGCGGTGGGTGGCGGACCGGTGGCGGGGAGTGTGCCAGCGGCGCCCCACCAGGGCGCCGTCACGCGGCCTCGTGAGTCCGGGGAAGCATACGCAGCTGGGCGACTAGAATCGCTGAAGGTCCTTTCCCACGACAATCCGGCCGGCAAATCCACCCGCCTTCACCCCGGCGAGCAGCTCCTCGTCGGTGCCTTCCATTCGCACGACATGATAGAGCACCAGCAGCTTGGGCTGCGCCCGGGCCGCGATGGCGCCGAGTTCACGGTCCGAGGTATGGAACGACCGCATGTAACTGGGCCAGTCGGCGCCCCCGATTCGTGGCTGCGCCACCAGCCGTGCGGCGGGATACACCTCATGAATGAGGATATCGGCGCCGCGGGCCGCGGCCTCAAGTGCGGGGCTCGGTCGAGTGTCACCCGAGATCACGATCGTCTTGCCTGGTGCGTCGATGCGGTAGCCGAAGGCGTACTTCCAGCTGCCATGCGGCACCGGGATCGCGGAGATGCGGACGCCGGCGGAATCGTAGACCACGCCGCCCTCCACCTCCCGCACCGCGACCTCATAGCCCCTCGGCACCCCTCGTTCCAGTCCCTCGCTCCGGATCGCGATGTCCTCGCTCCACGCGGCCAGAAGGTGATCGGTCATCGCCTTCGTGCCGGGCGGCCCGATGATGGGCAGTGGCAGGCGGCGGCCCATCACCCAGCTGGTGAAGATCAGGTCGGGCAGGCCGAGGGTGTGGTCGCTGTGGAGGTGGGTGAGGAAGACGGCGGTGATCGGGCCGCCTCTGACTGGCAGGCCTGCCGCCGTCAGCTGCCGCTCTACCCCTGGCCCGGCATCAAACAGGAAAATTCGCGAGCCGACGGTGATGGCGGTGGCGGGGCCCTGCGCCTGCGGATTCGGGTACGGCATCCCGGTGCCGAGGAGGATGACGGTGGTGGAGTCAGGCGGTTGGGCGGTTGGGCGATCAGGCGGTTGGGGGCCTGGTGCCTGGATGGCAGCGAGCACGAGCAGGTAGCGGAGCATTGGTCTCACCTCGATCGAATCGCCTAACCGACCAACCGCCTAACCGCCTTACCGTCCAACCGCCCGCGACTCGTTACGCCGGACTCTCGTCGAGCAGCCCCAGCACTTCGTACGCCGCGTTGCGTCCGTTGATGCCGATCACGCTGCCGCCCGGATGAGTGCTGGCGCCGCAGAGGAAGAAGCCTTCCATCGGCGTGCGATAGGTGAGCCGGTTGGTCCACATGTACGCGGGGAGGCATTCTCCCTGGAAGATCTGTCCGCCCGTGAGGCCCGTTTTCATCTCGACGTCCGGTGGCCCCAGCACCTCGAGCGCGCTCACCGCGCCGGGAAGGTTGGAGCAGAACCGCCCGATGGAGTCGAGCACCACCTTGCCCGCCGCCGCCCGATGGTCGTCCCACGTCCCCGCGGCGAACGTATGGGGCATGTACTGCGAGAAGACACTCATCACATGCTTGCCGGGCGGCGCGACGGTCGGATCGTAGGCGGTCTGCAGGTAGATCTCGGTCCACACTCGATTGGGCATGCGGCCCGCCATGGCGTCGGCATGACAGCTCCGCCATTCCGCCTTGGTGATCGGCGTGTTGATCGTGGCGAGGTGATGCGGCATCCTCGTGCCAGGCCGGGCCAAAAAGTTGGGCAGCTCATCGAGCGCCGCGTTCACTTTCACCGTGGCGCTTCGCATTGGAATGCGCTCCACCTGTCGCCGCCAGTCGCTGTCGGCGCTGCCGCCCAGCAGCCGGAGCGCTACAACCGGATCCGCATTGGAGATGACGATCGGCGCGTGGATCTTTTCTCCTCCCGCCAGCTCCACCCCTTCGCCCGGAAGGATGCGGGCGACGGAGACGCCGGCCGCGACCACCGCACCAGCCTCGACCGCGGCATCGTGAATGAGGAATGACACCATCCCCATGCCGCCGGTGACGTAGCCCCAGCCGCCTGGTTCGCCGCCATCCAGCCGGCCGCAATAGTGGTGATAGTACAGCGACGCCGTCCCGGGGTCGAACGGGCTCGCGGCCGATCCGACCACGCCCTGGCCCATGTAGGCGAGGTGCATCCGCTCGTCCACCAGGTAGCGCTCCAGCAGCTCGGCGATCGACCAGTCGAAGAGCAGGCCGATGGCATCCTTGTCATGCCCCAGCCGCGCCTCGATGACGTCGCGGGTCGGGGCACGGTGCAGCCAGACGTCCCGGTCATTCAGCGGCCGGAGCCCGTCGCAGATCTTCCGCATCAGCCGGTGCATCTCGTGGCGGCCCGCCACATCCGGTGCGCTGAAGCGGCGCAGCTCCTCCTCCGCCCTGGCCTCGTCGTCCCACATCTGCAGGCTGGAGCCATCCTCGAACGGCACGAAATAACCGCCCATTGCCGGGGTCCAGGCATAGCCGCGTTGTGGCAGCCGCAGCTCCTCGATGACGGTGGGATGCAGCAGCCCCACCACGTAGGCACAGGGCGACACCCGGTAGCCCGGCCAGGCCTCTTCCAGCGTGCAGGCGCCGCCGATACGATCAAGCGCCTCCAGCACCAGCACCCGCTTTCCTGCCCGCGCCAGGTAGAAGGCGCAGGTGAGCCCGTTATGACCACCGCCGACGATGATCGCATCCCACGACCGCTGCGCCAGTTCGGCGAGCGGCGCGGGAAGACCGACCTGGCCGAGGACGGGGACGGCGGACCGGTTTGTCATTGAGTGAGGTGGTCGCCGTACCACTGCAGGTACTGTCCCCAGCGGTGCATCTGGTAGCTCGGCTTGCTGATGCCGTGAAACTGGCCGGGATAGATGATCAGCTTGGTGTCGAGGCCCAGGTGGCGAAGGGCCTGGTACATCTGCTGGGAGTTGAGCAGCGGCACGTTGAAGTCATTCTCGCCACAGAGGAACAGGGTTGGCGTCTTGATCCGGTCGGCGTGGAGAAAGGGGTAGGACACCCTGAGGTAGCCCGCCATGTTCTTCCACGGCACACCCAGCTCGGCGGTGTACTCGCGGATGTACATGTCGGTGCCGAAGCCGGCGAGGATATTGGAGATGCTCGCCCCGCTCACCGCCGCCTTGAAGCGGGTGTCGCTCGCGATCACGTAGTTGGTCAGCATACCACCGTAGCTCCAGCCGCCGACGCCCAGGCGGGCGGAATCGGCCACACCCTGCTTCACGGCGTAGTCCACGCCGGCCAGCACATCCTGCACAT
>JAWXBX010000220.1:0-6518 GCA_034440415.1 Gemmatimonadota bacterium | reverse complement strand
TCGTGATGCTGTCGGTGCCGCGACTGACGATTCCGAAACCGGCGAACTCCGAGGGAATCGTGTCCCCACTCTCGAGTGTGACTCCGGTCAGGTCGATCCGGGTCGAGGAGCCGGTGACGACCAGCACTCCCTTCTCCGCCCGATCCGGAATGCGGTAGCGCCCGGGGCAGACTTTCACCTCGCCGGTGACGGCGGTGCCGGCCTTGTCGATCCGGAGACAGGGCGCGGCCGAAGGGGGCCGGGCGGATGGGCGGATGGGCAGGCCGTTCGTAGTCGCCCCGCTACCTGCGAGCATCACGGCGCCAGTGACAAGAGCTCGCTGAATCGACATGCCAGTCATGGTCTCACCGGATAGCCCCGCGCCCGGAGGAAGGCCCTCGCCTCCGGCAACGTGCTTCCCTGGAAGTGGAAAATCGAGGCCGCCAGAACACCGTGTGCACCGGCCTCGAGCGCCTCCGCAAGGTGCGGCAGGTTCCCCGCCCCGCCCGAGGCGATCACGGGGATAGCGACGGTGGCCGCGGCGGCGCGCAGCAGCTCGAGATCATAGCCCCGCTGGGTGCCGTCCCGATCCATCGAGGTCAGCAGGATTTCGCCGGCACCGAGCGAGGCAAGTCTCTCCAGCCACTCCAGCGCATCCAGATCGGTGAGAGCACGGCCGCCGGTGACATACACCTGCCAGCCGCGGGCCGCACGGCGTACATCCACCGCGGCGACGACGCACTGAGTACCGAAGCTGTCGGACAGCCGCCGGACGAGCCCCGGATCCTTCACCGCGGCGGTGTTGACGGCGACCTTGTCCGCCCCGGCGCGTAGCGCCAGCCCGGCGTCCTCCACCGAGCGGATCCCGCCACCGACGGTAAAGGGAATGAAAATGCTCTCGGCGACGCGCTCGACCATCGCCAGCGTGGTCTTCCTGTCTTCGTGACTCGCCGAGATGTCGAGGAAGACCAGCTCGTCGGCGCCTTCGGCGTCGTAGCGCGTGGCCTGCTCGACCGGATCGCCGGCGTCGCGCAGCGATTCGAAATGAACGCCCTTGACCACGCGGCCGTTGGAGACGTCGAGACAGGGGATGATGCGGCGGGCAAGCATGAGGAGCCGTCAGCCTTCAGCCATCGGCCGTCAGAGGAATTGGGAGGGTATCAAGGCTGACCCTCAGCACGTCTTCCAGCGGGCCGGCGTCGCCCCTGGCGAACAGGATCTGGATATCGTCGAGCGCGCGGCGTTCGCGCGGCCATGCCAGCCGCCCCTGCGCCGCCGGCAGCGACAGCCACTCGGCGGCGTCATGCTCGGCGGAAAGTGTCACCGGCGCGGCATCGATGAAAGCGGCGAAGACGGGAATGAACCCGACCTCATCGATGACGTGCCGGTAGAAAGACTCGACCCGGCTCAGGTTGTAGAGCCGCGCGGGAGCCAGGCCGGTTTCCTCGCGCAGCTCACGGAGCGCCGCATCCCGGGGCTTTTCCCCCGTCTCGATGCTGCCATGCACTACTTCCCAGGCGCCGGGGCAGCGGCCCGGTGGCGCCCGCCGCAGCGTGAGCGTCTCGAGGCCCGCCGGACCCTCCCGCAGCACGTACACATCGACATACGCCACCCGGAACGTGGTCATGGGCGCCACGCCACGAATCGGCTGAGCAACTCGATCCCCGCGCGCTGGCTCTTTTCGGGGTGAAACTGCGCCCCGATGACGTTGCCCTGCCCGACGATGGTCGCGAACGGGCCGTCGTAGTCGCCGGTGGCGAGCACCGTATCGTCAGGCAACCCGGCGGGGTGATAGCTGTGCACGTGATAGTAGAATTGCGGGCCATCGTCGAACAGGCCGTGCAGCATCGGGTGCCGGGCGCCTGCCGGTGTGGGCTGCACACTGGCCCAGCCGACATGCGGGATATGCCGCGTCGTGGTGAACCGCTGGATGTGCCCGGGGAGCAGGCCGAGGCCGGTGACCTCCGGCGCCTCCTCACTCCGCGCGAAGAACAGCTGCAGGCCCAGGCAGATGCCCATCACCGGCCGCCCGGCGCGCGCCGCATCCTGGATGGCCGCGCCGAGTCCGCTCGCGCCGAGGTTCTTCATGGCCTGATTGAAGTGTCCGACACCGGGCACGAGTACCCGATCCGCCGCGCGGACGGCGGCGGGATCGGTGGTGAGCGTGGCCGAGTGCCCGCCTGCGGCGAGAGCCCGGACGACGCTCTTGAGATTGTTCACCCCGTAATCGACGACCGCGATCACAGCACGCCCTTGGTTGAGGGGATGCCAGTCACCCGGGGATCCACCCGCACCGCGCCCTCGAGCGCACGGGCGAGAGCCTTGAACAGCGCCTCGACGATATGGTGGGGATTCTCACCGCGGAGCAGGTCGACATGGACCGTCAGGCCGGCGTTCAGCACCAGCCCACGGACGAACTCCGGGGTCAGGAACACATCGTAATCACCCAGCATCTGCCACTTGGGGATCTCGACGTGGTACGCCAGGTAGGGCCGGCCGGAGACGTCGACCACCGCCCGCACCAGAGCGTCGTCCAGCGGCACTGTGGCGTCGGCGTAGCGCCGGATCCCGGCCCGGTCGCCCAGCGCCTGCGCGATGGCCTGTCCGAGTGCGATGCCGACATCCTCCACGGTGTGATGCCCGTCGACATGCAGATCCCCGGTGCACTCGACGTCGAGATCGAACAGCCCGTGCCGGGCGAACGCCTCCAGCATGTGGTCGAAGAACCCGATGCCGGTCGCGACCGTGGCCCGGCCGCTGCCATCGAGGTCGAGGCGGAGGCGGATGGTGGTTTCCTTGGTGGCCCGGGAAATTGCCGCCGTACGGGACATGGGTCGACTCCGATTCGCGGGATGGCTACGCCAGGATGTTCCGCAGCGCCCCGAACACGGCGTCCATGTCCTCGGGCGTGCCGATCGAAATCCGCAGACACTCGGCGAGGTGGGCGCTGCCGGACACATCGCGAATGAGAATGCCGTGCTCCTCGATGAGGCGCCGGAAGATGACCTTGGCCGGCACAGCCTCACACCGGATCAGGACGAAGTTCGCGGCACTGGGGAAGACCCGGATACCGGGCAGCGTCCGCAGCCGCGGCAGGAATCGGTCGCGCTCCACCACGACGGCCCGGGTCCGCTCCGCGAACCGCCGGGACTGGACCAGCGCCACCTCCGCCGCGACGAGCGTCACGGCGTTCACATTGTAGGGCAGCTTGGCCTTGGCGATCTCCCGGGCGATGTCGGGGTGGGCCAGCGCATACCCGAACCGGAGCGCCGCCATGCCCATCGCCTTGGAAAAGGTCCGCAGCACGACAACCCGCGCGGACTGGTGCAGCAGATCGATGGCACTGGGTCCGCCGAAGTCCTGATAGGCCTCATCACAGAGTACCAGCGCATCGGTCTCCGCCAGCACCCGCGCAACGGCACCGTCGGGCAGCGCCGAGCCAGTGGGGTTGTTGGGCGAATTCAGCACGATCACGCGGGCCCGCTCCCGATTCGACGTCGCCACGATGGCATCCATATCGTAGCTGAAGTCGGCGCCAAGAGGCACCGGCAGGTAGCGGCCGCCAAGGACACCGGTGAGCAGCCGGTACAGGGAAAAGGTCGGCGCGGGCGCCACGACGACCGCTCCCTCCGCCACCGATACCGAGAGCGCCGCCTGGATCAATTCGTTGGAGCCGTTGCCGACCAGGACGCCGTCCGCCATCCAGCCATGCCGTTCCGCGATGGCGGCGGAGAGCTGTGCCGGCGCAAAGGCCGGATACCGATGCCAGGGGAGCGCCGCGGCCCGCGCCAGAATCTCCCGCTTGAGATCCTCCGGCACGTCGACCGCCGCCTCGTTCTGGTTGAGCTTCCGCGCGACGATCGGCGCCTCGAGCGTGTAGGCCACCGCGGCCCGCACGGAAGGCTTGAGCAGGTTCAGCGCGGCGGAGGAATCGGGGAGGGGCATGGGGGAGAGAGTTGGCACAGAAGGCCGGAGAGAGGAGGCGGACTACGCCTTCTTCCGCGCCAACAGCACTTCCAGCCGCTTGGTGAGCGCCTTGGCCCGGAAAGGCTTGGTCAGGAAATCGTCCGCGCCGAGTTCGAAGACCCGGACTTCATTGTCCTCGTCGCCCTTGGCCGTCAGGACGATGACGGGGATGCCCCTGGTCGTCGGGCGGGAACGCAGCTCGGACAACACCGCATACCCGTCCATACCCGGAAGGTTCAGATCCAGCACGATGATGTCGGGGGCATGACGATCGGTCTGGTCCAGCGCCTCCGCCCCGGTGCGCGCCTCCACCACATCGAAGCCATCCCGCACCAGCAGGTCCTTCATGACCCGGCGCAGCGCGTCTTCGTCATCTACCAGCAGGACGGTCGACCCGCGCGACACGACCCGGCGGCTGAGCTCCGCCGCCAGCGCGTCCTCCTCGACGTCGAGCAACTCGAAGGCGTTTGAAAGATCGATAGCCGGACGGCGGCCCGAGACGCTTGAGGATGGCACGATCGACGAGGGGGGCGGCGTCTTCCGCTTCGTGGGTGACGACACGGCGGGCGTGGCATCGCTCGGCCGGGTCGGCGCGGCCCCCGGGATCGTCAGCCGGTTGGAGGTCGTGCTGTCGGCCATGGGCACATCGACCACGCGCAGCAGCTCCTCGACCCCGGTGTCGCCGGCGAGCACGTGGGTGAGGCCACTCTCGAACAGCGAGAGCATCCCGTTGCTGCGGGCACATTCCGCGATCTTCTCCGCCGTGGCCCCGCCACCGATGAGACGCTCCAGCTCGATGTTCATCGTCAGCACCTCGACGACGCTGAAGCGGCCGCGGTAGCCGGTCATCGAGCAGTCGGGGCAGCCGAGCGGACGATAGATGACGGTGCCCGCGGGAATGAAGCGCTTGATCCGGTCGGGGGGCGGCTGGTCGTTCACCGCCCGGCAGGTGGTACAGAGCTTTCGCATGAGCCGCTGCGCGATGATGCCGCGGAGGGCCGAGGCGAGCTTGTACGACTCGATGCCCATGTCCACGAGGCGGGTCACGGCGTTGGGCGCGTCGTTGGTGTGCAGCGTCGAGAGCACCAGGTGGCCGGTGAGCGAGGCCTGCACCGCGATCTGTGCCGTCTCCTTGTCGCGGATTTCGCCGAGCAGCACGACGTCGGGGTCCTGCCGGAGGATGGAGCGGAGAGCGGTGGCGAAAGTGAGCCCGGCCTTTTCGTGCACCTGGACCTGGACGATGCCCTTGCCGAGCCGGTACTCGACCGGATCCTCCACCGTCACGATGTTGACACCCTCGCTCTGGACCATGCGGAGCATGGAGTACAATGTCGTCGTCTTGCCCGAACCGGTCGGGCCCGTGACCAGGATGACTCCTTCCTTGTTGTTGAGCAGCGCCTCCATGACAGCGCGCTCCTCGACCGACATGCCCAGCGACACGAGCGTGAGCACGGTCGCCTTGGCATTGAGAATCCGGATCACGACCTTCTCGCCCAGGGAAGCGGGCAGGGTCGAGACGCGGAGATCGACCGGACTGCCATTCACCGAGACGCGCGCGCGGCCATCCTGCGGCCGCCGCCGATCCGCGATATCCAGCCCCGACATGATCTTGATGCGGGAGATGAGCGGGGCCCCGGCGCTGCGGGGGATGTTCATCACCTGGCGGAGCACACCGTCGATGCGGTAGCGGACCGCAACGCCGGCCTCGCCCGGCTCGATATGGATGTCGCTCGCCCGCGAGAGGATGCCGTCGGACAGCATGAGGTCGACGAGCCGGACGACCGGGCGCTGGCTGGCCTCGTCGGCGGAGGCGGAGAGATCCTCGATCCCGCTCTCATTGTCGTCGAGCTGGGTGACCCGAAGCCCGTCGTCCATGTTGCCCAGCAGTTGCATGACCACTTCTGACTGCCCGCCGCGATAGATCTCCTCCAGCTTGTTGCGGATCTTGTCGGGCGAACAGAGATAGGTGCGCACCTCCCGGCCGGTCGCAAACGCCAGGTCTTTTTCCGCATCGATGTCGAACGGATTGGCGGTGGCGATTTCCAGCAGGGAATCGGTGATGCGGAGCGGCAGGATGTTGTACCGCCGGACCAGCGGCTCGGGCACCATGTCGCGCACCGCGCGGTCGAGCAGACTCAGGTCTGCCACCGGAAGACGGAACCGGGCGGCGGCCGCGCGCAGAATATCGTCGTCGCTCACCAGCCGCCGGGCCACGACCGTGGTCCACAGCGACTGCGGTTCGGACGCAGCCTCCTCCCGCAGCGCCTCGATCGCTGCGGCGGGCAGGACCTTCTCCATGGTGGGGACGAGCCACTCGTCGGTAAACTGCATGCAACTCTGTCGTAGATATCAGGTTAGCCCGGCCACGCGAGGTCGTGGCGGAGCTCGCGGTGAAAGCTAAGCGGGACAGGTCGCGGCGGTAAGCGCGGCGTTCAGAGGATGTCCCACCAGCTCCGGTCCATGTCGACGCTCATGCCAACGTCGCCGTGGCGAAGCCCCACCCCGACCTCCGCCTGCAACAGGTGGTGGAACAGCTCCACCCCGACTCCCGCCACCGGTCGCGCACCGTCGCT
>JAWXBX010000219.1:0-3818 GCA_034440415.1 Gemmatimonadota bacterium | reverse complement strand
CGACTCAGCTGACCTTCACCTCGCGGATCATCCCTTTGCGGTACGGCGGCGCCGCCTCCGGGTCCTCCTTCATCGCGGCCTGCACATCGGCGACTGTCTTGCCGTCGTCCAGCCGCCCGAGGATGAGATGGTGCGACTGCGCGCCGGCGTTCACCATCGTGATCCGGGCGACTCCGGGCGCGATGCTGTCCGGCCCAGCGAAGGTGAAGTCCGTGGCCGTAATGGCGACCTGTTGCGGTGTCGCTGGAGTCTTTGCGGACGGGGCACAGCCAGCGAGGAGCAGCAGGGCCGCCGGTGCCAGCACGACTCTCATGGGAGCTCCCTGACGATGGAGGGTGGAAGCGATGTGAGCGGAGCGGAGAAGAGAATATCCGCCCGCCCGGTGGTTGGCCAGCCCGCCCTGGCCGAACGCGCGGGTGATGCGGTCGCGGTCCTGAAGGGCGCTGGCCAGGCCAGGCGGGACACCGGTCATCGAGCAGCCCCCGCCATGTGGGTGTTCCTTGGAACGGCGAGCATCAGCAACCCCCCGCTGAGAGCAGCGACCATCATCACAGCCAACCCAGCGGAAAAGGACCCTGTGGTGGTGTTCAGGTAGCCGAAAAGGTATGGACCGGCAAACCCCGTCACGCTCCCCACGGCATTGATCATTCCTACTGCGGCGGCGGCGGACGACTGGCTCAGGATTTCGGTCGGGAGTGCCCAGAACGCCGAGATGTAGGCACTGCTCACGCCGACCAGCGTGAACAACAGCAGCGAGAGCGCCATGGACTGGGGCTGAACCACAAGAACACACAGCGCGACGGCCGCGATGAAGGACGGGACCGCGGCATACCAGTGCCGCTCGCCTGTCCTGTCGGAGTGCCACCCATTCAATTGCATCGCCACGGCTGCCGCCACCAAGGGAAGGGCACCCAGGAGGCCGACGGTGCTGTCGGAGAAGCCCGACAGGCGCTTCAGCATCGTCGGGAACCAGAACGAGAAGCTGTAGAAGTAGAAGTACGCGACCACGCCCAGCACGACGGCCGGCACTCCTTCCAGGATGAAGGCTTCGCCGATCACCAGCGGCGCCGTTCCGGCGGCCACATGTTGCACGGCACGCTCGACCGGGAAATTCATTACTTGACGGCGGCTCCCTCGACACGGATCATTACGCAAGGATTGGATCGCCGCGGAACGGATTGCCCTCATTCACGGGCCCAAGGAGGTTCGTATGCGCATCACTCGAGCGTTTGCCGTCGCCGGTTTCTGTGCCGCCGCCACGTTCGCCCCAACCCTCTCCGGCTGCGGCTCGGATGGAGGTGTCATCGGTCCCGGCAATGCCATCGTCACTGCCTGGGATGTGACCAGCTTCATGGTGCAGGGCACCGACGTGATCGCCGGCGGAATGACCTTCGCAATCGACCTTGCCCCTGGGGGCACCTACACCTTTGATATCACCAACGACTTGGTCGGCATCTGCACCCCCGGCCCGGATTGCAGCGATACCGGACCCTATACCTACACAGCCACCACGCTCACTTTCGATCCCGGAACTCCGGATGAGGGCTTGCTGACCTACACGATCCAGGGGGCAACGGCCACTCTGACCGGCACCATCGGCGGGTTCCCCGTCACCATAACCCTCCAGAAGCAGTAGCTTAGTCGGGGGGCTCGAGCTCCGGCGTTCTCTTCATCCACTCCTAAGCCCCGCTTCACGATCGTCTCCCCATCATGGGAAGAAACAGACCCAGCAGAGGGGCATTCCCCCAACGGGTCCACGGAGGCACTGATGCCGAAGCTGACGGAGAAGCTGCTCGCGCGCGGGAAGAAGGCTGCGCGGGGAGCCTATGAGCGGGTGGAGACCAAGGTGCTGGTCGCCGAGGGGAAGAAGTCGGTGGAGGGCAAGGTGCGGACGGTGAAGAAGGTGAGTCGCAAAGCTGCCAAGACCGGGTTGATCGTGGGTACACTGGCTGCAGTCGGTGTCGTGGTGCGCGAGATCCGGAAGCGCCGGAAACTCAACCGTGACTGAGCGCCGGGACCCACGTCGGGGCCGCGTGTAGGGGCCGCATGTATGCGGCCCCTACACGCGGCCCCGACGTTTTACCCCTCCATTCCGACCGCCGGCATCGGCTGCCAGTCTTCCGAGCCGGTGCGGGCGACGAGTACCTCCGCTTCGAGTTCCCCGCGCTGGATCAGCTCCCGCACCGTGGGCAGCGGCACCGGCCCACGGGGTACGCCACCCTTGGGCAGGTAGAAATAGGTCGCGGCGGCCTGCGTATTCTGCTCGGCCATCTTCGCGGCGATCATCTTTCCGGCCTGGCCGGCGCCGGACGCAAGCAGTTTTCCGGCTTGCCCCGCCGTGCCGGCCAGGGCTTTGGTGGCGCCGGCCAGATGCCCACCCGCACCCGCCAGCAGCTGCTTGAGCCGCTCGCCGTCGTCGGTCTGGAATGCCTTGAGCGATGTCGCGTCCACATTGCCTGACACATCAAACTCGAGATACGGCGCCTTGGAGAACCCGAGGAACGGCGCGATGAGCACCGTCGGAAAGCCGAGGTAGGCGTTGTTGTAGTGCTTGACGGTGCCGTTGTAGATCTCGCGGGTCCGCTGGATGTCGAGCTCGCAGTGCTGGATGCTGTCGGTCAGCCGGTGGTACTGCTCGTTGGCCTTGAGGTTGGGGAATCGTTCCGCCGCTCCCTGCAAGCTGGCCAGCAGCGAGCCGGACTGCTGGTAGGCGGCCGCCAGCGCCATCGCCGAGTTGTCCTGCGCCACCTTGAGGTGGGTGAACTGCTCGCTCTCCTGCATGCTCTTCACGATGTCCACCAGCTGGTTGAGGAGGTTGAGCTTCTTGCTGACGGACACCTGTACGTTGGAGGTCGCCTCACGCACCTCCTGCGCCTGGCGCTGCAACTTGTTGTAGGTCCACGCCGCGAAGATGAGGAGGGGAATCCCGATCCACAGCACGAGCGAGAAGAGTCCGGTGATGAAATTCCACATGGTGTACTCCTGGTAGACTGAAGGAAGACAGGGTACTGCAGCCGTCGCGCGGCATACGCTCAGGGCAGGCCGATGTCAAAGGCGATGTTCGACAGGTCGAGTGTCCCGGAGGCCGCCGACCCGGCCATTGGCTGCAGCGTGGCCGACAGCGTCCCCTGGATGCGGGTCGCGGTGAGGCTCGTGACGGCGAGGGTGCCGGTATTGCCCAGCCCCCCGCCCCAGCAGCAATTCAGCGAACCATTCGGGTTGGTGCCCGGGCCCTGCATGATCACGACCGGATCACTCGCCTGGTTTCCCAGAGTGTAGCTGCCGACGCCGGCGAACTGGGTCTTGCCGATGGAGAGCGAGTACTGGGTGTTGCTGGCCGCGATGACCAGCCCGGTCCCGAGCAGAGTGATCACCACATTCGCGGCCTTCCACTGACTGCCGCCCACGGTGCCGTTGAGGATGTTGCCGTACTGATCGGGGAGCGGCCAGGTATTGCCGTTCTGCGCCAGGAGCAGATCGAAGTTGCCCTGGGTGACCGCGCGGATTCCCCTGGCGCCGCCGAAGCTTGAATCAGCGGTGAACGCAAACGTCCCCGCGATTCGCGTCGGGGTGAGGGTGGTGAGCGTGAGTGTCCCGGCGCTGCCGGAAATCGGCGTGCTCCAGAACTGGCCCGTGATGTCGGACACCTGGGCGGTCCCCCCGACGTTCAACGGCCCCATGCCGAGGTCGTAGCTGCCGAGCACATCGATGTTGTAGAGCGTGATGATGATCGTGGTGCCGTTCTGACTGCCTTGAAGGGCGATCACCCCGAAGTTGCCGACCTGGGCATTCTGTGCCGCGACGCTGCTGCTCCAACT
>JAWXBX010000218.1:0-8911 GCA_034440415.1 Gemmatimonadota bacterium | reverse complement strand
CGGCGGGGCATCGCCTGGGCGGAGGCACTGGGGGAGGCCGTCGGGGTCAGTGAAGACCATGTGCGCGTGCCTCCGCGAAGGCGATGGCTCGAAGCTGCGGAATCGTGGCCTCCGCGGGAGCGGGCAACAGCCGGACCCAGGGGAATCGGCTCCGCACCTCCGACTGCAATGCGCTGCCCAGCCGATCCGGAACCAGCACCTCCAGCAAGACCTCGGACCGCTCTGCCTCCAATGCTTCCAGACAACCCATCAGATCGCCCCAGCCATTCACCGATGGTACCACGACCGTCAGCGCCGGCGAGACCGCCTCAGGCAGGGGCACCGCCACCGGGATGGTCGCCGGTGTTCAACGACGAGCCCCACTCCCCCGAATCCGGGGTGGCCGACCCCGACCGCAACAGGCCGAGCCTGAAGGCCAGGATGTCGTGCCAGGGAAGCGGCAGAGCCGCCCGATCATCAGTGAACAATAGAATGTCGGCGCCGAGCGCCCGAGCCGCCTGCTGACGTCGATCCTGGGCCGAGCTCGCCGCATCCACCCGGAGGCATTGCGCCACGAGTCCGGGCCATTCGCCGAGCGCCGGCGAGGTGTCGCCATCCCAGACCACGCAGAGTTCGGCTGCGGCCTCGATGCACGCCGGGGCGACGGCATGCAGGGCGCTCCGAAGCGCCTCTGGTCCAGCGGTCGCCAGCAGCACCAGTGCCAGCGAGGGGTGGTGGTCACCCTCACTTCGGGTCGTGCTGCTGGTCAACGGAGACTTCACGGAGGACTTGGCCATCTCCCCTGCAATAGGACTTAGGACCATGGAAGGAGGGAATACGGCTGGGTAAACTAGCAAGGGCGGTGCCACCCAATGGCACCTCGGCGCCGGTTGGGTCCATGGCCACGATCATCGGGGCAAGCAATTGCGGCACATCACGTTAAGAAGCATTGCCCAACCATGTCGTGTCCGTCGCCAGCCGGGCGATCACGGCACAGGCTTGCGGGTCGGGCGCGGCGCTGGAATCGGCCCGGAGCCGGAGCAGCGCCGTCCGCGGCGGGAAATCCTGGACCAGTTCCAGCACCCGGCAGCGGGGAAGCAGCGTGCCCGGCAGGGGCGAGGGGACCAGTGGATTGATCACCAGGTACTCAATCCCCCCGGTGCGGAGCGCGGGGAGAAAATCTGCCCCGAATCGGGCGAGCGCCATGTCGGGGTGCATGACCCGGTGACCGGTGAAAATACCCAGTGTCGCTTCCTTGGTCGTGACTACGACCGCGCTCTCGGGCAGCTCGGTGCGCACATACTCCATCAACCGGTAGAAACTCTGTTCGTCGACACTGGGGCAGCTGGGTGATACGACTACTGCCGCGGGGTCGCAGTTGTTCCCGGCCCGCAGCCGGGCCCCGGTCTCCGAGACCGCTTCCCCGACCAGGAGCAGGGCGATCACGGCAAAGCCTGCCACGACGGCGCGATGCCGCCACCGGTCGGCAATGGCCGAGGCCCCCCAGGCGAAAAGCAGCAGCACAATGGGCACGATCGGCACGATGAACCGGGACAGCTTGGTCGGCCACAGCGCCAGGAAGACGACATAGCTTACCAGGTAGATCCCCACCAGCGGGGCTCTCCGCCAGGAGGCATAGCACCCGACCCCCACCAGCAGCACGATCAGTCCCAGCCAGAAGACGTTGTCGATCCATTGGCCTTCGAGACTGGGGACACTCAGATTCGCGGGGAAACTGAGGGCATACACCGTCCCGAACCGCTCCAGCCGATTCATCAGGATGATCCACGGCTTGTCGACCAGGCTGGGATCGACCGTCGTCGCCAGCACGGCATAGGAACGCCGGGCGAACTGCACCGGCGCAAGGAAATTCCACGCGATCCACGCCCCGAGGGTGAGGGTCGAGGCGAGCGCGAAACCGATCGCCTCCCGGTACCGCCGCTCGGACAACCAGTAGAGCACGATCGCCCCGAGCAGTGTTGCGCCGATGCTCCGCGTCAGGCCGGCGAGGAGCGCGAGTATGGCGCCAGCACGCAGGGCCTTCCGGCTCGACGGCCAGACGCTGAACGCCCAGATCGCCGCGATGGAGAAGGTGGCGTAGGGGATCTCGCTCCGCACCGCGCCGGCATAGCTCAGCAGGGGTGCGTTGATCGCCAGCAAGGTCAGCAGGACCAGCGCGAAGCCGATGGGCATGACCCGGCGGGCCAGATCGAAGATCAGCGCGAGCGCGATCGTGGACAGCGCGACACTCGTCAGACTGGGCCAGGTCAGGTCAAGACCCAATCCCCCGCCCGTCAGCGCCAGCAGCGCCGGATAGGCGGGCGGGTACTGCGAGTGCACCGGAGCGCCAAAGATGTGAATGTCGCGATAGCTGAACTGACGGAGTGAGCGCGCCAGCAGCAGGTAGGTCGCATCATCGTTCCCGGTCCGGAGCATCGGTGCCCGGAGCAGCCAGGCGAGGACCCCATGCAGCAGGAGGAGACCCACAGCCACCCCGCGTGCCCATGCAGTCAGGGGTGCCGCGTCGAGAGGAGCGCGAGCGGGGGCGATGCGCATCTGCGGATGACCTGGATGATGAGGGAGCCGGGGATTCCTGCTGGCCCGAAGGGCAAGCCGGGTGCCAGTACAGGTGCCTGAACAAGGGAGCTCCCGCATGTTGCTGCGGTACAACACGGTGCCGTAAATTAACCACAATTCGGATTCGCGGCTTATCTTCTGTGGGAGGCAAGCCACAAGGCGACGCACGGAACGCTGGTATTGGTATTGCACCTCACGCGGCCACTCCTAATGAAGAGCGCCCCCCTTTCCTCCAAGCGACATCTCCTCACCGTGGCGGTGGAGGACTATTTCCAGATCGGTTCCTTCAATCGACTGATTCAGCGCGGAGAATGGGAGCGCTTCGAATCACGGCTGGAGCGGAACACACGGCGCGCGCTCGATCTCCTGGACGCCCACGATCAGCAGGCCACCTTCTTCGTGCTGGGCTGGGTCGGAGACCACATGCCGGAACTGGTCGCCGACATTGCCGCGCGCGGTCACGAGATCGCCAGCAAGGGGTACTTCCATCGCAGCATCCGGGCGATGACACAGGGCGAGTTCCGGGAAGATCTGTTCCGGGCCCGGGAAGCACTGCAACGTGCGTCGGGTCAGCGCATCGTGGGCTACCGGGTGGCGGACGACTGGTTCGGGCCCGAGGATCTCTGGGCGCTCGATGTCCTTGCAGCGGAGGGGTACGACTACGATTCGAGCATTGGTCCAGTCGGCCGGCGCTTCGCGGCGGAACCGTGGCGCCGGTTCACCCATGCCCATCAGGCCGCCGATCGGGTGCTCTGGGAATTCCCCATTTCGGCGGTGGAACACTTCGGCTGGATGGTGCCGATCGCGGGAGGGAACTGGTTCCGGCAGCTGCCCCCTGCCCTGGTGCGGCGCGCGGTGGCGCGCTGGCACCGGACCTACACCGCGCCCTACGTGATGTATTTCCACGTCTGGGAACTGGATCCGGACCTGCCGAAGATCGGCGCCACCAGTTGGCTCGAGCGGGTCCGGGCGTATCGCAATCTGGCCGAGATGCCGGAACGGGTCGGGTACTTCCTCGAGCACTACCGCTTCAGCTCGATCGCGGATCACCTCGGCCTGGCCACCCGGCTCTCGGCGGCACAGCAGGCGGCACTTCCGCCGGCGCCACTGCGTGAGCCCGCCGTCAACGTGGCCCTCCGGGTGGAGAACACCACGGATCCTCCGGCGAACGAGCGCATTCCGGTGAGCGTCGTGATTCCCTGCTACAACGAAGAGCACAGCCTCCCCTACCTCGCCAACACGCTGCGCAGCGTGCAGGCGGAGCTCGCGGACCGGTTCGCGCTGGAGTTCATTTTCGTGGACGACCGCAGCACGGACAGCACCGCCGCGCTGCTGGCCCGACTGTTCGGCGACCGGCCGGACTGCCGCATCGTCCACCATCCGGAAAACCGCGGCATTGCCGGCGCCATCCGGAGCGGGATGGAAGTGGCCGGTACCGAGATCGTGGCGTCGATCGACTGTGACTGCACCTACGATCCGCTCATCCTGGGTACGATGATCCCGCTGCTCGGCACCGACGCCGATCTCGTCACGGCGTCGCCGTACCATCCCGGCGGCGCGGTGTCGAACGTCCCCGGGTGGCGACTGGCCCTGTCGCGCACCCTGTCCCGCCTCTACCGCCTGATCCTGCATCACAAGCTTTCAACCTATACCAGCTGCTGCCGGGTGTATCGCAGGAATGCCGCGCTCCAGATCCGGGTGCGCGACACGCGGTTCCTCGGCGTCGCAGAGTTCCTGGCCCGGCTGGACCTCGCCGGGGGCAGGATCGTGGAATACCCCACCACCCTGAAAGTGCGGGTCCTGGGCACCTCCAAGATGACGATCGTACGCACGATCCTCGGTCACCTGGGCCTGCTGGTGCGGCTCACGACCCTGCGCCTGACGGACGGTCAGCCTCCCATTCCGCGACCCATCAGCGGACCGGTGCGGCAGCGCCGGATCAGCGGCAGCAACTCGCATGTCTGACATCGGGATCGTCGGCGGGGGCGTCCTGGGACTCACCCTGGCGCTCCGGCTGCGGGCCCAGGGCCACCAGGTCACGGTCATCGAAGGCGCCACCCAGCCGGGGGGGCTCGCCGCGCCCCAGTCGATCGGCGGCGTCACCTGGGATCGGTTCTATCATGTGATCCTGATGTCCGACCGCCACCTCCGCGACCTGCTGGAGGAGCTCGGGCTGGCCGACCAGCTGCGCTGGGGCACGACGCGCACCGGTTTCTACACTGACGGGCGGATGTACTCGCTCTCGACCAGTCTGGACTTCCTGCGGTTTCCGCCGCTCTCGCTGATCGACAAGGCGCGGCTCGCCGCCACGATCCTCTACGCCTCCCGCATCGAGGATGGCCGCCGGCTGGAGCTGATCCCGGTCACCGAGTGGCTGAAACGCTGGTCTGGACGACGGACCTTCGAGCGCATCTGGCTGCCGCTGCTGAAGAGCAAGCTGGGCGAGAACTACCGGGTGGCGAGTGCCGCGTTCATCTGGGCGATCATCGCGCGGATGTATGCGGCGCGGCGCTCGGGAATCAAACGCGAAATGTTCGGCTACGTCGCCGGGGGCTACGACCGGGTGCTGCGACGGCTGCGCGAGCAGCTGGAGGAGCGCGGGATCTCGCTGGTGTGCGGACAGGCGGTGAGCCAGGTGAGCACGACTGGACCCAACGACGGGGTCGGCCGGACGGGCGAAGCGCATCGCCTCCGGGTGCAGCTGGCGGGCGGCGGGGAGCTTGCCTTCGATGATGTGGTGCTCACAGTGCCGAGCGGCCGGGCCGCGGCGCTGTGCCCCCAGCTGAGTGCGGAGGAGACGGCGCGACTCCGAGGCATCACCTATCAGGGCATCGTCTGCGCCTCGGTGCTGCTGACCCGGCCGCTCGCGACGTATTACGTCACCAACATCACCGAATCCTGGGTGCCCTTCACCGCCGTGATCGAGATGACCACGCTGGTGGATCCGGCCACATTCGGTGGCCGCCATCTCGTCTACCTGCCGCGCTACCTCACTCAGGACGACCCGGCCTGGCGGCTCGATGACGCCACCCTGCGGGAACAGTTCCTCACCGCCCTCGAACGGATGTATCCCGACTTCCGCCGCGATCAGGTGCTCGCGTTCGAGGTATCGCGGGTCCGCGAGGTGCTGGCGGTCTCGACCCTCGACTTCACGGCCCGCTGCCTGCCCGCGCTGGTGACCAGCCTGCCGGGGGTCTACCTCGCCAATTCGGCGCAGATCGCCAACGGCACGCTCAACCTCAATGAGACCGTGGCGCTGGCCAACGCGCAGGCTGCCGCCCTCGCCCCGCGGCTCACCCCGCGGGCCCGGATGGCGGAGCCGGTCCGGTCATGACCGATCCCCGCCCGCTGGCCAGCGTCTCGCTCGACGTGGACAATCTCTGGTCCTACATGAAGACCCATGGGGACCCGGGGTGGGAGGCACGCCCGACCTATCTCGACACCTTCTTTCCCCCGGTGCTCGACGCGCTCGATACCCTGGGACTCGGCATCACCTGCTTCTGCGTCGGCGTCGATGCCGACCGCGAAGTCAATGCGCGCGCTTTCACGTCGGTGACGGCGCGCGGCCACGAGGTCGGCAATCACAGCTACGAGCATGAGCCGTGGCTGCACCGCTACTCGCCCGACCAGCTGGCCGAGGAGATCGAGCGGGCCGAAGTGGCGGTGACCCGTGCGACAGGCCAGCGCCCTGTCGGATTCCGCGGCCCGGGCTACAGCTGGAGCCCAATGCTGCTCGAGGTGCTGGCGGACCGGGGCTACCTCTACGATGCCTCCACGTTGCCTACGTGGCTCGGCCCGCTGGCGCGGAGCTACTACTTCTGGACCGCGAAGCTCTCGACGGAGCAGCGCGCGGAGCGCGGGGCGCTGTTCGGCACGCTGGCCGACGGCCTGCGCCCCATCGATCCGTATCGCTGGCGACTGGCCTCGGGCCGGACCCTGCTCGAGCTGCCGGTCACCACCATGCCCGTGGCACGCGTCCCGTTTCATCTCAGCTACCTGCTGTACCTCAGCCGGATCTCCGAGGGACTGATGGTCGCCTACCTGCGGACCGCGCTCACGGCGTGCCGGGCGACGGGCACCGAGCCGAGCTTCCTGCTCCACCCACTCGACCTGCTGGGCGGCGACCAGGTGCGCGAACTCGCCTTCTTTCCCGGCATGGACCTGACGGGCGCCCGGAAGATCGCGATCTTCCTCAAGGTGCTGCGCATCCTGGGCGACCACTTCCAGCTGGTGAACATGAGCACGCACGCGCGGGCGATCATCGCGCGCGGGGGCCTGCGGGAACGGATGGTGGAAAAGGTGGCAGGTGGCAGTCAGCAGGTGGCAGGAACAGCCCATCGAGTGAGCGTTGTGCCGCTGCCGCCTGCCACCTGAGCGCCGCCACCTCCATGTGCGGCCTCGCCGGCATCATCCGACTTGATGGACAGCCCGTGGAGGCGGAGCCGCTGCTCCGCATGGCCGGGACGCTGCGGCACCGCGGGCCGGACGATGCCGGCCACCTGGTGCACGGCTCCGTCGGGCTGGCGCATCAGCGCCTCTCGATCATCGACCTGAGCACCGGCCACCAGCCGATGGCCAGCGGACATTCGGTGATCGTTTTCAACGGCGAGATCTACAACTACGTTGAACTGCGCGCCGAGCTGATCGGGCGGGGGCGCACCTTCCGCACGACCTCCGATACCGAAGTCATCCTGCAACTGTACGAGGAATACGGACCGGAGTGCATCCGGCGGCTGAACGGGATGTTCGCCTTCCTGCTGTGGGACCGGGCGCGCGGTCTTGTCATCGCCGCTCGCGATCACTTCGGGATCAAGCCGCTCTACGTCCATGCCACCGCGGCCCGGCTGCTCTTCGCCTCCGAGATCAAGGCGCTGCTGGCCCATCCCGAGGTCCGGGCGGAACCGGAGATGGACGCGGTCCAGGAGTACCTGACCTTCCAGTATGTGCTCGGCGAGCGAACGATGTTTGCGGGTATCAACAAGCTGCTGCCCGGCGAGTACCATCTCGTGGACCTCGCCACCGGCGCCCACCGGGCGGTGCGCTACTGGGAGCCGCGGTTCGGGGTCGATCAGCGCTACACCGAGGGCTACTGGCTGGAACAGGTGCAGTGGCTGCTGGCCGACGCGGTGCGGCTGCAGATGCGGAGCGACGTGCCGGTCGGGACGTACCTGAGCGGCGGACTCGACTCGAGTCTGATCACGGCGCTGGCCGCGCGGAGTGGGGCCGGACGACTGCAGACCTTCACCGGCCGGTTCGCGGAGGGGCCGGAGTTCGACGAGTCCGGCTGGGCCCGCCAGGTGGCGGAGCGGTACGGGACGGAGATGCATGTCATCACCCCGACCGAGGGGGAGTTCGTCGACACCCTGCCCCGGCTGATCTATCACATGGATGAGCCCGTCGCCGGCCCGGGACTCTTTCCGCAGTACATGGTTTCCCGCCACGCCGCCCGGCACGTCAAGGTCGTCCTCGGCGGTCAGGGCGGCGACGAGATCTTCGGCGGCTATGCGCGCTACCTGGTGGCGTATTTCGAGCAGGCCATCAAGGGCGCGATCTACCAGAGCAATGAAGAAGGCGAGCACATCGTCTCGCTGCAATCCATCCTGCCCAACCTCCCCTCCCTGCAGCAGTACGCGCCGATGATGCAGCAGTTCTGGCGCTCGGGGCTGTTCGAGGAGATGGACCGGCGCTATTTCCGGCTCATCGACCGCAGCGGTGGCGCCATCCCACTGCTCGCGCCGGACTTCCGCGCCAGCTACCAGAGCGACGCGATCTTTGAGCGGTTCCGCGCGGTGTTCAATCATCCCGATACGCAGTCGTACTACAACCGGATGACGCACTACGACATGGTCACCAACCTCCCCGCCCTGCTCCAGGTCGAGGATCGGGTCACGATGGCCTCATCGCTGGAATCGCGGGTGCCGCTGCTGGATCACCGGCTTGCCGATCTGATGGGCAGCCTCCCGCCGGTGATGAAGTTCAAGGGCGGCGAGCTCAAGTACCTGCTCAAGAAGGCCATCGGCGACTTGTTGCCGGCGCCGGTGCTGCAGCGCAAGGACAAGATGGGGTTCCCGGTACCGCTGCACCTGTGGGCCCGTGGCTCGGCGCGCGATTTCTTCGCCGACATCCTGCTGTCCAAACGCTGCCGTGAGCGCGGACTGTTCGATGTCGGGGAAGTCGAGAAGCAGATGGCCTACGAAGGCGCGTTCAGCCGCCGGCTGTGGGGCCTGCTGAATCTGGAGTTGTGGTTTCGGACGTTTATTGACGGAAACCAGGGGACAGGTAGCAGGTAGCAGGAGGCAGCAACCGCCTTCTCCGACCTGCCACCTGCCACCTGCCACCTGCCACCTGCCACCTG
>JAWXBX010000217.1:0-5405 GCA_034440415.1 Gemmatimonadota bacterium | reverse complement strand
GGGGGCAGGGGGCAGGGGGCAGGAGAAATTAGCTACCCCGCTGCGTTGTTATGGTTCGACCGCTCTGGGGGACGGCCCTATGTTGTTGCTCCCTCTCCCTGCTCATGACATTCAGCAGTTACCGTGATCTCCTGGTCTGGCAGAAGAGTATTGATCTCGTCGAAGTGGTATACGCTTCAACCGCCCGGTTCCCGTCGTCCGAACGATATGGCTTGTCGTCCCAGGCGCGAAGGGCTGCGGTTTCTATCGCCGCGAATATCGCTGAGGGCAGGGGGCGAGGCACCCAGCGTGAGTTCCTGCGGTACCTCCTGATCGCGAACGGCTCCGTGAAAGAGTTGGAGACGGAGACCATAATTGCCCAGCGCCTGGGACTTCTCGCCGCGGACGAGGCGAAGGTAATCCTCGTCGCCGCAGAAGAGATCGGCAGGATGCTGGCCGGTCTACGAAGGAAGCTGCTCGCCAGAGTGTCGCCCGGATAGCACCGTCCGTCCTGCCACCTGCCACCTGCCACCTGCCACCTGCCACCTGCCACCTGCTAGCTTCCACCGATGCCCACACCCCGCCCCCTCCTCATCTCCACCGAAGTCGGCGAGCTCGAATCCGTCCTGGTCCACACCCCGGGCGCCGAGCTGCGGGCGGTCACGCCCGGCAACAAGGGCGACTATCTCTACGAGGACCTGATCCAGGTCGACGGGGCGCAGCGGGAGCATCGCCGCTTCGTGGCGGTGCTGGAGCGATTCGCCAGGGTATACCAGATCGCGGACCTGCTGGCGGAGGCGCTGGAGCGGCCGGAGGCGCGGGAGTATTTCGTCCGCGCCACGCTCGACGTCGTGCCGTCGGAAGGCCTCGGGCGCCAGTTGAGCGATCTTCCCGCTGGCGCCCTCGCCCGCTTGATTATCGAGGGGGTGGAGGCGGAGGGCGGCGCGATCGCGCGGGCGATCAACACCGTCGGTTACGTGCTGCCCCCGCTGCCCAACCTCTTCTTTCCCCGCGACATCGGGGTGGTGATCGGCGGCCATGCGGTGGTCGGCTCCATGCGCTACGGCGTGCGCTGGACCGAGGAGCTGGTCATCAAGACGCTCTTTGCCTTTCATCCCGCCTGCGCCAACGCCGGTCTGCTGTACGATGGCTCCGAGGAACGCCGCAACGATTACACCCTGGAGGGCGGCGACATCCACGTGCTCCGGCCCGATCTCGTGGTGGTCGGCTTCAGTCAGCGCTCCAGTCCTGCCGCACTCGACAATCTCTGCGCGGTGCTGTTCGAGCAGACCGGCGTCACCGATGTGCTGGTTGTGGTGATGCCCAAGGAACCCACCGCCATCCACCTCGACATGCTGTTCACCCAGGTGGACCGCGAACTCTGCGTCATCTACCCGCCCTACTTCCTGGGTCCCGAGCGTCGTGCGGTGCTGCACCGGAAGAAGGGTGAGGTGGAGGTGCACGAGATGCCCAATTTCTTTGCTGCCCTCAAGGCGGTGGGCTGTCCCCTCGAGCCGATCTTTGCCGGTGGCGAGCGGCGCACCATGCAGGACCGCGAGCAGTGGACTTCGGGCTGCAACTTCGTGGCACTGAAGCCCGGCATGATCGTCAGCTATCGCCGCAACGAGGCGACGCTTGAGGCGCTGCGCGCCGCGGGATTCAAGGTGGTGCCGAGCGTGGACTTCGTGGCGTTCGACGACTGGCTCGACACCAAGCACCGCACCGTCATCACCATTGAGGGCGACGAACTGGTGCGGGGGGGCGGCGGGCCGCGCTGCATGACGCTCCCCCTCCGGCGGAAGCCGCTGTGACCGGTCTCGCGAGCGTCCCCGAGCGGACCCTGGTGGACCGGGCGCTCGAGCTGATGGCGCAGGCGCCCTGCGGCGCCGACCGGCTCGCCCGCGAGATCCTGCTGCTGCCCAACGCACCGGTCAGCGTCGCGGAGCGGCTGGCGGTAGCGCTCTTCGCCTCTGATCCTCGCGTGCGGCAGCTCGACGATGGCCGCTGGGCCCTGACGCCCGAGGCGCAGGGGTCGCCGCTGATCGAGGAGTGCGCCTTCGCGGTGGTGGATGTCGAGACCACCGGCATGAGCGCCACCGGTCCCGACCGGGTGACGGATGTCGCCGTGGTCATCTTGCAGGGGGAGCGGCGCGAACTGGTCTTCGAGTCGCTGGTGCAGCCCGGCATCTCCATCCCGCCGCGCATCGCCATGCTCACCGGCATCACCGATCAGCTCGTGCGCCACGCTCCCCTGTTCGACGCGGTGGCCGATGCCCTGCTCGCCGCCCTGGCGGGGCGGGTCTTTGTCGCCCACAACGCCCGATTCGACTGGGCGTTTCTCTCCGCCGAGGTCCGGCGCAACCGTGGGTTGGGTCTGATCGGGCCGCAGCTCTGCACCGTGCGGCTGGCCCGGCGGCTCCTCCCCGATCTGCCCTCGCGCAGTCTCGACGCGTTGAGCGAGCATTTCGCGCTGGAGAATCCCGCGCGCCATCGTGCCGCGGGCGACGCGCTGGTCACGGCACAGCTGCTGGAGCGACTGCTCCGCCTGGCCCGTGAACGCGGGGCACGGAGCCTGTCCGATCTTGAAGCGATGCAGCGGAAGGGTAGTGGGAACGGGTGACCCTCTCCCACACCTTCTCCGTCGGCACCCTCCGCTGCCACCTGCTCGAAGCCGGCCGGTTGTGGCTGGACGGCGGCGCCATGTTTGGTGTCGTCCCCCGCACGATGTGGTCGCGGCAGATCACCCCGGACGAGAAGCACCGGGTTCCGCTGGTGATGCGCTGTCTGCTGATCGAGCATCCCGAGGGGCTGGTCCTGGTCGATACCGGGGCCGGCAACAAGGAGGAGCCGAAGTTCCTCGAGATATATGGACTGGAGAACGCCGGGCTCGAGGGGGCCACCCAGCTCGAGGACGCGCTGGCGACCGCCGGCTTCCTGCCGGGAGATGTGCGCTGGGTGATCAACACCCACCTGCATTTCGATCACGCCGGCGGCAACACCCTGCGCGCAGGGCCCGACGCATCGATCCAATCGCCCAATCGCCCAACCGCCCAATCGCCGACCCGTCTCGCTTTCCCCCACGCGACCTACGTCGTGCAGCGCAACGAGCTGGAGTTTGCCCGCCACACCAACGAGCGTACCCGCGCGAGCTACCTGCCGCACAACTATGAACCCATCGCCGCCGCCAACCGGTGGCGCCTCATCGAGGGAGATGGCGAGATCCTCCCCGGCATCTCCTCCCGGCTGACGCCGGGCCACATTCCCTGGCATCAGAGCATCGTCGTCAGCAGCGGCGGGGCGACCGCGGTGTTCCTCGGTGATGTCATGCCCACCCATCACCACCTCCCGCTGGTGTGGATCATGGGCTACGACCTGGAACCGCTGCGCACGCTTGAATCGAAGCGGGCGCTGTTGCGCGACGCGGTGGCGGGAGGCTGGCGGGTCATCTTCGAACACGACGCGAATGTGGCCATGGGCCGCCTGGTGGCGGAGGAGAAGGGGGTCGGGCTGGTGGAGGTGGTGCGGGCCGGAGAATGATCCGGCCGGCGTCACTTCGGTCACGTGGCGGTGGGAGGTCTATGGCAGGATAGGGGATGGTTCCCGCTCCCTCTTGCTGTTCCGCCGCCGAGGACCCCATTGTATGGGCATGGCAACGCCGCTGTATCTCACCGTCGAGGACCTGCGGGCCTTCCCTCCGGACCGAAACCGCTACGAGCTGGTGCACGGGGAACTGCTCGTGACGCCGGCACCGGCGATGTGGCATGAGGTGCTGGTCAACCGGCTGCTCTCCAGCCTGATCCGGTACACCGAGGAGCAGTCGATCGGGATCGCGTTCAGTCGGAGCGAAATCGAGTACGGCCGCCACACCCACTTCGAGCCCGACATCATGGTGGTGTCCGCGATGGACGTGAAACAGCTGGACTGGGCGAAGGTGCGCCGGCCGCTGCTCATCGTCGAAGTGATCAGCTCCTCCTCGACCAGAATTGATCGCTTCACCAAGCGGGTCGAGTACCTCCGTCAGGGTGTTGAGCCCTACTGGGTGGTCGATGGCGAGAAGCACCTGGTCGAGGTCTGGTCAGTAGGGCACGAGAGCCCGATCTTCGCGCAGGATCGGCTGCGGTGGCACCCCGAGGGAGTTGCCGCTCCGTTCCAGCTCGATCTGCCATGGCTCTTCCGCGCGCCCTGACTCACCCCGAGGCGCGGGCGTGGGCTCAGATCGGCCGAAACAGCTCCGTGAGTTCACGCCTGAACGGCGCCGCCGCGCCGGCGGGAAAGTGATCAGTCGGGGGTGAATCCGGTGCCACACCTGCGCGTCCCCTGCGGCAGTATGGGGCATGACTTACGCTGCCTCTTGCCTTTCCCGCGCCGAGGCTCTGATACTATGGGTATGGCATCGCCGCTCCACTACACCGCCGAAGAAGTCATCGCCTTCCCCTACGACGGCCGTCGCTACGAGGTCGTCCACGGGGAGTTGCTGGTGACTCCGGCGCCCCGGCTGCGTCACGAACTGCTGGTGGCGCGGCTCATTCAGACACTCGCCAACTATCTGGACCGGGAACGAGTCGGGACCGTGCTCGGATCTCGGGGCGACATCGTGTTCGGTACCCACACCAAGGTGGAGCCGGACGTCTTTGTCGTGCCACCGGAAGAGATGTGCGGCCTGGACTGGAAGCGGGTCCGGCACCTGTTGCTCGTGGCGGAGGTATTGAGTCCCTCCTCGCGGCGGTTCGACCGGTACACCAAGCGGGTCGAGTTCCAGCGCCAGCGGATTCCGCTCTATTGGGTAGTCGATCCGGAGACGGAGCAGGTTGAGGAGTGGACCCCGGAGGCCGAATTTCCGGTGATCCGACGGGACCGGTTGGCCTGGCACCCGGAGGGAGCCTCGGCGCCATTCGACCTTGAGCTGGCCTGGCTGTTCCGCGCGCCCTGATCAATTCCCGAGGCGGGGTGTGGGCTCAGATCGGCCGAAACAGCTCGGTGAGTTCGAGCGTGAAAGGTGCGCTCGCGCCGGCCGGATTCCATACCAGCGTCTCACGCTCGATTGCGGGGAAATCATCGTCCGGCCGCCAGATTTCGACGCACCGCTCGTCAGGATCGACCACCCAGTAGAGCGGTACTCCCCGCTCCTGATAGAGCCGCCGTTTGGTGAAGCGGTCGGCCCGCAGGGAGGAGGGCGAGAGCACCTCCGCCGCGAGCAGCACGGTGCGAAGCGTGAGCCAGTCGAGCTGGCGTGCCTCGTCCAGTGGTACCACGAAGAGATCGGGCGAGACCAGCACATCCTTCAAACCCCAGGAGAGGTCGGAGCGGGAGCCAATGGCGAGTCCGACAGGTTCGCCTCGAAGGTACGCGCGCACCATCTCCTGCAACCGGGCGGCAACCTCCTCATGCCACAGCCTGGGCGCGGGGCTCACGAGCAGCTCCCCGTG
>JAWXBX010000216.1:0-4108 GCA_034440415.1 Gemmatimonadota bacterium | reverse complement strand
GTCGAAAGATAGCCGAGGCGACTAGGCCCGCTCCACAAGCACCGCCTGCATCGGTGGAGGCCAGGGGCAGGCGGTGCTTGTGGAGCGGGCCTAGTCGCCTCGGCTATCTTTCGACCGTGCCCAACCTCCCCGAGCGGGTCGACCGCGCCGCCATCGAACGAATCATCCAGCGTGCCACCGAGCTGCAAACCGGCGAGCGCGACCTGGACGACGGCCTCACCAAGGACGAGCTGCTCGCCCTCGGCAAGGACGTCGGCATTCCCGAGCGCCACCTCCGCCAGGCGCTGCTGGAAGAACGCTCCCACACCGAGCTCCCGCCCAGCAAGGGCTGGCTCGACAGCGCCATGGGCAGCGCGGTCATCTCGGCGGAGCGGGTGATCCAGGGCGAGGGGGCGACAATCGAGCAACGGCTGCTGCGGTGGATGGACGATCAGGAGCTGCTCACGGTCCAGCGGCAGCAGCCCGGCCGGATCACCTGGGAGCCAGTGCGCGGGATGCAGTCGGCGCTCAAACGCTCCGCCGCGGTCCTGACCGGCAAATCCCCCTTCATGCTCTCGCGGGCTCAGCTGGTGAGCGCGACCATCTCGCCACTCGAACCGGGCTTCTGCCACGTCGCGCTGTCGGCCGACCTGCGCCCGACACGGAGTGGGTACGTCGGAGGCATCATGGCCATCGCCAGCGTGGGCGGAGCGGCAGGCATCATCCTCGGGGTGCTCTCCCCCTTTGCGTGGGCGGCCTTCCTGCCGGCTCCGCTGGTCATCGGATTCGGGCTGGGGATGTCACGCCTCTTCCGCCCCGTCGCACAGCGCGCACTACTCGGGCTGGAGCGCGCGCTGGATCACCTCGAGCGCGGTGCCGTCAAGCCGATCCACGCCGTGCCCGCCGATGCGGCGGGCCTGATGGGCGCCGTCCTCAGCGAAGTGCGGAAAGCGCTAAAGCCATGAGCGAGCCGACGGACCTGGTGGTCGGTGTGCTCGGCGCGGGCCTCATGGGCAGCGGCATCGCACAGGCAGCGGCGGTCGCCGGGTACCAGACGGTGGTGCGGGATACCGATGACGCCGCGATCGGCCGGGGAAAGGCGAACATCACGAAGTCGCTGGCCAAGCTGGTCGAGAAGGGCAAGCTCGCCGCCGCGCACCAGGCCGCCACCCTGGACCGACTGCACTTCACCACCGAGCTCAGCGCGCTGGCGCCGGCCGGCCTCATCATCGAGGCAATCACCGAAGACCTGGCCCTCAAGACCGCACTCTTCCGCGAGCTGGAGCCGCGGATCGGGGCGACCACCATCTTCGCCTCCAATACCTCAAGCCTGACCATCGCGGCGCTGGCGGCGGCGACGGAGCGGGCGGACCGGGTGATCGGGCTGCACTTTTTCAATCCCGTCCCGCTGATGCCGCTGGTCGAAGTCGTCCGCAGTGTGCAGACCAGTCCCGACACTGTGATGCGGGCGACGGCCTTCGTGCGCCGACTTGGCAAGGAGCCGGTCGCGGCCCGCGACAGCTCCGGTTTCATCGTCAACCTGCTGCTGGTGCCCTACATCTTCGACGCCATCCGCGCGCTGGAGCATGGCGTCGCCAGCATCACCGACCTCGACCTGGCGATGCGGCTCGGTGCCGGCCACCCGATGGGCCCGCTCACGCTGGCGGATTTCGTCGGGCTCGACACCCTGGCGAAGATCGGCGACATCATGTTCGAGGAGTATCATGAGACGCGGTACGCCGCGCCCCCGCTGCTCCGGCGGATGGTCCTCGCCGGCCTCGCCGGCCGGAAATCGGGACAGGGATTCTACGATTACACCGTCGATCCGCCGGTCTCTTCGGCGCTGGGGTTGTGAGATGCGCCTCGCCGAGGAAGAGGGAGGTAGAATGATGAAACCGGGGCTCGTCCCCAGGGTCCTTCTGCTCTCCGCCCTGCTCCTCGTCGGCTGTCACGCCACAACGACCCGGCCCTTCTTCGCGCCGGTCACCGGTGCGGCGCAGGCCCAGATCGAGCTGGGGGTGAAAGCGACCACGGCGGAGATCGCCGAGGTGCTGCGCAGCGATTCGCTGCCGGTGAGCCGGGTGGAGGTGCGCGACGGTTTCGTCGAGACCGACTGGTTCGACGCCACCTCAAAGCAGCGGTCGACCGCCCGCCCACTTGGCCCGAATGTGGTACAGGTGCGCGCCTGGATCGATCCGTACCGCACCAGCTTCAGCAAGGTGACGCTGGAGACCGTCTACCGGCCGGTAGCCGACCCGAGCCGGACCAACCGCGACCTCGAGCAGCAGGTGCCGCTCGACCATCCCGTCGCCAAGCGGATGACTCAGATCCTCAAGGAGATGGCCTCGCTGTACGGTCGCGACAGTTCGGCCACTGCGCCGTGAGTCGCGACGGCTGAGATGACGGCTTCCGTCTTCCAGCACGCACGCGACACCTTTCAGGTCAGTACCGATCCCGCCCGCCTCGACCTCGACGCCATCCACGCCTACCTGACCGCGAGCTATTGGGCCGAGGGCATCCCGCGCGAGCTGGTCGCACGGTCGCTCGACGGATCGCTGGCGTTTGGCCTGTATGACGCCGAGAGGCAGATCGGCCTGGCCCGCGTGATCACCGACCGGGCCACATTCGCCTACCTCTGCGATGTCTATGTTCTCGAGGAGTACCGCGGTCTGAAGCTCGGCGTCTGGCTCATGGAGTGTGTGGTGGCCCACCCCGACCTGCAGGGACTGCGGCGCGTCATCCTGGCGACACGGGATGCCCATGCGTTCTACGCGAGGTTCGGCTTCACTCCGCCGGCCAGGCCGCAGGCACTGATGGAAATCATGAAACCAGGGCTGTACCTCAAGCCGCCGGCACCATGACCCATCGCCTTTCCCTGGAGCGGATCGCCGCCGCGTCGCGCATCATCAACCCCGTCTTCCTCGACTCGCCGCAGTATCACGCGGAAGTGCTGGACGACCTGCTCGGCTGCCGGCTGGTCGTGAAGGTCGAGAGCCTGAACCCGATCCGGTCGTTCAAGGGACGCGGCGCGGAGCTGGTCCTCTCGGGTGTCGCCCCGGCAGCAGGTTGACTTGCGCCAGCGCCGGCAATTTCGGACAGGCGATGGCCTGGGCCAGCCGGGCTCGGGGCGTTTCCCTCACGGTCTACGCCAGCGTCAACGCCAATCCCCTCAAGCTGGAACGGATGCGCGCACTCGGCGCAGAGGTGCGCCTACATGGCGAGGACTTCGACGCCGCCAAGCTGGAGGCGAAGCGCGTCGCCGCCGAGTCGGGCGTCCGGATGGTGGAGGACAGCCTGGAGCCCGGCACCGGCGAAGGCGCCGCGACCATCGCCATGGAGCTGCTTCGCTGGCCGGCGCCGTTCGATGCCATGCTCGTCTCGCTCGGCAACGGCGCGCTGCTCACCGGCATGGGCCGCTGGGTCAAGGCGCACGCGCCCGCGACGCAGATGATCGGGGTCGCGGCACGGGGCGCGCCAGCGATGTACGACTCGTGGAAGGCGGGCCAGATCGTATCCCATGAGCGGATCGACACGATCGCCGACGGAATCGGGGTTCGGCTGCCGGTGGCGGAGGCGGTGGGCGATATGACCGGGACGACGGACGATGTCGTGCTGGTCTCCGATGCCGCTATCCTCCAGGCCATGCGGCTGCTGCACCAGCATCTTGGGCTCGTGGTCGAACCCTCCGGAGCGGCGGGTGTCGCCGCCATCCTGGAAGATCGTCGCCGGTTCAGCGGCCAGCTCGTGGCGACGGTGCTCTGCGGCGGCAACCTGACGCCGGGGCAGATGCGGGAATGGCTTGGCGGGTCTCCTTGAGGATCAAACCGATGATCGGACGACAGTCCCCGCTGGTTGGCTTGCTGCTCTGCGCTGCGACCGCGCCGCTGCCGGCCCAAGCGCTCACCGAGCCCAGCTATGCATTGCGCAAGTGCGAAGCACCGACCGTGCCGGTCGGCTTTCTGAATGGCGAAGGCGTGCTGCAATATCGCCTGAGCGATAACGGCCGACCCGACACGACCACCCTCTCTGTCGTGCAGGCAAGCCGGATCTCCGCGGCAGGGCTGCGGAGCGCCGCCGCACGGCTGCTCAGCGCCTGCCGGATGGATCTGAGCCAGGCGCATCCCGTTGG